>PMOK01000032.1 GCA_003162425.1 Bryobacterales bacterium | reverse complement strand
CTGCCCCACGACTGCATCTGGATGCCCAGTTTTGGGAAAACTAAGTGGCATTGGGCGCTTCCGCCTGCGAACCGGTTGCTAGGATACTGGTAGCGACGATGCGCAATCCATCCACAACAAGCCAACGATCGCATCCCTTCCTCCTTGCATTGGCGCTGATCTTCGCTGCTTCCACCCTGCTCTACGCGGTTCTTTGGATGGCCGCGGTCCGCCAGGTGCCGTCCGTGGAACTCGGCTACGACGACCCATATCTGGCGTCCGGACACGCGATGTTAGTGAGGAGCGTTGCGCCCGATAGTCCGGCCGAGAAGGCTGGAGTGCTGCCGGGCGACCGAGTCATCGCGATCAATGGGCACGCTATCCGGAGCGCCAATTTCCAGACCATGGTCTGGAGGCAGCACAAGCCCGGCGATGCCGTTCAACTCACCATCCGGCGGCTGGGTCAGTCCGCACCATTGGTAATGATCGGGGTCTTCCGCCCACGACTTTCAGGACGCCTGACAGAATATGTCTTCGAAGAGGTCCGCGACTTATACCCAGTTCCTTTTGTGGTGGTTGGGTTGGCGGTTTTGTTTCTACGGCTGACGGATCCTAAAGCGTGGCTCTTGGCCCTGCTCTTTGCGAGCTTTTTGCAGGCCCCCGGCCAGGCTGAGGAGATCGTCGCTATGGCGCCCATGCTAGGGCCGTTCGCACTGGCCTTCAAGGCACTTTTCCAGGGAATGCTCGGACCGCTCTTTTACTTTTTCTTTGCGGTATTTCCCACCCAATCGCCTCTGGATCGTCTTATGCCTTGGCTGAAATGGGTGGCTCTCGTGCTCGGGTTTTTCTTCGGACTGCCCGGATTACGAACCGGCAACATGCAAATGCCGCAGGTGATATCGAACTTGCTGGGACCCGGCATTAGCCAGAAGATCGTACTCATTCACGTCTACGGGTTCATCACACTCGGGCTGATCTCGTTGGCCGTGAATTTCTACAGCACGCGCGATCCGGAATCGCGCCGCAAGCTCCGCGTCATTCTGTGGGGCGCGGTGGTCGGCGTTGGACCACCGGTGATAGAGAGGGCTGCGGAGGATTTTGGAGGTTTTGGACCTCGTTCTTGGCTGAATACGCTCACAGTGCTGGTGCTGGCCATCTTTCCGCTGTCTCTTGCCTACGCCGTAGTGAAACACCGCGTGCTTGAGATCCCCGTATTGCTGAAGCGTAGCGCCCGTTATCTTCTGGTCCAGCGCGGATTCACGGTTCTGCTCGCTCTCCTAAGCATCGGGTTGACGTTCCTGTTCGCCTCCTTTTTCGCCTTGCATTTCGAGCGCTTGATCGAGGCTGCTCAGTCCTCGGGCATTGCGTTGGGCGTCGTCTTCGGATCGGCGCTGCTGTGGGGCGGATCGCAGGTCCACAAACATGTAAGCGGCCGGATTGATCGCGCCTTTTTTCGCAGCGCCTATGATGCCCGCGTGATTCTGGAAGATCTGGCTGAGAATATCCGTCGAACAACCGGACGCGCGGAGATTGCGGAATTAATGCAGCGGCATCTGGTTCAGGCTTTGAGGCCGAGTTTCCTGGTGATCTATTTTGAGGAAAGCGACCATCAGTTGATCGCCGCTTCCGGCGCCGTGCCGCCAGAGCTGTCGTCCATTTCCCCTGACGCTCCACTTCTTGCCGAACTGGCCGAGCACGGTCAGCCCTGGGACTTCCCGTCTCCGGACCAGGACGGCGCCGCTGCGACATCCGCGCTGGCGGCGCTTCATCCCGATTGCCTGGTACCGATGTTAGGGCGTAGCGCCGGGCTGGTGGGCCTTTTGGTCTTGGGGCGGCGGCTGTCGGATGAGCCGTATTCGAGAGAGGACAAGCGTCTGCTTGCCTCCGTCGCCAGTCAGGCTGCAACGGCGCTCGAAAACATAAGACTCGCCGAAGAGATCGCCGAACGCATGGAGGTCGAGCGCCGCGCAGCGTTCGAAATGGAGATCGCTAAGGAGGTGCAAACCAGGCTCCTTCCGCAAGCGCCCGTGCGTTTGAAAACGCTGGATTGCGCCGCGCAGTGCATTCAGGCTCGATCGGTAGGCGGGGATTATTACGATTTTCTTGATCTGGGCTCCCAACATGTTGGGTTAGTTCTGGCGGACGTCTCCGGGAAAGGCGTCCACGCTGCGCTGCTGGTGGCTAATCTGCAGGCCCACCTGCGCAGCCAAAGCAGTATTGCACCCGAAGATCCTGCGCGATTGCTTCAGGTGGTGAACCGCATGATCTGGAAGTCCACTTCCGCCGAACACTACGCCACCCTGTTTTACGCTCTGTACGACGACTCCACGCGCCTGTTGAAGTATGTCAATTGCGGCCACAACCCTCCGATTTTGATGCATTCAGACGGGAGTGTGGAGCGATTGAAAGCCACCGCCACCGTGATTGGCCTGTTTGAACGCTGGGAATGCACGGTTCGCGAGGTCCAGCTCGCCGATGGAGATGTTTTGGTGATCTTTAGCGACGGCGTAACAGAAGCTGAACGGAGCGAGGACGAGGAATTTGGTGAAGAGCGGCTGATCGAAGAACTGCGCGCCACACGTCGCCTTCCGTCGAGCGAAATCGTTTCCTCCATTCTGAACAGTGTGCAGCAGTTCAGCGCAGGAGCTCAGTCCGACGACCTGACCTTGTTGATCGCCCGCACGCGCTGACTCACGTTCTGCTTCCGCGCGCCGCCTTACCGAACCGCGACCGTAAGGGAGTCGGTGCAGTAAGGGGAATCGGTGGGTAGTGTCGTATTCTCTATCAATACAGTACCAATCGGTGCTGCGCCCCTGACCCTGATAGTCTTATATATGCCATGAAAAACATCGGGATCGTTTATGGGATGGAAAGCACGTTCCCGGGCGCCCTGGTGGACCGGATCAACTCCCGCCACATCCCCGATGTGCGCGCTGAGCACGTCCACATCGGCGGCATCCGGATGGCGGAGCCCAGCGGCTATGCCGTTATCGTGGATCGCATTTCGCACGACATTCCGTTTTACCGCGCGTATTTGAAGAACGCCGCGTTGGGCGGGACGCGCATTATCAACAATCCGTTTTGGTGGGGCGCCGACGACAAGTTCTTCAACTACGCGCTGGCATCCAAGCTCGGCGTGGCTGTGCCGCGCACAGTGCTGCTGCCGCACAAACAGCATCCTATCGGGACCACTGATCAGTCCATGCGCAACCTGATCTACCCACTCAATTGGGAAGAGATTTTCGGCTACATCGGATTCCCCGCCTTTCTCAAACCCTTCAGCGGTGGGGGTTGGAAGAGCGTCTACAAAGTCGATTCACCGGATGAGTTTTTCGCGGCCTACGACGATACCGGCGATCTTTGCATGACGTTGCAGCAGGCCATTGATTTCGATCTTTATTTTCGATGCTACGTGGTGGGCCAGAAGAAGGTGCACGTCATGCAGTACGATCCACGGAGGCCTCACCAGGATCGTTACGTACGGCAGCCTCGTCACGTGGCGCCGGTCTTGCACGCCCGCGTGGTTCGCGATGCTATGACGTTGTGCCAGGCCCTCGGCTATGATCTGAATACCGTGGAATTCGCCGTCCAGGATGATGTGCCTTACGCCATCGATTTTCTGAATCCCGCGCCGGATGCCGACTACCATTCCGTGGGGCCGGAGAATTTCGAGTGGATCGTGGACCGAGTAGCCGACCTTGCTATCGAGCAAGCCCACGCCGGGCCGCGCGTCATGGAGGAGCTGCGCTGGGCGAGCTTCTTGCTTCCAGAGCCCAGAGGCGCCGGAGCAGCAGGATGATGCGCATCCCGAACCGCGAAAAAATAACATCAACCGGTCGCTTACGCTCGCGGCTCGGAAAGAGCGCGTTACCGAACCGCGACCGTAAGGGAGTCGGTGCTTTCTCATGAAACCCAGCTTCACAATCGGTATCGAAGAAGAATATCAGACTATTGATCCCGAAACCCGCGATCTGCGGTCGCATATCGACATGGAGATCATCGCCAAGGGCAAGGCGATCCTGAAGGAATCCGTAAAGCCCGAGATGCACCAGTCGGTAATCGAGGTCGGCACCGGCGTCTGTAACGACATCGAGCAGGCGCGTTCCGAGTTGATCGGATTGCGGCGCGACATGATACGGCTTGCCAAGGCGGGCGGACTGCGCTTGGCGGCCGGTGGCACGCATCCGTTCGGCGACTGGCGTAAGCAGGAGATTTACCCGGATCAGCGCTATCTCGACATCGTGGAAGATATGAAGATTGTCGCTCGCGCCAATTTGATTTTTGGATTGCACGTGCATGTGGGCATCGAAGATCGCGAAACCGCCATCCACTTGATGAACGCGGCGCGTTACTTCCTGCCGCATATCCTGGCGCTCTCCACCAATTCGCCCTTCTGGCTGGGCATGGACACAGGACTCAAATCGTATCGCTGCAAAGTGTTCGACAAATTTCCGCGCACCAACATTCCGGATTATTTCCCAAGCTGGGGCGAGTATGAGAGCTTCGTGAATCTGCTGGTGCAGACCAACTGCATCGACAACGCCAAGAAGATCTGGTGGGACATCCGGCCGCATCCGCATTTTCAGACTCTCGAATTCCGCATCTGCGACATTCCCATGCGAGTGGAAGAGACGCTGGCCATCGCCGCCCTCATCCAAGCCACTGTCGCAAAACTATACAAGCTGCATGCGGCCAACCAGGGCTTCCGGTTGTATCGCCGCGCGCTGATTATGGAGAACAAATGGCGCGCCGTCCGTTACGGGCTGGATGGAAAACTGATCGACTTTGGAAAACGAATCGAAGTTCCAGTGCGCGACCTGATTTACGAATACCTCCATTTCGTGGATGACGTAGTGGATGAGTTGCGATCGCGGAGGGAGATCAACTACATCCACAAGATCCTGGAAATGGGTGCGGGCGCGGATCGTCAACTCCGCGTGTTCAAAGAGACAGGCGATCTCACCAAGGTGGTTGATTTCATGATCTCAGAAACTGAAACCGGCGTTGTGGAAAAGGACAAGGCCGACGCCAATATAGCCACATGAGCACGAATGGAAAATTGAGCGCGCTGGCGTTCGACCCGGAGTTGACGCCGGGCGCGCGCAACGCGGTGACGGTTTGTCTCCGCATCCAGCCTGCTGAAAAAGTGACCGTGATTACGGACGATGCCTGCCGTGAGATCGCGGCGAGTTTGGTGCGTGAGATCGAGCAGCTAGGTGCTCCGTACCGCGCCTTCGTTCTGGAAGAGATCACCACGCGTCCCATGGCGGATATGCCGCCTGAAATTCTGGACGACATGGAATCGAGCGATGTCAGCATCTACGCGGTCCAGGCTCAGGCCAACGAACTACGCACGCGCATGCAGATGACGGATGTGGTGAACCGCCGCAAAATGCGGCACGCCCATATGGTGAATATCGAGAAGCGCATCATGCTGGAAGGCATGCGCGCCGATTACGAAAAAGTCGACGAGCTGAGCCGCAAGGTGTGGGAGATCGCGACCGCCGCGCAGACCGTGCGCGCCAGAACCGCCGCCGGCACCGACGTCACAGCCGGTCTCAACAAGAACTATAAGTGGATCAAGACCAGCGGCATCATCAGCGTAAACAAATGGGGAAATTTGCCGGGCGGGGAAGTGTTCACTACTCCTGATGAAGTGAACGGCAGGTTCGTGATTGACGGTGTAGTGGGCGATTATCTGTGCGCGAAATATGGCGACCTGCGTGAAACGCCGCTCACGATACGAGTTGAAGGGAGCCGCGTGGTGGAAGCTCATTCTCAGAACCGCGAGCTGGAACAGGAATTCTGGCGATACACACATACCGACGAGAACAGCGATCGCGTCGGCGAATTCGCCATCGGGACCAACATCGGGCTGCGCGGCGTGATCGGCAACATTCTGCAGGATGAAAAACTTCCCGGCGTTCACATGGCTTTCGGTAATCCCTACGGCGCGCATACCGGCGCCGACTGGTGGTCCGGCACGCACATCGACGTCGTCGGCCGTGATTTCGACATCTGGGCCGACGATCGCCAAATTATGTCCGCCGGCAAGTTTCTGATTTGACGTAGCGCACGCACTCGTGCGTGCCGCGTTCACACTCGTGTGAACGCAAGGCTGACTTGCAAAATGGTCCCCGAGCAAAGAAACCACTTCAATCGAAGCTTCACTCCGGAAAAATACGCCAAATTCCTCTCGGAACTTGCTCTCCGTTGCGGTACCACGATCTCATTCCGCAATTGCGAAACCCCTTGCTTTTTCCCCGCGGCGCTGATCGACAAAATGGTCCGCTACGGCAAAGAGCTGGTCGACCAGCTTATGTCGAGCCCGGAATATATGACGGCGTCCACCGCATCCATCCCCGCCGAATACAATGTCCCGAACGAAACACCGCACCCATTGTTCATCCAAGTTGATTTTGGGATCGACCAAAATCTAGAGCCGAAGCTGGTCGAGATCCAGGGCTTCCCATCGCTTTACGCCTATCAGCCAATCGTCGCGGAAACGTATCGGGACGTATACGCGTTGGACGACGCGAGCCTCCGTCACTTTCTGACCAGCACCGACTATTGGCCGCTCCTGCGCAAGGCCATCGTCGGCGATTGCGATCCCGAAAACGTCATCCTGATGGAAATCGATCCTTATCATCAGAAGACTCTGTCCGACTTCCTCATGACCGAGAAATACTGCAGTGTCAAACCAGTGTCGTTGACGGATATCCGCAAGCGCGGCAACCGTCTGTTTCACGGCGACGTGCCCATCCACCGCATCTACAACCGCGTGATTGTGGATGAGCTGCAGCGCAAGCACATCCAGCCGGCCTTCGATTTTCGAGATGAGCTGGATGTGGAATGGGCCGGCCATCCGAACTGGTATTTCCGCATCAGCAAGTTCTCGCTTCCCTTTCTGCGTCATCCGAGCGTTCCTAAAACATGGTTTCTGAACGAGCTGCCAGAGATTCCGCACGATCTTGAAAACTACGTTCTAAAGCCGCTCTATTCGTTCGCCGGACTGGGAGTCGTGATCGGGCCCACGCCTGAACAACTTGCCGTTGCTGATCCAATGCTATTCATACTGCAGGAAAAGGTTGACTTCGCGCCGGTCATCGCCACCCCGCACGGCGGCACCAAAGCCGAAGTCCGCATCATGTATATCTGGCTGGAGCAGCCTGAGGCAGTGATGATGATCGTCCGCATGGGCCGCGGAAAAATGATCGGAGTGGATCACAATCGCGATCTGGAATGGGTCGGCGCTTCGGCCGGCTTCGTCGCCTAAATCAAAACGTGTTGGAATTGGTGTTATCCTCAATCAGTGCTTCCGCCGGCCACCCGGCTCCAACCGCGGTCGTATCGCGCTTTTCGCTGCATCGGCGCCGACTGCGAAGACACCTGTTGTATCGGTTGGGCCGTTAATGTCGATCGACCTACCTACGAAACCTATCAGTGCTGCGACGATCCCGAACTGGGTGATTCGCTCCGTCAGCTGGTAACTATTAACGCCGCCAACAACGGTGACGATAACTATGCCCGGATCACCCTCTCAGGCGCCGGATGTCCGTTCTTGTGTGAAGGGCTCTGCTCCATTCAGAAAAAGCTGGGTGAACAGTACTTGTCCAAAATGTGTGCGTTCTATCCGCGCGTCATGAACTTGGTGGACGATGTCCTGCACTGCTCGCTCCATCTCTCGTGCCCGGAGGCAACCCGCCTCGTGCTGCTCGATCCTAGCCCCATCGAGTTCGATGAGGAGCCGCACCAGCAACAGGATGGTTCACGCCTTGGAAATCTCGCTGTACTCAACACGTCGAGCACGAAGTATACGGATAAGCCATACCAGTATTATCGGGAAGTCCGGAGTCTAGTTATTTCGATTCTGCAAACCCGGCGCTACGCGTTGTGGCAGCGCCTGGTTATTCTCGGATCGCTCTGCGACCAGTTGAACGAAACAGCTGCCTCAGGCCGGCATGACGAGACCCCACGGGTTCTAGAAGGATATCGGGACGCGCTCGCCCGCGGACTCTTCGACGAATCGCTTGGCCAACTCCGCGCCCAGCCGGCGGCGCAATTGGAAACCAGCGTGGAGTTGGTCGTGGGCCGCATTGGATCAGACTACACCAGCCCGCGATTTCTCGAGTGTTACAAGGAATTCATGGACGGCCTGGAATGGACCACGGAATCGACCATGGAGGATCTTGGGTTCCGTTACGCCAAAGCCTATTCGCAATATTACGCGCCGTTCATGAGCCAACATGAATACATGTTGGAGCACTACCTGGTCAACTACGCGCATGGTTCGCTGTTTCCGTTCGGCCCGCAAGAAAGCACCCAGAACCTCGGCGTTCTACACATCGTTAATTCCATCAGCAAGCAATATATGTTAATGGCTGTGTATTACGCCACTATTAAAACAGTTCTGATCGGAATGTCCGGTTTTCATAAAGACGAATTCGGCGCGGCGCATGTGATCAAGCTGGTTCAATCCTGCGCCAAGACCTTTGAGCATAGCGTGGCATTTCCCGCGCGCGCCTTCGAGATCTTGTCGAATCACGGCCTCAAAAACTGCGTCAGCATGGCGATGCTGCTGCAGAACTAGCTGCTGCCGGGGCTAGGGGCTAGGGACTAGGGACTCCGCACCGGTGACTCGTTCGAGAATATCGGCTGTAAGGGGCCAGCCAGCAACTTTCCAGCCCCCAACCCCTCTACTCACTCTCGCCGCTCACCTTCAACACCGCCAGGAACGCCTCTTGCGGAATCTCCACCCGGCCCACCCGCTTCATGCGCTTCTTGCCTTCCTTCTGCTTTTCGAGCAGCTTGCGTTTGCGGCTGATATCGCCGCCGTAGCACTTGGCCAGAACATTCTTGCGCATGGCCGGAATTGTTTCTCGCGACACCACCTTATTCCCGATGGCCGCCTGCAGCGCCACTTCGAACATCTGCCGGGGAATCAACTTGCGTAGCCGCTCAATCAGCATCTTGCCGCGCTCGTAGGCGAAATCCTTGTGCACGATGATGGTCAGAGCATCCACCGGCTCGCCCGCCACCAGCACGTCCAGCTTCACCATCGGCGAAACGCGATATCCGGAGAAATGATAGTCGAGCGACGCGTATCCTCGCGATGCGGATTTCAGGCGATCATAGAAATCCAGCACGATCTCGTTCAGCGGCAACTCATACAGTAGCATCACGCGGCCAGTGCCGATGTGTTCGAATTTCTTTTGCTTCCCGCGCTTCTCTTCCAGCAGCTTCAGGATCTCGCCCACATACTCCTCGCGCGTGATCACCGTGGCGTCGATGATCGGCTCCTCAATCTGCTTGATCTCCGTCGGATTCGGAAACTTGGTGGGACTTTCTACCTCGATCACGTCCCCGTCTGACTTGGTGATCCGATAACGCACACCGGGCGCAGTTGTGATCAGATTGATTTCGAACTCGCGCTCCAGCCGCTCTTGCACGATTTCCAGGTGCAGCAATCCCAGAAATCCGCAGCGAAAGCCGAAGCCCAGCGCCACTGAGTTCTCTGGTTCGAAACTGAACGCGGAATCATTCAGCCGCAGCTTTTCGAGCGCCTCGCGCAGACGGCCATGCTCGTGCGATTCCACCGGATAGAGTCCGGCGAATACCATGGCCTTCACTTCCTGAAAACCCGGCAACGGCTCGGAGGCCGGATTCGCGGCATCCATAATGGTGTCGCCGATCTTGGCGTCGGAAACGGTCTTGATATTGGCGAACAGGAATCCAACTTCGCCGGCGGCCAACTCCTCGCACGGGATCGGCTTCGGCGATTGATATCCCAGACCCTCCACTTCATGGATGGTGTCGTTCGACCACAGCTTGATCTTCTGCCCCAGCCGCATGCGTCCGTCCAGCACGCGCGCCAGGATGATCACGCCGCGGTAGGGATCGAACCAGGAATCGAAAATCAGCGCGCGCAACGGCGCGTCGGGTGACCCCTGCGGCGCGGGCACCAGATGCACGATCGCTTCCAGAACGTCGGTGATTCCGATGCCCTGCTTAGCGCTCACCAGGATCGCGTCCTTGGCCGGAAGCCCGATCACCTGCTCAATCTGCTCGCGAATCCGCTCGGGCTCGGCCGACGGCAGATCGATTTTGTTGATCACCGGAATGATTTCGAGGTTGTGCTGCAACGCCAGATAGGTGTTGGCCAGCGTCTGCGCCTCCACGCCCTGGGATGCGTCCACCACCAGCAGCGCTCCTTCGCACGCCTGCAGGCTGCGCGAAACTTCGTAGGTGAAATCGACATGGCCAGGCGTATCAATCAGGTTGAGCTGATACATCTGGCCGTCGCTGGCGAGGTAATTCAAGCGGACTGCGTGCGCCTTGATGGTGATGCCGCGCTCGCGTTCCAGGTCCATCGTATCCAGCACTTGCTCCATCATTTCGCGCTTCGACAACGCTCCCGTCACCTCCAGCAGACGATCCGCCAAAGTCGATTTGCCGTGATCGATATGCGCGATGATAGAGAAGTTGCGGATGAACGCTGGATCCATTGAGGTAGAATGAGGACCTGAAACCAAATTATCCCATATGTCCCAAGTGACGGAAGGAAATCTCGATGCGAGCGGCCAAAAATTCGCCATCGTGGTCGCCCGCTTCAACAGCTTCATCACGGATCGCCTGCTGTCCGGCGCCCTCGATGCCTTGAAACGTTCGGGCGCACCCAAGGCCTCCATCGACATCGTGAAAGTTCCGGGTTCTTGGGAGCTGCCTCTGACAGCGAAAACATTGGCCGCCACCAATCGCTATGCGGCTATCATCGCCTTAGGCGCGGTGATCCGCGGCGACACTCCGCATTTTGATCACGTGGCCAACCAGGCTGCGAGCGGCTTGGCCGCGGTCGCGCTTGAATCCCGCGTTCCAGTGGCCTTCGGAGTTCTCACCACCAATACCGTGGAGCAAGCCATCGATCGCGCGGGCGGTAAGAGCGGCAACAAAGGCTACGACGCAGCCATCACCGCCATCGAGATGGCCGATCTTCTTCGCCGGCTGGGAAAATAGCAGTTAGCTGCTATGGCCGCCCGTCATCGATCCCGCCAACGAGCCTTGCAGGTTCTCTATCAATGCGACATGACCAAGCAGCCCGTAGAGCAAGCCATCGCCTCGTTTTACGACACGCTGTATTCGGACGAGAGCGACAGCCCCGACGACAGTGACGATAAGCCCGGCCGCGACGAGTTCATGGAGGAGTTGGCCAAGGGAACTTCGGAAATGGCCGCCGACATCGATCATCGCATCTCATCGAAATCGGAAAACTGGAGGTTGGAGCGCATGCCTACAGTGGATCGCAACATCCTGCGTATGGCCATTTACGAGATGAGCCGCCAGGAAACGCCCGCCGCGGTGGTGATCGACGAAGCGCTGGAGCTGGCGCGTCAATTTTCAGGCGAAGAGTCGGTTTCCTTTATCAATGGAATTCTCGATGCGGTCCACAAAGGCTGATTCCATGTTTCGAGCTCGCGAACGAGAAACGAGAAACGAGAAACGATGAACGTTTTAATGATCGCTTCCGAAGC
>PMOK01000183.1 GCA_003162425.1 Bryobacterales bacterium | reverse complement strand
GGCAAGTCGGATTTGTTCCGGCTGATTCAGATCGCCCCGGTCGAAGTGGTCTCGCTGTGCGACGTGGATAAAAGAATGCTGGCCGAGTGCGCCGATATGGTGGCAGCCCGGCAGGCGTCGAAGAAGCGGCCTCGGACTTACAGCGACTACCGCGAAATGCTGAAGGAAAAGGATCTTGATATCGTTGAGGTCGCTACGCCGGACCATTGGCACGCGCTGACGATGATTGAAGCGGTCAAGGCCGGCGCCGACGTCTATTGCCAGAAGCCCATCAGTGTGGATGTAGCGGAAGGACAGGCCATGCTGGCCGCGGCGCGCAAGTACGGGAAGGTAGTGCAAATCGGGACGCAGCGTCGCAGCACTCCGCACCTGGTGGAAGCGCGGGACAACATCATAAAGGAAGGCCGGCTGGGCAAGATCGGGCTGGTGGAAATTTATTGCTACTACCATATGCGCGCGTCCGGCAATCCACCGGACACAAATCCGCCGGAGTATCTGGATTACGAAATGTGGACAGGCCCCGCGCCAATGCGGCCGTACAATGCGTGGGCGCATCCACGCGGCTGGCGCGCATTCATGGAATACGGGAACGGGATTGTGGGCGATATGTGCGTCCACATGCTCGACATGGTGCGCTGGATGCTGGGGCTGGGCTGGCCCGAGCGAATCGCGTCGAGTGGCGGCATTCTGGTGGACAAGGCCAGCAAGGCGAATATCTCGGACACGCAGACTGCCACGTTCGAGTTTCCTGATCTACGCGTGGTCTGGCAGCACCGTTCCTACGGCGATGCTGCCGACGAAAAATATCCCTGGGGCGCCACCTTCTACGGAGACAAGGGGACACTGAAGGCCAGCGTTTTTAGCTATGACTTTACCCCCGTCGAAGGAAACGGCCAGCCCGTACATAAGGACGTGACCTACGAGTTCGAACAGTATCCCGAAGATAAGACCGAGAAAGACCTGGAGCGGCATGTTGCTCCGGCGATCCGGCATCATATGCAGGATTTTCTGGCCGCGATCGATTCTCGCGGCAGGCCGGTTGCGGATATTGAGGAAGGCTACATTTCCACGGCGAGCTGCATTCTGGCGAATCTCGCGATGAAGACCGGGCGGACATTGTTGTGGGACGCGGGGAAGCAACAGGTGGTGGGTGACGACGAGGCGAGCCGGTTGCTGACTCGGCCGTATCGGCGTCCTTGGGTGCATCCGGCGTCATCGTAGGACAAGCCTCCGGCTTGTCCGGGCAAGTCGGAGACTTGCCCCACGGCGGACTTGCGAACTCCGGACCCAACGCCATTCGGAATCGCAGCAGGCAGTGGTGCCACGACGCGGAGCTTATGTAATGGCTTTGATACAATGCCGTCATGTTTGTTCCTCTGACACCTATCCGGTGTCTCCACCGCGCCGTGGACCTGTTTGGAAAAAGAGTTGGTATCGTTTCAGGCCACCGGCAGTTCACTTATGCCGAATTCGGCGCTCGATGCGAACGATTGGCGACGGCGCTGGCGAAAGAAGGCATCCAGCACGGCGATCGTGTCGCATACCTGAGTTTCAACACTCATCAGTTGCTGGAAGGGTATTACGGCGTGGTGCAGGCCCGCGCCATCGTGATGCCGCTGAATGTCCGACTGTCCCCGTTGGAGCTCACCAATATCCTGAATCACTCCGGCGCTCGGATGCTGCTGTTTGAAAACGATTTTGCGCCGCTGGTTGAGATGTTGCGTCCGGCTTGCCGCGAGATTGAGCGCTTCGTCACCCTCGATGAGAAAGTGCCCATCGCGGATATGACGTACGAAGAGCTGCTGGATAAGGGCCATCCGGAACGCGCGGACATTTTCAGCATAGATGAGAACGCTATCGCCGAACTGTTCTACACCAGCGGCAGCACGGGCACCCCCAAAGGCGTGATGCTGGGGCATCGTACGCTCTATCTGCACGCGATGTCTGTGGCGACTCTGGCGAAGGATGTGGAGAGCATGGTGGATCTGCACACCATCCCTTTGTTCCACGCCAATGGCTGGGGCAAGCCCCAGACGTCGACCATGCTGGGGGTCAAGCAGATCATGGTGCGGCGCTTCGAGCCCACTGGTGTTTTCAAGCTCATTCAAGAGCATCGGGCCACGGACATGGCCCTGGTTCCTACGATGGCGAATGCCCTGCTCAATGCGCCGGACCTTGGAAGCTACGACGTTTCGAGCATGCGCAATATTACTTTGGGAGGCGCCGCAGCGTCGCCCGAGTTGGTCGAGCGCATGGAGAAAGCTTTTCATTGCGACGTGTACAGCGGCTACGGTCTCACCGAAACGTCGCCGATGCTGACGTCCGGCCGCACTAAGCCGGGCGTGGAGTACACATCTGACGCCGACCGGTATCGCAGGCGGGCCATGGCCGGATGGACCGCGCCGGGAGTGCAAGTGCGGGTGGTGGATCTGAACATGCAAGACGTGCCGCGCGACATGCAGAGCATCGGAGAGGTGGTGGCGGCCGGCGACCACGTCATGGAAGGATACTTCCGCGAACCCGACGTCACGGCCTCAGTCATGACCGGCCCCTGGTTCCACAGCGGCGACATGGCCATCTGGGACGAAGACGGGTTCATCCACATTGTGGATCGCAAGAAAGAAATTATCATCAGCGGTGGCGAGAACATTTCATCGCTCGAAGTGGAAAAAGCCATCTTCGCGCATCCAGACGTTTTCGAATGCGCCGTGGTGGCTGCTCCGGACGAGAAGTGGGGCGAGGTTCCGGCGGCGGTGGTGGTGCGCAAGCCCGGCTCCCAGCTTACGTGCGATGAATTGATGGAGTTTTTGACGCTGAGGTTGGGAAAGTTCAAACTGCCGCGTAAGATCGCCTTCACGGACGAACCATTGCCCAAGACCGGGACGGGGAAGATCCGTAAGTTAGTGCTGCGCGAGCAGTTCTGGGCGGGTAAAGAGAAGAGGGTGCAGGGCTGAGCTCGGACGGCTATCCAGCCGCGCCCAGCGGTCTGCGGCTGATACGCAATTGTCTCGAAGGTGTTTCATGCCCGCCATGACTGACAACCAGTGGAAAGAGTCCTTCGCCCAGGGACTTGGCTACTGTGACGTTGACCTGGCGAGTCCCTTCGTCAGGGTCCGATACATACTCCACCGGCATCCGCAGCCCGTTTAGAATTACCCGAACATTGTTCCGGTCGGCATTGTCACTTAGGCCTCCAAGCCACAGCGCCAGACGCCCTACCCCAGATTCATCACGCACAATTTCGTCCGGGCGCCACGTTAAGCCATCGCAAGCCGCTTCAACCGACGGGGTCCCGCTTGCTTGAGAGGCGACGATGATCTGGCACGCGTTGCTGAATTCACTATCTGTTGTACGAAGGCGCACGTCATACCGTCCTGGAGGAAGACCAGGTGGCAATCGGCAGCTAAGCTGGGGTTTGCCGTCCGAGTCTCGCCGGAGGGTCAGAGCAGGCACGCCAAAACCCGCCACTTCCGGACGGAGGAGTTCACGTGTCAGATCTTTTTCTTGATCCGCGGTGAACCAACACGTCAAGAACTCCTCAAGCCTGGTACCCTCGAAGTTAATCCCATAATTGCCTCCGTTCAGAGCCGCGACGAGAACAGGAGCTGGAGCAGTTGGACGTTTCGGAGGAGGCTCCTACCTACGGTGGCATGCCAAGGTTGCGTGGCGGTGGCGGATGTCTCGTTGCTCCACACGCGCGGACCCGGCCGACCGGCAAAGAGAAAAGAGGCAGTCCAATGTCGGCCCGACCCAATTGTCAAGGTTGTTGCGTAATTCATCGGTTTCATAGAGCCAACGTGTGCGCGATTATCTCCGTCGATAACAAACGAGTCGACGATCGCGGTCTCCTTCGTCAGCCCGCAAACGGTGTCGAGCGCCAGCGACGGGTGTCGCAGATGATAGAGAACTCCGAGGAAAAGCGTGTAGTCGAAACGACCCAATCCCAAACGAGGAATTTCATAAACGTCCGCAAGCACGTAATGAACCTTGGAATTGAGTGCGCGATGAGCATAGTGGAAGTTCTCTTGTTCAACCAAGTCAACGGCCACCACCTCGGCGCCACGGCGCTCCGCCTCAAACGCAAACCAGCCGTCCCAGGTTCCGACGTCGAGCACACGTTTACCCGTTAAATCGGGCGGGAGCAAGAACGAGTCGTACCGTTCACGAAGCTGCTCCAGCGTTAAGAAGCCCGGGATTATACGCCCCCCGGGCAGCTCCATGCTGTGATACCAACCAGTTTGTGCCAGGCGCTGGCCAAAATCCTCTTCTTTACGCTCACACAGCACGCGGTTAGTGGTCACTTCACTATAATATCCGCTAGGTGGCCATTCGACTTGAGGGGCCAGGGAGCCGGTTCTGTTTCTAGTAACCGGAATCGCGGTTGAAACCGTCTACACTGGAGGGGAAGGGATGAAAGTTCCTTTTTTATTCTTCGCTATGGGAGTGGCGCTGCTCGCGCAAGTGGGGCAGCCTGTGCCCGGTCAGTATCCACCTGGGACCTATCCGCCAGGCACTTACCCGCCAGGCCAGCAGGGTCCACCGCTTTCGATTCCGCGGCGCGGCAAAAAGAGCGATAGCAATTCAGATACCGCGGCGGCTAACAAGACCTTCAAAGGCGTGATCCGGGTGCTGGAGGCGAAGTCTTTTGATATGGAGACGGAGGATACGCGAATCCTCACCATCCAGATCACGGACAAAACTGTAAAGCCGGCAGAGTTGAGTTTGGGTGACGGTGTGGATGTCGAGGTTACGCAGGATAAAGACGGTCAGTTTCAAGCGGTGAATGTCAAAGTCAATGCGAAGGCTGCTCAAGAAATAAATGCGAACGATCGCATGGAGCCCGAGGGAAGAACCGCGCCGCCGCCCACTATTATGGTGCGTCCAGGGCCGACGCATGATCCGGATGATGCCGGTCCACCTGTTCTGAAGCGGGGTAAGCCCGTAGCACGCGCCTCCAGCAAGGCGGATGAGGATGACGACGCCCCGGCGCCAGCGCCTGCGCCCGAAAAGGCGGCTCCTGCGAGAGCCACGCTCGAAAGAACAGCGCCCGCGGCTCCGCCCATGAACCCAAGGCAAGCGTTCATCGAAAAGGCGCGCGCTGCAGCCGCTACCTATACCGAGGGGCTGCCGAATTACGTTTGCCAGGAAATGACCACGCGTTACGTCAGCGAAACGCGCCAACCGAACTGGCAAGTGATCGATGTGGTGTCCGCCGAAGTGGTGTATGAGAATCGCAAGGAAAGTTACCGGAACCTTACTATCAACGGCAAACCCACCAAGAAGGCGCCGGAAGATACTGGGGCATGGTCCTCCGGAGAGTTCGGCACCATTTTGAGAAACCTCTTCGAGCCGGGTACCGACGCCGACTTCAAGTTTGCGGAAGACGATACCATCGCGCATCAGTCCGCTTCAGTGTACAAGTTTGCGGTGGAACGCTTGCGCTCTTCCTGGAAGATCTGGGTTCCAGGGCAATATATTCTCCCGGCTTACAAGGGGTCCATCTGGGTGGACAAGCAAACCGCGAATACTCTGCGGATTGAGATGCAGGCGCAGGAGATTCCTGAGGAGTTTCCGCGAATCGCGGTGGAAACGGCGATAGATTATGACTACGTCACTTTAGGCACGCCGGAGAAGTTTCTGCTGCCGGTGCGCGCTGAAGTCCTGAGCTGTGCCCGAGGCTCGAATGAGTGCGAACGCAACGTGATCGAATTCCGCAATTATCACAAGTTCACGGGCGAATCGACTATCAAGTTCAATCAGTAGTTTTGGCCGCAGTGGGGCGGACGCCCTCGTCCGCGCCGGGCCCCCAGGTCCGGCCTTCCACCACGCGAGAAGAGAGCCGACGTGGGCGTCGGCTGCGGTCCAGGGGGACCGCCCCACATCGGAACTTCTTCAGTGCGCTTCCGATAAATCGGATGCTTGCCCTACGCCGAAACATCCGTAGTATTTTTCTGGGAGCTTCACGGGCCGCATTTCGGGGCCCAGGAAAATGTGTTTGGTTTCGCCTTCCGCCAGCGCTTGAGAAGTTTCCGCGACTCGAATGTGATAGTGAAACTCAATCATCCGCCGGTTCGCGCGCGCGATCCACGTTTTCACCGCGATCTCTTCATCGTAGCGAGCCGGATGCATGTAACGGCAATGGGCGTCCACCACCGCCAGAAGGATGCCGTCGCTACCTTCCATATCCTTGTACCGGGCACCTGTCGCACGGCAATATTCCGACCGCCCGATCTCCATCCAGATGAGATAGTTCGCGTAGTAGACCACGCCCATCTG
>PMOK01000179.1 GCA_003162425.1 Bryobacterales bacterium | reverse complement strand
AGCCAGCAGGGACTCGCACCAGGAAGCATCGCATCACTCTACGGAACCAACTTGGTGGGCGTCACGGCGAAAGCGAACAGCGCACCTCCGCTTCCATTCACGCTGGGCGGGACCACCCTGACCATTTCAGGCCAAAATCCCGTCGCGCTGTTCTTCGTTTCACCGCTGCAGATCAATTTCCAGGTTCCCTTCATTCAAGTTTTTGGATCTACCCAAACAACACTGACGGTTACGCAAGGCGAACTCAGCAACACGGCGAATATCACATTAGTTCCTTACGCCCCCGCATTATTCACGACAAATTCTCAGGGAACCGGCCAGGCCGCGGCTTTGATTGCCAACTCGCCGGCTCTGGCCGCGCCAGTTGGTGCTTCCCCAGGATCGCGCCCGGCCCAACCGGGCGAAACCGTGTCGGTATACTGCACCGGCCTGGGATTCGTCAGCAACCCGCCCTACCCGGGCGCACCCGCGTTGTCCAATCCCTTGTCGTATACCAACGGAAAGCCAGTCGTCACATTGGGCGGACAGCCGGTGGTCGTATCGTTCTCGGGTCTAGCGCCCGGATTTGTGGGCCTGTATCAAGTGAACATACAAATTCCCACCGGTGGCCCGAGCGGTCCCTCGGTCCCGATGGTCCTCACCATTGGCGGCGCTGTCTCAAACACAGCTACAATCGCAGTGCAGTAGTGAATCGCTCCCTTCCGGTTGAGTGTTACCGAACCGCGACCGTGAGGGAGTCGGTGCCTGGAAACAATGGCAGTGAACTACTCGAACATACTGATCCGCGCAACCAACTGGGTAGGCGATGCCGTGATGTGCTTGCCCGCCCTGCACGCCATTCGCCAGCGGTTTCCAGAAGCGCACATAACCATCCTGGCGAAATCGTGGGTTGCGGATCTGTATGCGCAAGAATCATTCACAAATCGGATGCTGATGTGCGACGCCAAGCCATGGTGGACCATGGTTCTCGAGTTACGCCGCCACCGTTTCGATTGCGCGATTCTTCTGCAGAATGCTTTCGGTGCTGCCTGGGTGGCCGCAGCGGCCGGTATTCCCGCGCGGATCGGCTACAACCGCGATGGGCGAGGGTTCTTGTTAACGCGCGCGGTGAAGGTACCGAAACGCGGCGAGATACCGCGCCACCAGCGATTCTATTATCTCGAGCTGCTGCGTCGCGCCCGTCTGATCGACACGCTGCCGGCCGGCGATATCAAGATCACGCCGCAGACCTCGGTCCGAAATCCAAAGCGGGTCATCGGGATCAGCCCCGGCGCTGCTTACGGAACGGCGAAACGCTGGCTGCCGGAGCGTTTTGCGGAAGCTGCATCCGAGCTGGCCAATGCGCGCGGCGCCGCCCTGGCGCTGTTTGGATCGCGCGCCGAGCACAATCTGTGCGAGCAAATCGCCCAGATGTTGCATGGTCATGATGTCACAAACTATGCCGGCCGGACCACCCTCGAGCAATTCATCGAACTGGCTGCCCGCTGCGAGCTGTTCCTTACCAACGATTCCGGCGCCATGCACATCGCCTCCGCTCTGGGCGTACCCACGGTTGCAATTTTTGGAGCCACCGACGATGAAGCCACCGGTCCAACCGGACCCCACGCGCGCGTGGTGCGCGAACAAGTGGAATGCAGTCCCTGCCTGCTGCGTGAATGTCCCATCGATCATCGCTGCATGACGCGTGTCAGCGCCGGCCGGGTGGTCGAGGAAGCGCTCGCCTTGCTGGCAGAGTAGCGACGTCCCCTTGCTCGTCCACGTAGGACAAGCCTCCGGCTTGTCAACTCGGCAAGCCAGAGGCTTGCCCTACGCGCAGGGACGGTCCCACTGGTAGACTAGCTTTCTTGGACACGCGGACGAAAATCATATCGGAGGAAGATGTTCGCCAGCGCCTGCTTGGTCAACCGGCCCATTGGGTGGCTGGCCATTTTGATCCGCTGCTGGCCGAGCATGTCCGGCGGCTCCGTGAGTATTCCGCGCCAGATCGAGTCCTTGTCGTAGAAATAACCAATCCGCCACGGCCATTGCTCGCGCAGAGAGCACGGGCGGAACTGGTGGCGGCGCTCGCGATGGTGGATTACGTCGTTCTGAAAGACGGCGGCGCAGCCTCTGACGACGCGGCTGTCACAGAACGCTTCATTCAGCACGTGTTGCGGCGTCATTCCACGGAAGCACCAGAATGAACGGTCCGCGCATCCTGGTGATCCGGTTGGGCGCGATGGGCGACATCATCGCCGCGCTCCCCGCAGTGGCAAGCCTGAAGCATAGCATCCCTCGCTCCAAAATTACGTGGATAGTGGAACCGAAATGGAGCGCGCTGCTCGAAGCCAATCCCTATATCGATTCCGTGATGCTATTCGACCGGCGGACGCTGGCCGGCCTTCGAAAAGCCTGGACCGAGCTCCGTGCCGCGCGATTCGATCTGGGCGTGGACTTTCAAGGGTTGATCAAATCGGCGCTGGTGGCCACGGTGGCGAGGCCGGAACGTATTTTCGGTTTCGGCGCGCCGCATGTGCGCGAGTCTCCAGCGTCGTGGTTTTATTCCACCAAAGTGTCCATCCGCTCCTCGCATGCGGTGGAACGCAATCTGGATCTCGCCGCAGCCGCCGGAGCATCCAGCATTTTGCGGACGTTCCCCCTTCCACCCGGAGAACCGGAAGGCCAGTTGCCGAAGGGCGATTTCGTCCTAGCGAGTCCGCTGGCTGGTTGGGGCGCTAAGCAATGGCCATTGGAATTCTACCCCGAGCTCGCCCGAAAACTTAAGCGCGACTGCGGGCTGCCCTTGGTGCTAAATACTCCCTATCCGCTTCGCGTGGAGGGAGCCGAAACGCACGTCTCCGGGATCGCGGGACTGATTCACGCCACGCGCCGCGCCACGGCCATTGTCGGCGTCGATAGCGGACCCATGCATCTGGCCGCCGCGCTTTCAAAGCCCGGAGTCGCGATCTATGGACCCACCGATCCTGCGCGCAACGGGCCCTACGGCGGAACGTTCACGGTGCTTCGCAGTCCCACTGCATCGACAACTTACAAGAGAACCATGCAGCCGGACGACAGTATGCGCGAGATTACGCCGGACCAGGTGGTAGATGCGCTCGAAACAATTCTTTCAGCCGCGAACAAACGCGGATGAGTGTCTTTCCTAAGCCCTACGCCGATTTAGTTGCGCGTCTGCGTGTGGCCAGCGGATTTGTGCTGGTTCTGGCATTCGCGTGGTTCTCGCTCCCGGATTTACGGTCGTTGGCGTTCGGCCTGCCGGTGTCGTTACTTGGATTGCTGCTGCGCGCTTGGGCCACCGGGCATCTTCAGAAAAACATTCGCCTGGCGGAAAGCGGCCCGTATGCTTACGTCCGCAATCCGCTCTATCTGGGAACGCTGCTGGTGGCGGCCGGATTGGTTATTGCATCGCGAAGGTGGCTGCTGGCCGCGCTATTCGCCGCCGTGTTTGGGTTGATCTATCTTCCAGTGATCGAACTCGAAGAACAACACCTGGGAAAGCTGTTCACAAACTTTGAAATTTATTCAAAGCGCGTCCCTTCCCTGTGGCCGACGCTTCGGCCAGTCAAATCCGACGCCCGTTTCCAGTGGTCGCTCTATATCCGCAACCGCGAATATCAAGCGCTGCTGGGTCTCTTGGCGGGCGAAGCATTCCTGATCGCCAAAGCACTCTTCTTCCGAATTGCTCTTTGAATTCCTCGGCTTCCTCGTATTCCTTGTATTCTGGAGTAATCATGTGCGGAATCGTCGGCTACATCGGCAATCGGAAAGCTGTCCCCATCATTCTGGACGGCCTTCGCCGCCTGGAATATCGTGGGTACGACTCGGCTGGTATCGCCGTCCTCAACGGAGACAACCAACTAGATATCCGCCGCGCGTCCGGCAAGCTGCGGAATCTCGAAGATGCCATCCGCCTGAACCCCATCGATGGCCCCTACGGTATCGGCCATACGCGTTGGGCCACACATGGACGTCCCACCGAAGAGAACGCGCATCCGCATCGCGATTGCAAGGGCGACATCGTGGTGGTCCACAACGGCATCGTCGAGAACTATCTCCAGCTCAAGCACCAACTGCAGCTCGAGGGTCACAAGTTCGTCACCGAAACAGACACCGAGGTGATCGCGCATCTGATAGAGAAACATTACGAGGGCAATCTGGAGGAGGCAGTTCGCAAGGCCGTGAAGGAACTGTCGGGCGTGTTCGCGCTCGGAGTGATAGCCAGCTCGGACCCCAACAAGATTGTGGCCGCTCGATCCGGGCCACCGGTGGTGGTGGGACTCGGCGACGGAGAATACTTCGTCGCTTCCGACGTGCCTGCCATACTCAGCCACACGCGCGATATGTTTTTTCTCGCGGATGGCGACTTGGCAATTCTCACTCCTGAGGGCGTCCACCTCACGGATTTCAACGGCCGCGCCGTCAAGCGCGCCATCACCCATATTCTTTGGGACCCTATCATGGCCGAGAAGGGCGGCTACAAGCATTTCATGCTCAAGGAAATCTTTGAGCAGCCACGCGCCGTCCGCGACACCATTCTGGGCCGGGTGGGCCAGGAGACGGGCCGGATTTTTCTCGAAGAGATGGATATTAGCGCCAAGGATTTCCGCGAATTCGAGTCCATCAAGATCGTAGCCTGCGGCACCAGTTGGCATGCCGCGCTGGCCGGGAAGTTCATGATCGAAAAGCTGGCGCGGATTCCAGTGGAAGTAGATTATGGAAGCGAATTCCGATACCGCGATCCAATCGTTTCGAAAAAGATGCTTACCATCCTGATTTCGCAATCGGGAGAAACAGCAGACACTTTGGCCGCGCAACGAGAGGCCGCGAGCAAGGGTTCGAAGACACTGGCTATCTCAAACGTAGTCGGTTCCATGATCACGCGCGAGGCGTCCGGAACGCTGCTCACGCACGCGGGTCCCGAAATTGGCGTGGCTGCCACCAAATCGTTCATGTCGCAGATCACGGCGCTTTTCATTTTGGCGATGTACTTGGGCCAGGTGCGCGAAGTTCTGAAGCCGGAGGAATCGCTCGCGCTGGTGGAGGAATTGGTTCGGATTCCGTTGAAGCTGGAGCATATTCTTAGCCACGACGCTATTTATGACGAACTGGTGAAGAAGCTCCACCGCGCCAACGATTTTCTGTTTCTGGGCCGCGGCATTCATTTCCCAATCGCGCTTGAGGGCGCACTCAAGCTTAAGGAAATCTCTTATATCCATGCCGAAGGCTATCCAGCCGGAGAGATGAAGCACGGCCCGAATGCGCTGATCGATGAGAATCTGCCGGTGGTGGTGTTGGCCACACGCGATCCTCATAGCGAGGAGAGTCGCCGGCGATACGAAAAGACCATTTCCAATATCCAGGAGGTCAGGGCACGCAGCGGCATCGTGATCGCGGTGGTGTGCGAAGGCGACGAACAGGAAGTGGGCAAAATGGCCGATTTCTTAGTCGCCATCCCTCCCACGGTTGAGCTGCTTCTGCCTATCCTCGAGATCGTTCCGCTGCAGTTGCTCGCTTATCATATCGCGGTACGGCGCGGCTGCGATGTGGATCAACCACGCAACCTGGCCAAGAGCGTGACGGTCGAGTGAAGCAGATCACCCACCAGCTCCATATCTCAACCCGCGGCAAGGGCTTGTATGATTTCACGTGTGAAATCGTGTCATGGGTAAGCGCGCAACAACCGCAGACCGGCTTGCTGACCATCTTCTGCCGGCACACTTCGGCATCACTGGTGATTCAGGAAAACGCGGATCCCGACGTGGTCTCCGATCTCAACGATTTCTTTACGCGCCTGGTCCCTGAGGATACGCGGCTCTACCGGCACACCGCCGAAGGACCGGACGATATGACCTCCCACATCCGCTCCGCACTCACTTCTACACAACTCGCGATTCCCATTCACCAGGGCAGTCTCGCGCTCGGGACATGGCAGGGAGTCTATCTGTTTGAGCATCGTGAACGGCCGCACAAGCGCAGCGTGGTATTGCACCTGTTGATGGACTGACATGCGAACAGCAGCCCGTTGGATAACACGAGCATTGGCCGCCATCGGATTCCTGTTTGTGCTCGTTACCGTGACACCGATTGACGATTGGTGGATCAAGTCGCTGGCAGGCCCATGGAACGATCCGAAAGGTGACGTGCTGATAGTGCTGGGAGGGGACTCCATCAAGGATGTGATCGGCTGGTCTTCTTACTGGCGCAGCGTGTACGCAGTGCGGGCGTGGCGCGAGGGAGGATGGCGGGCTGTGTTGATCAGCGGAGGGTCCAGCGGCGGCACGGAACCGGCCGCCGAGCGGATGGGCGAGTTCATGATGTCGCAAGGGATACCGTTGGTCGTGATACGCGTGGAAACGGAATCGCACAGCACGCGCGAAAACGCGCTCAAATCGAAAGCAATCTTGGATAAGCTGCCCGGCCGCAAGGTGCTGATGACTAGCGATTACCACATGTTTCGCGCAGCACGGGTTTTTCGCAAGGTAGGCATCGAAATTGAGCCGCGTCCGCTCCCCGACGCCGCGAAACAGATCGGATCATGGGGAAATCGATGGCCTGTATTTTTGGGACTGTGCTTGGAGACGGTCAAGATCGGATATTACTTCGCGCGCGGCTGGATTTGAGGAAACAGGCTACACTGTGGAAATGAAGGATCTCACGGCCCGCATCACCATTAATCCCGATCAATGCGGAGGCCGTCCTTGCGTCCGGGGAATGCGTGTCCGAGTTTCCGACGTTCTCGATCTTTTTGCCGCTGGCCTAAAGGGTGAAGAGATTCTTCAAGAGTTGCCCTATCTAGACTCGGATGACTTGCAGGCATGCCTCCAATACGCGGCCCGTGAAATCAATCATCCTGTCCTTACGTCTCGATGACGATTTGGATCGACGCTCAGATTTCGCCGGATGTCGCGCGCCTGGCTAACCGACCGATTCAACGTTGAGGCGCTTCATGTCAAAGACCTGCAAATGGTCGAGGCGACCGACCCGACCATTTTCGACGCCGCAAGAATCGCTGGCGCTGTCGTTCTGACTAAAGACCGCGACTTCGTCGAGCTTGTCAGACGCCGCGGAGTTCCGCCACGCGTCATCTGGATCACTTGTGGAAATACTTCAACTCGTGAGTTGATGCTCATCCTGGATGCAACTTTTCAAAAGGCATGGGCCCTGTTAGCCTCTGGCGAACCCGTAGTCGAGATTAAGGGCTAAAAGTTGCTAAGTTCGTCGGTACGGATTTACAAAACAATCTTTGCTTCGAAGTGGGCTGGTAGTGTACACCGCCTGCGTACCCGGATCATCGGTGCAGGATGCTTCTCGCCGAATACGCTCGATCTCCAGCTCTCCACCAGCTCGCCGCCCTCAGCCAGCACCATTCGCGCGCGCGCACCCAGCGATCCGAGATGCCACAACTGCTCCACATCATGCTCGCCGGGCGGACCGTCGATCTCGTCAATGATCAAGACAACATCGGGTTTTTGAAACTCCACGCTGCGCCGATGCGTGAATCCTCGGTAGCGGCACTCCGCCTCAATGGCATCGCGCTTGGCGTTCGTCTTCCAGGAAAGAATTGTGACCTCCGGGTGATTGATCCATCGGAAAGGTCCGGCTGCCGTGGCCTGATCGCGGCCGTCCAGACGAATTGTGTTGTGCGCTTCTGTCCCTCGGAACCAATCGCGCCATTTCTGCTCACCCACGTACGTGCACGTTCCAGGATCGATCAGAATCTCATCATCACCCGAACGCACCACAATGCTCAGCGCATCCGCATGGCTGTGGCCGGCGCCCCACGGTCCGAACCCTCCCGCGTCGAAGATCACTTGATTCGCGCCGGACGTCATTACGGCTACGCCGGCTTCTGAAAAAAGCCGCGATTCCCACTTCCCTTCCCCCGCCTTGCGATCGAGTACGTCCGCGCCCAGCCACCACACGGCCTGCTCATGCAAATCCTTCGGGTCCCACTGCCAATGATGGCGATCCAACACGATGCTAGCTGTGGCAATAGTGGCGCGGCCGAACCCGTTTCGATCGCCATAAGGATGAAATAATCGCCCGCCATCGTCATCGCCAAGAAACGGCAGAATGCGCGAAGGGCCCATCACCGCGTGCAAATACTCGGCCATCTTTTCCAGCTTGTCCATGTACTCTCGGTCAGGCTTCGCCAGAATGGCGTGCAACAGGAACATGTCCGTGACGTACAGGTGATAATACGTCGACTGCTCAAAGTGGCTTCCATCAGCGTGGACCTGACGCTCCATCTGCTCGCGCATCACGCGCGCGCCGAGTTGTTCCCAACGCGCCGCCCTCGGAAGTCCCGTAAAAAACAGCCCCAGCGCGTGCAACGCCAACGCCTCTCCCAACAGATGTGTGTTCGGTGAAAAGTAGAAGGAAAGATTATTCTCCAGATGACAGCCATGCTGATAAAGCTGGCGGAGCCACTTCATGCGGAACTCCGCGATCGTTTTTTCGCCGGCCAAGTGATACGTCCAGATCCACGACAGAGCGCGGAACGCCACTTCGAGCGCGCTCGCCCAGTTGATTCCCCGATTGTAGGGATTCGCCGCGAACCAGCTCTCCAGTTGTGCGCGAATTTCGCCCAGATAGACAGCGTCTCCCGTCAAGCAGAACGCTTGCGCCAACAGCACCAGGTGCTGGTGACGATTCGGCTCCCAAATCACCTTGTGATCGCCGCTGCGTCTCGTATCCAAATAGGGAATCCGCCGGAAATAACTAAGACCGGATTCCACACCGCTGGTGTGATCGCGCCGCCAGGGGATTTCGGGGCCAGTGTCGATGGTCAATCCCAGGATCGGAAACCGATGCTGTCGAATCTGTTCGGCGAGCGAGCGCACTTGCTCGGCGAACGCTGTTCCCTGAAGCGCGGCGGCAACTGTAGCCGGATCCGGAAGTTTGATGCGAGGCTTGAAGTTGGGATCAAGCGTCACATCCGGAGGCCGCGTACATTGATACGCGTTGATGAACTCTTGCTTCAGACGAAACGCGATCTCGCGGGCGGTGCGCAATGTAGTTCATTCTACCGGAGCAAAGGCAAATTAGCCACGGATGCACACGGATGCACACAGATATTATCCGTGTGCATCCGTGTGCATCCGTGTGTATCCGTGGCTAATTGCCTTGCCCCGAACTGCGATAATCGGATCACTGTAACTCATGTGTGGCATTGCAGGACAACTTCTGCGTGAGCGGAAGGCCGAGCTGGCCGATATCCGCTCGATGTGCGATCAGATCCGGTACCGCGGTCCGGATGACGACGGCTATCACCTGGATGGCGGCTGCGGTCTCGGCATGCGGCGGCTCAGCATCATCGACCTTAATACTGGTCACCAGCCAATCTCGAACGAAGACGGCGCCATCTGGGTGGTTTTCAACGGCGAGATTTACAACTTCCAGGAATTACGCGCCGATTTGATTCGCGCCGGCCATCGCTTCAAAACCGCGAGCGATACCGAAACGTTGATACACCTTTATGAGGAACAAGGAACGGCCGGCATCTCGAAGCTCCGTGGAATGTTCGCGTATGCCATCTGGGATTCTCGCGATCGCTCGCTGCTGCTGGTGCGCGACCGTTTCGGCAAGAAACCGCTGTACTTCGCTATCTTGCCCGAAGGTTTATATTTTGGTAGCGAGTTGAAATGCCTGCGCGTAGCCGGCGTCCCACTCGAGATCGACCGCGAAGCGTTGCGATTGTATTTCCAGTTCAACTACATTCCAGATCCGTGGAGTCCTTTCCAGGCCATTCGCAAGCTCGCGCCCGGCGGTTGGCTGCGTTACCACGCGAGCGGGAAGGCTGAGGAAGGCCGTTACTGGAAGCTTCCCGCGCCCGCCGAGGAGGCCAGCGCCGGATTCACCGAGCCCGACGCGAGAGAACAACTGCGCGATACGTTCGATGAAGCTGTCCGCATGCGCCTGATCGCGGATGTTCCGTTAGGGGCGTTTCTGAGCGGCGGGATCGACTCTTCGTCGGTGGTCGCTTCCATGGCCATGCAGACCAAAGAGCCGGTGAAAACATTTTCGATTGGTTTCGAAGAGCCCGAATTCAACGAGCTTCCTCTGGCAGCCCTGGTCGCCCAGAAATACAACACCGACCATCACGAAATCATCGTGCGCCCCAATTCAGTAGATCTGGTGTCGAAACTGGTGCGCCACTTCGACGAACCCTTCGCCGACTCATCGGCGATTCCAACCTATCTGGTATCCGAATTCGCGGCGCAGCATGTCAAAGTAGTTCTGACCGGCGATGGAGGCGATGAGCTGTTCGCAGGCTATCAGAGCTTCTTCGACATAGAGCGTCTGCGCCGCGCGGACAGCATTCCTTTGGCGGCGCGAAAGTTCCTCTCGGCAATCGCCGACTCGCTGCCCTATTCGGCGTACGGAAAGAACTATTTGCGAATGATCAGCCGGCCAACCGCTCTGGATCGCTATTTCGAGCACGAATCGCCGCACTTCCTGCTCGAAAGCTTGCTGACACCGGAGTGGATGCCGCCAGCCGACGCTGCATATCTGACACGAACACTGCCTCGCTCCATGCTTCCTAACGGCGCCGACGTCCTTACCCAGGCGCTCTATTTCGAAGCCACCGCCAAACTCACCGGCGACATGCTGGTAAAAGTGGATCGGATGTCGATGGCGAATTCGCTGGAGGTCCGCTGCCCCATGCTGGACGACCGGCTGGCGGACCTTGCGGCGCGGATTCCGCACGCCTGGAAGCTGCGCAGTGGCCGAGGCAAGGACATTTTCATCCAGACGCTGGGCGACCGTTTGCCCGCCGAGTTGCTGCGGCAACCCAAGCGAGGATTCGGCGTGCCGCTGGAGCACTGGTTCCGCGGTTCGCTGCGCAGCTTTCTGTGGGACCACTTGACCAGTGTGTCATTCCTGAACCGGGGCGTCGTTTCACCGGATTTCGTGCGCTACCTGCTCCGAGAGCACGATCGTGGACGCCGCAACAACTACCATCACCTGTGGAAACTGTTGATGTTCGAATTGTGGTTCCGGGATTTGGAAGCGCGCGGCCCAAGCCCTGCGGCCCTGGGCGTAGAGGCTCGGGTCGTTTAAAACGGTGCCATTTCAAATCATCTTCTGGAGTGCCGTCTTACTGCCGTTTTACTCGTACCTGGGCTATCCGATCGTTTTGCTGGCTCTTCGGTTGGTGATCCGCAGAGAAGTGAGGAAGCAGCCCATCACGCCGTTCGTCTCGCTGTTGATTCCCGCTTACAACGAGGCCGATGTAATCGAGCGGAAGATCGACAATTCGCTCGCGCTCGATTATCCTGCCGACCGCATGGAAATCGTGGTGGCGTCCGACGGATCGACCGATGAAACTGCGGCGATCGCCGAAGCCCGCGCGGACGGCAAACGCATTCGTGTGCTGGCGTTCCAGGAAAACCGAGGCAAGGTGGCCACGCTGAACTCGAGCGTTCCCCAATTGAATGGCGAAGTGGTGGTTTTTTCGGACGCGCCGGCGATGCTATATCCCGACTCGGTTCGAAAACTTGTGGAGAATTTCGCCGACCCAGAGGTGGGCGCCGTCAGCGGCCTATATAGGGTTGTCAAGGCCGACCAGGTGAACATTGGAAGCTCCGAGGATTTCTATTGGAAGTACGAAACTTTCCTGAAGGTGCAGGAATCGCAACTGGCGTCGACTTTGGGCGGTCACGGCCATCTACACGCCATCCGCAAGGAGCTCTATCCGTATCCCGCGCCCGGAACAATTAACGACGATTATGTAATTCCCGTTTCGGTGCTGGCGAAGGGCTACAGGGCTGTCTATGAACCCTCCGCGATTGTGTATGAGGAGGCGCACGAGATGACCGGATTCGGCCGGCGCGTCCGAATCATGGCGGGAAACATCCAGCAGCTGCGAGAGATCCGAGGTTTGCTGCATCCCCTCCGCCCGCTGGCGCTGTTCTTTTTCGTGTCACACAAGCTCGCGCGGCTGCTGGTTCCATTCGCCATGCTGGCGGCCTTGATCGCGAACCTGTTCTTGTTGAGTTCCCCGATTTACCTGGTCATTTTCGGCGCGCAATCGGCATTCTATCTGCTGGCTGCCACCGGCTCCATCTGGCGTCTGCGGCCAAAGGCTCTGATGCTGCCATTCTATTTCTGCATGATCAATGTGGCAACATTCTTCGGCTTCTATCACGCGCTCACCGATCGGCGCACGCTTTCGTGGAAGTAGCACCTTTGTTGGTTCGTCCCCAACGAGAAACGAGAAACGAGAAACGTCTTGATCCCTCTATACTGAAAGTTGACTAATGAACTGCCGGAGTATTATCTCCGTCGACGTGGAGGATTATTTTCACGTCGAAGCCTTCGCGGGCATCATCCCACGCACTAGCTGGGGCGACTACCAGTGCCGCGTTGAGCGAAATACGGAGCGCATCCTCGATCTGCTGGACGATTGCCATGTTACCGCTACGTTCTTCATCCTGGGCTGGGTGGCGGAGCGATACCCAAAGTTGGTGCGCAAAATCACCGAGCGAGGGCATGAGCCAGCCTGCCATTCCTATTGGCATCGATTGATTTATAAGCTGACTCCCGACGAATTTCGCGAAGATACACTGCTCGCCAAGAATGCGATCGAGCAAGCCGGCGGCGTCGAGATCCAAGGCTATCGCGCGCCGAGTTTTTCCATCACTCGACGTTCTGCGTGGGCGCTGGATGTGCTGGCCGAGCTCGGGTTCCGATACGATTCCAGCGTGTTCCCGGTGAAACACGACGTGTATGGATTTCCTGGCGCGCCGCGCGGTCCGTTTCGCGTGGAGACGCCCTTTGGTCCTATCGTTGAATTTCCGATGGCCACATTTCGCTGGAGCGCTGGACCCAACCTCCCCGTTGGTGGCGGCGGATATTTGCGCTTGCTGCCGTACTGGTATACCAAAACCGGAGTGGAGCGAGCCTGGCGGGAGGGGCTGCCCGTGGTCAGCTATGTGCATCCCTGGGAATTGGATCCGGAGCAGCCGCGCGTGAGTGGTCCGCTGAAATCGCGGATTCGGCATTATACGAACTTGAAGCGCACCGAAACGCGTTTGCGCAGGCTGCTGGCCCTGGGCAAGTTTTCAAGTTTCCGAGATAGCGGACTGGCGCAGTCCGCTCCCGTGTTTTCTTTCAAGGAAGCAACCCACGCATGAAACAAGACAACATGCCGCAGGTGACCCGGTTCTGGAACACCATCGCGGAGGAGTTCGACGCCATCTATACGGGCGCGAACAAGAGTTGGACAAGCCGGTTCTTGGATAGAGTTTTCCGCAAGGACATTTACCAGCGGTTCCACTGGGTGATGCAAAAGTCCGGCGATGTCCGCGGCAAGACGATCTGCGACATCGGATGTGGTTCCGGACGCTTCGTCACCGAATTCGCCAAACGTGGCGCCGCCCACGTCACAGGCGTGGACGTTGCTCCCGATATGCTGAAACTGGCCCAAGGCCTGGTGGAGCGCGACGGTGTGGCGGACAAATGCGACTTTGCGCTGAGTGATGTCTTGAAATGGGAAACCGATCAGAAGTTCGACATCGCCATCGCCATCGGATTCTGGGATTACATCCAGTATCCGCCCGAGCGTCTCCGCCTGATTCGTAATCTCACCAAAGAAACCTTCCTCTCCGCCTGGCCGCGCTTTTGGACCTGGCGGATGCCGGTACGCAAGGTGCGGCTCCAATACATCCGCGGCTGTCCAGTTTATTTTTTCCGAAAGCCGAAAGTTTTCGAGATGCTGGAGGGGGCAGGTTTTCAGGTAGTGAGTTGCGAGACCATCGGCAAGTTGTTTTGTGTAGAAGCCCGTCCCAAGTAGGACAAGCCTCCGGCTTGTCCCGTCTTAAGAAGAAGTCCGGGAAAAAAGCGACAGCAGCCCCGATAACGAAGTTCCCTTTTTCGGCATCTCGGAGCTTCCCCCCAACCTGTCCACCAATCCGGCCACGCTCTTCCCGAAATTGGTGTTGGGCGCCAGTGGCTTTCCTTCCATCAACGCTTTTTGGATGGCGTCGTAATCGGCCGGCATCAAATGATAGATGTCGGTGTGCAAGGCAGTTCCGATCACATCCTTGCTCAGCCCGACGTGCCGATCGTAGCGGTTCACGATCAACCGCACCTTCCAGCGTCCCACTCCGTTGTTGTCCAGATAGGTAAGGGCCCGTTGAACAGCCTGCAGCGACGTAAGTTCGTTAGTGGTGATCAGCAGGATCTCATCGGCCATCTGCGCCTGGCTCAGGTTCCAATCCCCGTATACGCCGCCTGCGTCCAGCACCACGAGCTCATAGGTTCCGCGAGCGTATTCGATAATGGAACGGGCATCCGCAACTTCACTGACGCCTTCCGCCATCACCTCCGGGGAGAGTAAAACATCCACTCCCTGTCGGCTGGTGACCACCGCTTTCCACAAATCCACATCCATCTCGCCGGAACGCTGCAGAACATCCATGAAGCTGTAGCTGGATTTGATCTTCAGAAGAAACGACAGGGTTCCCGCTAGCGGATCGAGGTCGGCCAGGAGAATTCGTTTGTCGCCCAGACGCTTGAGCTGATAGGCCAGGTTGCTGGCGATGGTGCTGGCGCCACATCCGCCCTTGGCAGGCATGACACAGTACACTTTGCCAGGGCTCTTGGTTCGGCCTGGATGCAGCCTCGCTATTTTCTGGAGCGCCCCATCCACCTGTTCAATGGTGAAAGGTAGCAGTAGAAAATCACTCGCACCCTGGCGCAGGCAACGCAGCACCAACTCCGGATCGTTGCTCGAAAGCACCACCACGATGGGCAGTTTAGGGTCGATTCGAAGCAACTCGGGAATCAGTGTCAAGGCCCGTTCCGAGGGATCGCTCACTTCCAGGAAGCACAAGCTTGGTTGTTGGGCGGCCAGCAAATCGGTGATCTGATGACGGGTCGGATAGCTCGAAATTTCGTGGCTGGTGAAGGCTGGTAAAAAATGGTGAAGAAGTGGAGCTAACTCTTTGACTATCTTGGAGTTCGGGCAAATAAACAGCGCCTTCCAATTACCATTGATTCTGGCGGCTTCCGGCTGGGGCATTTGGCGCTGGACGGACCTCTTCCTTATGAAGTCCTATCGATCAAATCGGCTAGAACCAAGGATAACATGAGAGCCTTCCGCCCCTGATTCAACTAAACTTTCGAACGCCCTCGCCGATAAGGTCAGCCAGTTGGGAGATGGCTCCGAGCGGCGACAGAAAGGGCGTGCCGCTAACAAAAGAAAGAAAATGCCTGAAACTCACGCAAAACAAACCATCGCAATCTGCGACACGCAGCCGGTTACCGCCGAGGGGTTGAAGAACCTGGTGGGGTGCAGCCCCGACCTGGAGTTCCTGGAAACACTGAACTCCCTCGAAGCTGCAGCGGAATTCGTACGCGCCAAGTCGCCCGATATCGTAGTCCTGGACAAGGGCTTTGGCATGCGCGCCGTCCTGGATTGGATTCACGACCGGAAGCTGCTGAATGCTGCGCCGATCCTGATGGTCTGGGGCGTCTCTATGACCGAAGCGGAGGCTTTACGCCTGCTTCAGGCGGGCGCCAGCGGAATCATCCGAAAGACGGCCGAGCTCACCAGCCTCTTGGCGTGCTTACGAACGGTGGCCAGCGGCCGTACCTGGATGGAGGACTCCGTCTTTCGCGATTCCGTGCAACCGGGCCGCAATCCACGCTCCGAACTCACGCCACGTGAGCAGCAGGTGCTTCAACTGGTGGAGCAAGGCTTCAAGAACAAGGAAATCGCCGTGGAATTGGGCATCCGTCCCGGCACGGTGAAGATCCACCTGAAGCACATCTTCGAAAAAACAGGCGTCCGCGGCCGCTACGGCCTGGCCCTCAGCGGGCTGAAGGAACGGGGAGTAGTGTCGATCGCCTCCTGACGCCGCAGGCGGCAGGACGCGATCGACAGGCGGCAGGCAACAGGCGGCAGGCAGCAGGAAATGCTCGGACACCGCGACCTCAAGGTTTTTCAAGTGGCATACAGTTTGGCTCTCGATATCTTCCGAGAGACTTCTCTTTTCCCAAAGCACGAAATCTATTCCCTCCCGGACCAAATTCGTCGCGCATCGCGCGGCGTTGCCGCAAACTTAGTGGAAGCACATCGAAAGAGGAGATACAAAAACGCATTCGTGCTGAAAGTTTCAGATGCGGACGCCGAAGCCACCGAGGTCCAGGTTTGGCTGGACTTCGCCAAGGACTTCGGTTACTTATCGCCGGCCAAACATGAAGAGCTCATAGCGAAATACGAAGAACTCGGAAGAATGCTAGGCGGCATCCTGAACGCCCCAGAAAAGTTCCTAACCCACTAGCCTGCCGCCTGCCGCCCGCCGCCCGCTTCCTGCCGCCTGCCGCCTGCCGCCTTGCTTCCTGCCGCCCGCCGCCTTGCTTCCTGCCGCCTGCCGCCTGCCCCCTGCCTCCTGCCGCCTGCTTCCTGCCGCCTGCCGCCCGCCGCCTTGCTTCCTGCAACCTGCCGCCTGCCGCCTGCCGCCTGCTTCCTGCCGCCTGCTATCCTAGAGCTTCGTGCGCCTCATCCCGCTTCTGGTCGTGTCCCTCCCCCTCGCGGCCGCGTCGCCTCCCACCCTTCTTGACATCCTCAACGACGAGCTGCAGCGGAATTTTTCCGTTCTGAAACAAAAAGCCGATCCGCCTCCTTACTACATGGCTTACACGGTAACGGAGGAGGACACCCAGATCATCAGCGCCAGCCTCGGCACACTCACCAGCAACCACACCACACACCTCCGCTATCTCGACGTCACTATCCGCGTGGGTAATTCGAAGCTCGACAATTATCATGTCGTGAACGGCCAGAGGGCCCGATTTACATCCGGCTCCGTCATACCGCTCGACAACGTACCGGATGCCATCCGTCAGAAGGTCTGGCTTGAGACCGACCGTACTTACCGGCTGGCTGCCCGGCGCCTGATTGAGATCAAATCCAACGCGCAGTCCAAGCTGAAACAGGAAGACGATTCGGACGATTTCTCCATCGAACCGCCCTCCGTCCACGAGGAGCCTCCGCCCCGGCCCCATTTTCCGGACGAGCAGTGGATCGGCCTTCTGCGCAAGTGGTCCGCCGAGCTATCCAACACGAGCGGCGTTTTGAGTTCGAACATTGTATTGGCCGTCGAGAGAGAAACAAAATATCTGGTCAGCACCGAGGGTACGCGGCTGCTGCACGGGCGTACTTTCACCAATATTTCCATTGCCGCGCGAGGAAAGGCCTCGGATGGTATGGACCTGACCGCCACGCAGGATTTTCAAAGCACCGATCTCGACCGGTTGCCAAATCCGGACGCGATTGAAGCCGCCGTGAAGCGGGTAGGAACCGATCTCGCGGGCCTTCTGCGCGCCCCAACCGTGGAACCGTTCATCGGTCCGGCGATTCTTTCCGGACGTGCCGCCGGCGTCTTTTTTCACGAAATCTTCGGTCACCGCGTGGAAGGGCATCGTCAGAAAGATGAGGCCGAGGGACAAACCTTCACCAAAGCCATCGGCACCGCCGTGCTGCCCGATTTTCTATCAGTGGTGTTCGATCCCACTCGAAAGACGATTGAGTCCACCGACCTGAACGGCACTTACTCCTACGACGACGAAGGTATCAAGGCGGGTCCGGTGACCGTAGTCGACAACGGGATATTGAAGACGTTCCTGATGTCGCGCTCCCCCATCCATGGCTTCGATCACTCCAATGGGCACGGCCGTCGGCAGCCCGGCGCTGAAGTGGTGTCCCGGCAATCGAACCTGATTGTTGAATCGAAGAAGACAGTTCCGGAAAAGCGCTTGCGCGAGATGCTGGTGGCGGAAATCAAGCGCCAGCACAAACCCTACGGACTCTATTTCGAACAAGTGACCGGCGGTTACACGCTCACCCAACGGCGCGGTCTGCAAGCCTACACGGTGATTCCCCTGATCGTTTATCGCGTGTATGCGGACGGACATCCCGACGAACTGGTGCGTGGAGCGGATATCGTTGGCACGCCACTCTCCAGCTTCGCGAAAATTCTGGTGACTTCCGACAAGCTCGAAGTGTTCAACGGCTACTGTGGCGCGGAGTCCGGCCAAGTGCCGGTTTCGGCCGTCTCCCCCGCCCTGCTGGTCTCCGAGATCGAGATCCAGAAGAAGGACCATTCGCTCGACCGGCCGCCGTTGCTTTCCGCGCCCACGGAGGAGAAATGAGCAGCAGGCGGCAGGCGGCAGGCGGCAGGTGGCAGGCTACCGCATGTACGATCTGTGGACTGCTTGCGGCCGCCTGCATCCTGCAGCCTGCCGCCTGTCAGGTGCCGGAGCCTCCTCCCGAGCCCGACCTGCTTCTGCGCGCCATGAAGGACGAGCTGCACCGCTCGCGCGATCTGCGCATCATCAGCCTGGACTTGCCTTATTTCATCGAGTATCGAGTAGCGGACGAGTCCAACTATTCCGTGAACGCGTCTCTAGGCGCGCTGGTAGCAAGCAGCCAATCTACGGTCCGGATACCGATGGTCAGAGTGCGCGTGGGCGACTACGCATTCGACAACACCAATCACATATACTCGGAAGCCTACTCGGGCTCTCGCTACGATCCCGATCAGCTTTCGCTCGATTCCGATTACCTGGGCTTCCGGCACGCGCTGTGGCTGACCACGGATCGCGCTTACAAAACCGCCGAGGATGCAATTGCGCGCAAGCGTTCCTCGCTCAAGAACATGAATCAGCCGGATCAGATTCCCGATTTTTCCAAAGTTCCAGCCGTGCAAGCCGTGCTGCCGGTTCAGAGGCATGCCGTCAATGAGTCCTTGTGGAAGGACCGAGTAGTCAAGCTTTCCGCCATCTTCGACCGATTTCCGCTGGTTCTTTCGTCGACCATTGAAATGCAAATCTCGCAGGCTACCAATTATCTGGTGAACTCGGAAGGCAGCGTGTTGCGGACGCCGGAAAACCTGGCGCACATCCGCGTCCTGGCGCGCGGCTTGACGCCCGACGGGACGCAAGTTCGCGACGCCCTGGTAGTGCAAGCCTTCGACGCCGCGGGGCTTCCGGCGGAAGCTGAGCTGCGCCGGCAGGTGACCGAGGTGGCCGATCATGTGACGGCGCTGAGCCAGGCTCCGCCGGGCGAGGCTTACGATGGCCCTGTGCTGTTTGAAGCCGCGGCTGCCGCCCAACTGTTCGGACAATTGCTGGGCGACAATCTGAAAATCACGCGTAAGCCGATTGTGGACGCCGGCCACAACGCCCCGTATGTTCCGAGCGAGTTGGAAAACCGTGTCGGTTCACGAATTCTGCCCGACTGGATGGATGTGGTGGACGATCCCACGCAAACCGAATGGCGCGGTCACCCTTTGCTGGGGCACTACCTCTACGACATCGAGGCCGTCAGCCCCACGCCGCTCGCGTTGATCGAAAAAGGGACGCTCAAGACATTTCTGCTAACGCGCACGCCGGTCCTCAAGTCATTCGACAGCTCCAACGGGCGGGCGCGGATGACCGGATCTTTCGGAGCCGACGCGCCCGGGTTCGGCAACCTTTTTGTCCGCGCCACCCAGACTGTTCCGCTGCCGGATCTGAAAAAGAAACTGATGGAGCTGTGCCGCGAACGCTCGAAGCCATACGGAATGCTGGTGCGCAAATTGGACTATCCGTCGTCGGCTTCGGTGGACGAGCTTAGGCATCTGGCGCAATCCAGTGGAAACTCACGGCCGACAACCCTGCCGCTGTTGGTCTACCGCATTTATCCGGACGGCCGGGAAGAACTGGTGCGAAGCCTCCGTTTCCGTGGCCTCACCACGCGTTCGCTCAAGGATATCGTCGCCGCCTCCGATGAGAACTATGTTTTCGATTTCATCGATTCCAACGCCGTCTTCGCGTTGATGGGCGCAGGCAGTTTCACGACCAGCGCCTCGGTAATCGCCCCCTCACTCCTGTTCGACGAGCTCGAGCTCGAGCCGGTTCAGGAGGAAACACCGAAACCGCCGATCGTGCCGCCTCCGCCCTTGGGCGGAGCGAGCACGATCGGCAAGCAGGCGGCAGGCGGCAGGCAGCAGGAAACCCCGCGCGGCATCGCCGTTCTGCCTCCTGCAGCCTGCAGCCTGCAGCCTGTCCCCCTGCCTCCTGACCATGGGCTTGCTCAACAGAGCCATCTTCCGCGAAGTCGCCGCGAGCGCACTGCTTGGGACCGTTCTGTTTACGTTCGTGCTTTTCTTGCAGCGGGTGGGCAAGTTGTTCGAGATCCTGGTCCGCAGCTCCGCGCCCCCTCCCACCGTCGCCTACCTGTTCGGCCTAGCCATTCCGTTCACACTCACCTTCACCGTTCCTCTGGGAGTGCTGGTGGGTGTTTTGATCGCGCTCAGCCGCATGTCAAGCGACGGCGAGATCATTGCCATGCGAGCCGCAGGCGTCCCCAGCCGCAAGGTGATCGCGCCCGTTCTTACGTTCGCGGTCGTAGCGATGATCCTGGCGGCGTCAGCTTCCCTATGGCTCACCCCTTGGGCCGCGCGGACAACTTATAGAGTCCTGAATCAGTTGGTGGCGGCCGAGTTGACCGCGGAAGTGCAGCCGGGGGTTTTCGAAGAACAGTTTCCAAATAAGGTGCTGTATATCCAGGACGTCATTCCCGGAGCGATCACCCGTTGGCGCAATGTTTTCATCGCGGATATCACGCCTCCTGAAGAGCAAAAAAAGACCGACCACGATCGCGGCGAAGGGCCGCGGATCACGGTAGCCTCGGACGCGATCGCGGTTCCGGATGTGAAGCATAATCGCATCCAGCTCTCCATGCAGAACGGCCTCACTTACGATGTCGGGAAGGACTTCACCGAGCACTACACTACATCGGCGAAAGGGGGCGAACAGATTCTGGAAGCCACCAAACCAAACGACGTACCCGTTAAGCCCTACACCGAAATCGACACTTTACCGCTCTATAAAATCGCATATCACGATCCGAAGCTCGATCCCGATGGTAAGATTCAGGCCCGCATTGAGCTGCATCAGCGCCTGGCGTTACCCCCGGCCTGTTTCTTACTGGCGCTGATCGGCATACCGCTTGGCATCTCCTCGCGCAAGGGCGGCAAGTCCACCGCGTTTGTGCTCACGGTCGCTCTGGCGTTCATTTATTGGATGGGATTGATTGGCGCCAACGGCCTTGCCAAACAGCATAAGCTGCCAGTGGGAGTCGCGATGTGGATCCCGAATGGAGTTTTCGCGCTGATCGGAATCCTTCTGCTTACGCGTTTGGAGATCCCTGGCGACAAGGACTGGGTCGGCATGGCCGCGGATTGGGCTCGATCCTTATGGGATCGGTTGCGTGGCACGCTCAGGATGGCGCCTTCGCCCCTACGCGGCCGTCGGGGATGGCGCTTCTTCCTGGCGCCGCAGATTGCCGATACCTACGTGCTCTACGGCTTCCTGTTTTATTTCGCGCTTTTGCTGGTGAGCTTTGTGCTGATGACGCACGTGTTCACGTTCTTTGACCTGCTGAGCGATATCGTGAAAAACAATATCGCCATGTCCCGCGTCTTCACCTATCTTTTCTTTCTGACGCCGCAGCTCATTTACGAAGAAGCTCCCATCAGCGTATTGGTGGCCGTGCTCATCACCTTCGGCATTCTCAGCAAGCACAATGAAGTGACCGCCTTCAAAGCCTGCGGCATCAGCGTCTACCGGCTGGCGGTCCCGATTCTGGTTATGTCCCTGCTGCTCAGCGGCGGTTTATTTGCGTTCGATCACTACTACGTCCCCGGCGCAAACCGGAAGCAGGATGCGATACGCAAAGAAATCAAGGGCAAGCCCGTGCAAACGTATCTCAACCCTGGCCGTCACTGGGTGTTTGCCCCCGGCTCACATAACGACCCGCGCATTTATTACTACCAGTATTTGGATCCGGCGCAAAAGGTAATGGTGGGCCCGCAAGTCTTCGAGTTGGATCCCGCCAATTTTCAGGTTCGCAAACATATTTCCGCAGAGAAAGCCCGCTGGGAGCCCGCTTTGAAGGCCTGGATTTTCGAGAACGGCTGGAGCCGCGATTTCACCGTGCGCCAAAACCCCTTCTACAATTTCTCGGGCCAGGCCACCACCTTCCGCGAATTGGAGGAAACGCAGGATTACTTCCTGCAGGAAGTTTTGCAGGATCAACAGATGAACTTCCAGCAACTGGCGGCCTACATTCGCGACCTGCAGCGCACCGGCATCGACACCATCACCCTGCAGGTGCGCTTCTACCGCAAATTCGCGGTCCCATTGTTCGCATTGGTGATGGCGCTGATTTCAGTCCCTTTTGCCTTTATCGCGGGCACGCGCGGGGCCACCGCCGGAGTCGGCGTCAGTTTCGGCATCGCCATGGCCTATTGGGCCATCGGTAAGCTATTCGAGCAACTGGGCGACATCAATCTACTACCCGCGACGGTAGCCGCATGGTCGCCAGATTTTCTGTTCGCGATGGCGGGCCTGTATTTTTTTACAAGGATGAGGACATGAAAAACCGTTTCTGGTTTCTCGTTNNTTCTCGTTTCTGGTTTCTGGTTGGCGTCGTTGAGCATTCTGATTTTACCGGCGTTTCCCGAGATGCGCGCCGGCGCCGCCTCCCGCACCGTTACACCCGATCTTGCCAAAGGGCCCGTATTCATGGCCGGATTCGACAACAACCGGCGCGCTACCGCCATCCACGATGATCTTTTCGCGCGCTGCCTGGCTTTGCAACCCGCCGAGACGCCGCTCGTGATCTGCGGCGTAGATTCCATCGGCTTGTTCTGGGATGATGTCCTCCGTATTCGCCAAACGGTGAAGACGAAGCTTGGGCGCAACGCGGACGTTATCGTGGCCGCTCTGCATGACCATCAGGCGCCCGACACCATGGGCTTGTGGGGTCCCAATGCAGCCACCAGCGGAATTAATGAGGATTACACCACCCTCGTGATCGAACGGACTGCGGAAGCCGCGCTCGCAGCCATCGAAAATCTCCGCCCGGCATCTATCGCACTGGCCAAGACACATCCGCCGGAGCTGGATACTTTCATTCACGACAATCGCCCGCCTGATGTCCACGATGCCGAGCTGATCCTGCTGGCCGTCACTGGCGCCGATGGCAAGCCCATCGCGACGCTCATCAACTGGGCCAATCATCCGGAGACTCTCGGCTCGCGCAATACACAAATCACCGCCGATTATCCGGCGGCTATCTACAAACGTCTCGAAGAACGCCGCGGGGGCGTTGCGGTTTTTGTGAATGGCGCGGTGGGCGGAATGCAATCGCCGCTAGGCGCGAAGATCGCCGGCATTCCAGATAACAGCTTTGAGAAAGCCGAGCGCATCGGCCAGCGCGTTGCCGACATCGGCTCTGATGCGCTGGAGCATGCCCAGCCCGTCAACATCACTCGCTACGAATTCCAGGAACGGGTAGTGCGGATTCCGATCGCCAACAAAGGCTTTGAACAAGCCGCCCAGGCGAACATTTATCACGGACGCAAACCATCCGTGGATGGTCAGACCAGCGTGCCCGTGGGGCTAATCCGGCTATTGGATGGCTCGAAGCCGATGCTTGAAATCGCTCTCGTACCCGGCGAGCTCTACCCCGAACTAAGCGTAGGCGGCATCCAGAAATATGCAGGCGCCGATTTTCCGGACGCGTCCCAGGAACCCGCCATCAAGAGCCTCATGAAAGCGCCCTACCGTATGCTCTTCGGCCTTGCGAATGACGAGATCGGCTATATCATTCCGAAGTCCGAATGGGACAATCAGCCGCCCTGGCTTCAGAACGCCCCCAAGCGCTGGTACGGCGAGCAAAATTCCGTCGGACCCGAAGCCGCCCCCATCATCACCGCCACGCTGAAAGAACTGATCGAGTCAAAATAGGCGAACGGCAAATCACAGCTTGCCCAAAACGCCTTGTTTCTCGTAATCTGAAAGTATGCAAGTGCACTTCACGCCCGAACTTGAAGCGAAACTCGCGCAATCCGCCGCCTTGCAAGGCCGTAATCCGGACGACCTGGTACAGGAAGTCGTGGCGCGGTATTTCGACGAGCAAAGCCGCTTCATTGAAGCGGTGACCCGTGGCGAGGAAACGTTACAGCGCGGCGAGTATCTCACGCATGAGCAAGTGGGCCAGCGCATTGAACGGTTCTTGCGGCCCTGATGGAGGTTCGCTGGTCCATACCCGCAGCTGAGGACTTGGAGCACATTTGCGAATGGATCGAACGCGACAATCCCGAAACAGCCCGCCGCGTTGCTCGAACGATCTACGAGGGGTGCGCGCGCCTGAAGGACTTTCCCAATCTTGGACGAGCCAGCCAGCGCATGCCCTGGCGGCGCGAACTCACGTTCCCGCCTTTGCCTTACGTCGTCGTCTACCAGGTCAAGCCGAACGCGATCGAGATTTCGCGCATTTTCCACGGTGCGCAAAACTGGCCTTAAGGCGCCCCCAAACTGAAAGATCTGCTAAAGCCAAAATTCACTACTGACTGGAATGCGACGGCCCGATCTTCGTGCCGATGATTTCGCCTGAAACCACCAGCTCTACCCGGCGGTTCAATTGCCGGCCTTTGGCCGTGTCGTTGGATGCCACGGGGTCGTCTTTCCCGAAGCCCTTCTCAGTCACGTTGTCTTGAGCTAAGCCCTGTTGCACCAGGTATCCTTGCACCGCCCCCGCGCGCTCATCGGAAAGCTTCAGATTATACGCGTCGCTCCCGATGCTGTCGGTATATCCGTCCACTTCCAGCTTAAGGCCCGGATGCGACAGGATGATTCCCGAAATCTTGGCCAGCTTCTCACGCGCCGCCGGACGCAGCGTGTACTTGTTGAAGTCGAACAGGACGTCCGACATGTTCACAATCAGCCCGCGCGCTGTATCCCGCGTTTCCAGGATCAGGTTGAATTGCTCCAGCAACTGCTGCCGTAGCTGGTGCTGTTGCTCCTCCGACTGCGCCCGAAGTCGATCGGCTTCCTGGGCTTTCTGCTCCGCTTGCTGCTGCATCAAACGCGCTTGCTCGGCCTGCCGCTGTTGCTCGTTGGCGGCCAGTTGGGCTCGCTCGGCCGCCAGCCGGTCGGTTTCCGATTGCGCCCTCGCCGCCTCCGCGGACGCTCGTTCTTCAGCAGCCCGGCGCGCCTGTTCCGCTTCCCGCCGCGCTGCTTCCGCGGCTTGCGCATCCGCGATGGCCTTCTGCCGAGCCGATTCGTCGGCCTGCGCGCGAGCCGCCGCTTCCCGATCGGCCGCCGCCTGCTTCTCGAGCGCCACCCGTTCATCCTCCTGCCGCTTGATCGCCAGCAGACGCGCCGTCTCTGCGTTCTGTACCGCTTCCCGCGCCGTCATGGTGATCGGTTTCCAACCGGCATTGCGATCCTGGTAAGCTTCGGCCTGGCGCAGCAAGTCGCTCGCGCTGTTAAACACGTCCGTCGCATAGCGGTCCGCGTTCGCATAGTGCGCGATCTGCACCGCGTTTTCAGCCTCCAGTAACTGCAGCGGAAGCTTCTTTCCAGTCTTCACAGGCTGAAAAGTTCCCGGCGGCAAATTCATCGTGTAAGCGCCGCGTTTTAGGAGATCAAACTTGACACTGGTCTGCTCGATCTTGCCCACCGTGTCTTCGCGAATGACGTTCTCCATCACGACCACATCGCTCGGTTGCGACACGCCAAAGTACGGCTCGGCAGTGACGATCAGCGCGAATGCCTGCAAGTCGGTAGTGACATCCAGATGGGAGTTGCCATCCTCCAGCACTACTTCGCCCAAGTTCTTGGACCGGCCCTCCGGTGTGATCGCCCACAAAACGTAGGTCAAATACTCGGGACCGTAGCGCTGTGCCGACTCCAGATGGTGCATCTGCGTTTTTATTTCGATGTAGCCCGGACGGCTGTTCACATCCGCGTGGCCAGTAGCTTGGGGTGCCAGCGGTGTGCCGTGCAGATCCACCTTGGTCCATCCGCTGCGATGCCGGTAACTCACAGCGCTGGTAGTGCGCTCCACCACAGTCACGCGGAAAACCGGTTGAGATTCGCCGGCCGGCGGCGGCGGGTTATTCGGAGTGTTATTGGGAACTTGGGCGCTCAACGCACACGCGAGCACGAGGGGCAGGCTCAGCTTAGTCATCTGCTTTTCTCCTTATTCTTAGACGTGCATCGTGCAATTGGATTTCCATCCGGTAAGGCCTTTGTTTCGTTCGGAAACGCGGGAGCGGTAGATCGAAACCCTGGAATCTTTTCCAGGTTATCTGAAGAAGTTGGTGGCTGGAAACCGAGTCGAAGGCTCTCCGAGCCTGTCAGGGTCGCTCTGTCATCGGACCAAAGGGATTCACGCAAACAATGCGGCGAAATCGCTCGCCGATATGATCCGCGTGTTTTTGTGACGCTCGAGGACAAGAAGCCCGCTCTTGTCGCCCGTGACAAGATAGTCAGCCCTACCCGCTTCGGACAACGCAAGCAGAAAATCATCGGCCGAATCAGGGGATCGTTCGACGCGCGGCAACGAGCCGATATTCTCGGACAGTTCCCTTAGTTGGTTGACTAGCCGACCCGCCTTATAAGGTTTGATGCGCGCGGCAATCGCGGGCTTGTGCAGTGTGGCCCGCAATTCGTCCAGCTGTTCTCCACAGATCAGGGGTGCAAAATGTCCCTCGCCCCAGATGAACCAGGAGAGGAGAAACCAGAATGTTCGTGTCCAGCACGACGCGCATCAGGCTCTCCGGGCCTTAACCCTTGACGCAACGCTCTGCGCGGACATCACGCACCGCATCGTCGATGAGGACTTCGAGCTCGTCCGGATCGGCGCCGGCATTACGCGTCTTGAGGTCCTGAACGGTGCGATGAAAAACATGGGCGCGGACGGCCTGCTCGATGAATCTTGAGAGGTCGCCCTTTTTCATCCCCCGAGAGCCCAGGAAAGTGCGGAGTGTAAGATCCGTATCCCTCGAGACCTTGATGTTCCAGCGAACTGCCTCTTGTTCCATATTTCCTCTACTGATAAGCAGATAAACACTTATACGCCTATCATAGACCGGAGTGGGCGTCGCTCACGGCTCGACGGCTCGGTACTCCGCTAAAAGTGCGTCCGTGCGTTGGTCCGACAAATGCCTGACTACCAATTGTTCATTGGTTCGTGGGTCCGGTGTTATACTGAAACCAGTCGAAACGGGTAAAAGGGTGGCGCAGACCTTTTCGTACCTCCGTAGTTCCGGTTTATCCTACTGTCTTCTAGCGGTCGCGTGTGTGCTTGCACCAGTGTGCCCGTCCGCGAGAGCCCAGGCTACCGACGGGCGCCCGGATGATCCGCAAGTTACGATCACGCCGCGGCCCAAACCCGCCGACAAAGACGCCAACAAACAGTCGGAACTCTCCCGGCGTCCGGCCAGCATTCGCATCGACACCACCCTGGTTCAGATCCCGGTGACGGTCACCGATCCTTTGAACCGCTTCGTAACTGGTCTCGAGAAAGAGCACTTCCGCCTGTTCGAAGACAAGGCGGAGCAGACCATCGTGCAGTTCTCGAGCGAGGACGCGCCGCTCTCCATCGTCATCGTTTTCGATACCAGCGGCAGCATGGGTCCCAAGCTCCAGAAGTCGCGCCAGGCCGTGGCGCAATTCCTGAAAACCGCCAACCCGGAGGATGAGTTCGCTCTCATCGAATTCAGCGACCGGCCGGACCTGGTTGTTCCTTTCACCACAGACGTCGAGGAGATCCAGAATCGCTTGACCTTTACTCAATCCAGGGGCAAGACCGCTTTGTTGGATGGCGTCTACATGGCCATGAATCAGATGAAGCCGGACAAGGCGCACAATCCGCGCAAGGCCATCCTGATAATCTCCGACGGCGGTGATAACAACAGCCGCTACACCGAGAGCGAGGTCAAGAACACGGTTCGCGAAGCCGACGTGCAGATCTACGGACTCGGTATCTTCGAGTCCCTGGGATCCCGAGGCCGCACCCCGGAAGAGATGATGGGACCGGGTCTGTTGAATGAAGTCGCCGAACTTACCGGCGGGCGTAGTTACGCGGTGGAGACGAACGAACTGGCCGATATTGCTGCTAAAATCGGGATTGAACTCCGCAATCAGTACATGCTTTATTACAACCCGAAGAACCTGGCGAGGGACGGCAAGTACCGGCACGTGGTCGTGAAGCTGGTCCAACCGCGCGGCCTTCCGCCGCTAAAAGCCTTCTTTCGCCTGGGATACTATGCGCCGTCTCAGTAGCCTGCTGCTGCTTTGCTGGTTGGCTTCGGCGCAGTCTAGGCAGCCCGCCCCAGCTAACACCGACGAGCCAACCACGTTTAAGGCCGACACGAACTGGGTGATCCTGCCGGTAAGCGTTTCCGACAAGAACGGAAAACTGGTAACCGATCTTCAACAGAAGTCGTTCAAGGTTCTTGAAAACGGAATCGAACAGCCCATCAAGCTTTTCAAGCACGAGGATGTTCCCATTTCGTTGGGCATCATTGTCGACAACAGCGGCAGCATGAAAGAGAAACGGCAGAAGGTGGAGGTCGCTTCCGTCGATCTAGTGAAGGCCTCTAACCCCCACGACGAAGTTTTTATCGTCAATTTCAATGACGAAGCCTACCTGGACGTCGAATTCACCAACGACATTAAGAAGATGGAAGAAGGCGTGGCGCGCATCGATTCGCGCGGCGGCACCGCCATGCGCGAAGCCATCAGCATGTCCATCGATTATTTGAAGGAAAAAGGCAAGAATCATAAGAAGGTCCTGCTGGTGGTGACGGATGGCAACGATAATGCCAGCACCATCAGCCTGGAGCGCCTGGTGGACCGGGCGCGCCAAAGCGAAGTCCTGATCTACGCCATCGGGCTGTTGGACGAAGAAGAGCACCGTGAGGCCAAAGCCGCCAAGCGCGCGCTGAACGCTTTAACGCAGGAATCCGGCGGGCTCTCTTTCTTTCCGAAAGGCGTCGCGGAGGTGGACGCCATCGCTTTACAAGTAGCGCATGAGATTCGCAATCAATACACCATCGCCTATTCACCGCTCAACGATGCCCGCGACGGCAGCTTCCGGCAGATCAAAGTATTGGTAAGTGGTCCCGGCCATCCACAAGTCCGGACGCGCACCGGATACTACGCGACACCGGAGACCCCCTCCAAGAAAGCCGTCAGTTCCACCAACTGATGCTGAGCTTTGTGTGGAGTGCGACGCGAGGCTATCGCTTACGCCCTTGGCGAAGTCCCTACTTGCGCTGGCGCATGGAAACCTATTGGGGCATCCACGCCGACCAGATCCAATTCAAGGATTTCTGGCGATTCGCGTGGCGCCACCGGAAGGATCTGCTACGCTACCTCCGGTGGACCGAGCGTATGTCCCCGTAGGACAAGCCTCCGGCTTGTCCATCCGCAAGCCAGAGGCTTGCCCTACTTCCCGAAATACGAATCGTCGAGGGCAACCGGGGTCTCCTTTTGGATTCTTTCCATCGCGTCGTGAGCCATCTTTCTCTCAACCTCCGGGCGGGCTTGCTCGAACGGCTTCGCGTTGCGCTCTTCTACTTTGATGAGGTGATAACCGAAAGGCGTTTTCACCGGCTCGCTGAGCTGGCCTATGGGAAGGCTGAACACCGCCTGGTCGAACGGAGCCACAAACTTTCCGCGGCCGGCCGCGGGCCCGAGCGATCCGCCAGCGGCCGTGGATGCTGTGTCGTCGGATTCAGCCTTGGCAATCGTGGCGAAATCCCCGCCTGCCAAAAGCTGTTTGCGGACATCCTGTGCCTTGGCCAGCGCCTCTTCTTCTGTGAGATCCTTCCCGCCGGGCTTGAGCGGAACTTTAGATCCCTTGAAGCGGATCAGGATATGTACTGCTTTGGCCAGTTCAAAGTCGGATTTGTGCGCGTCGTAATAGGTGTGCATCCCGGCATCGTCCGTCTTGACCTCGCTCGCCACGCGATTACCAAGCGTGTTGGCCAGCACCTGATCGCTCGATATCATCATCATCTGCTGGACACCCGGCGCCAGATCCAACTTGCGTTTGCGGGCCTCCTGCGCTAACCCCATGATCTCGCCCACCTGATCTGCTAAGCGACGCTTGTCCATAGGAGTGGTAGCCGCCCGGCCATTCTCGGCTAGGGCAGCCAGAATCTGCTCGAACTGGGCACGCGTTAGCTTATCCGTGCCGACCGTCACTACCACCGCTTCCGGAGGCACGGTGACTGCCGGTTTGGTCTCGTTCCCCGCCGGGTTTGCCAGACTGGGGGCTGGCTTCGCTGGTTGCTGCTGTGCAAGGGAAAGCCCCGCGGTGAAGACTAAACCCAAATATCTTGACGTTTTCGATAGTTTCATTGGCGTCTTTATTGTAGCCGGGTTCGGCGTACACTGGAACACATGCCATGCGTCGGAGGAATCGAAGCAGGAGGCACCAAGTTTGTTTGTGCCGTCGGTAGTTGTCCGGACGATATCGATGTTGGTGAAGTTCCCACCACGACGCCTGATGAAACCATCCAGCGCGCAGTTGCGTTTTTCAACCAGCATCAACCTGTAAGCGCCATTGGAATCGGCTCGTTTGGACCCATCGATCCCAATCCAACATCCAAGACCTTCGGCTACATCACTGCCACGCCCAAGTTGGCTTGGAAAAATTTCAACTTCGCCGGCGCCATCCGGGAGTCTCTCGGAGCAGATGTCGCCTTCGATACCGACGTCAACGCTGCTGCGCTGGGCGAGTCCCGCTGGGGCGCCGCGCAGGGCCTCGACAACTTTTTGTATCTCACCGTCGGCACCGGTATCGGCGGAGGAGGCATGGTCAATGGCCGCCTGATGCATGGACGAACCCATCCGGAAATGGGCCACATCCGAATCCCGCACAACCGCGAGCAAGATCCGTACAAGGGATTTTGCTCGTATCACTTCGATTGTCTCGAAGGACTCGCCTGTGCACCGGCCATCCATGATCGCTGGGGCCAGGCCGGCGAGACCCTCCCTGACGATCACAAAGCCTGGGATCTGGAAGCCCACTACCTCGCGCTCGGCATCGCGAGTTGGATCTGCACTCTCTCCCCGCAACGCATAGTTCTCGGGGGCGGTGTGATGAGCCGCAAGAAGCTTTATCCCCTGGTGCGGACGGAAGTTTCCGCGCTGCTGAATGGTTATGTCGAAGCGCCCGAGATCGTACCGCCCTTGCTCGGCGCGCGCGCAGGCGTGTTAGGCGCCATCGCCCTTGCGTTGTCGCTCTGACTTCAACCCCTCCAACCCGTCTTCAACTGCGTCACCGGGATGTTGACGCGATATCGCGCCACACCGTCCGCGCCCAGCAGATCGAAAGTGCCGCCGATACTAGGTGGACCATCCTGGCCACCCAGAAATGTAACCGACCTCGAGGCCACCGCGCCGCTCAGTAGTTGGCCAGAGCGCGACCATCGCCACACACCCGATTCGAGTGTTGTAGGCGAGCCAATCGCAAAATGCAGTTCCACGGTGAGAATCGACGAGCTGTCGCTGAATATCGCCTGAGCATGCAGCCGGTCGCCATCGCGCGTGCCGGCGAGCGAATGCAGCGTGAAGCTGGATAGGTATTCGTGGCTTGCCAAATCCTGGACCGCCATCCGCCTGGATTCGCCGCAGGCGGCCAGCAGGAGCATGCCCCAGGTCAGTACTAATGTGAAGGATCGCGTGGTCAGATTATACAATTCTCCTGTATACTTGGCCGGGGAGGAACCCGCATGTCAATTCTCGCGTGGATCATTTTAGGGCTGCTGGCCGGTTTCATCGGCAGCAAGCTGGTGAACAAACAAGGCGAAGGGATGTTCCTGGACATCATTCTGGGAGTCGTCGGCGCCGTAGTGGGAGGCTGGCTTTTCAACAAGTTCGGCGCGGTGGGCGTTACCGGGCTGAATGTTTACAGTCTGTTGGTAGCCGTAATTGGCGCCGTGGTTGTCTTGCTGATCTACCACGCGCTACGCCGCGCAGTGTGAAAGATTGTCCCCTTGCTCACGCGCGGGGCTACCACAAACATTCGTTCGCGGCCAATCGTTGGATCATCCACGCCCGGTTTGTAGCCCCGCGCGTAAGCAAGGGGACCTGTAGTCCACAACCACGTATGCCGATAGACATACGTGGACGCACCTCCTCTACTTCTCTGTTTCATACTCGCGATCGTGGTTGGCTACTTCGCGGGTAGAACAGTGCACATTCTGAATCGCTCCAGCCGCGACTAATCCTGCGCTAGAATCAAGCGCAGTGCGTTATCTTTCGTGGCCAAAGCGGATCGCCCTGGCTCTGGCAGCCGTCTTCTACATCGGCGCCGGCATCCTGCATTTCACCAAAACCGAGTTCTATCTCAAAATCATGCCGCCCTACATCCCCTGGCATCTGGCCATGGTCCAAATCAGCGGCGTGTGCGAGATTCTGGGCGGAATCGGTTTGTTGATTCCTCCCGTCCGCCGCGCAGCCGCATGGGGCTTGGTAGCGTTGCTCATCGCCGTTTTCCCGGCGAACATTTATATGGTTACGGATCCGGTGGCTGCCGGTGCAGCATCCCTTTCGCCACTGGTTCTTTGGGGCAGGCTACCGCTACAGCTTGTGTTTATAGCCTGGGTTCTTTGGGCCACCCACCCGGCTATTGTTCCAGTGAATGCGCCCGCCGCGATATCGTAAGATACCCTTGCCTTGCGGCTCGTCCTGCCAGCGTATCCAACATGCTTTTGGCATTCGGAGCGCCGATTCGTTTCGCCCTCATCGCCCGATCGAAATCTTCCTCGATCGAAAGCTCAGGATTCCTCAAATTTGCGACCTTCGCGTGCAGATCCGGGGGCACGCTCGAATCGCTGCTGCCCGTCAGGCTCCAAACAGCGAGACGCGCCCGCAAAACTGGAACTGGATCCGGGATTCGCGCCGCTCTTCGTTCTGCTTCCTGACAGATCGCGAGCGCGTCCGAATTTCGCCCCAACATTTCCAGTGCGTCAGCTTCCGTAACCAACGCCAGAGCTGAATTTTCATCCTGGTGGGCATTCATGAAATCCGCAGCCGAGCGCTTGGCTTCATCAGCCGCCTGCTGAAACTGCCCCTTGGCCAGCCACAACTCGGCGCGTGCGAGTTCGACGTTCCCCAGATTTTCAGGAACTCCGCTCGCAACGGTTTCTCCCAGGCGCTTTTCCGCGGATGCCAAGTCGCCGCGCACGGTGAGAGTCGAACTAAGTGCAGCCAGCGCCGACGTCAGCGGCCCGACTCCATTCGAAACGCGCATCTCGCTGACGGCCTTCTCGCCCATTTCCCGCGCGTTATCCAAGCGCCCCTCTAACCGAGCCAGAGCTCCTCGTAGCTGGAACACCTCGCCCAAATCTTGATGAGCGCTGGTCTTCTGCGCCTCCGAATATGCTTCATCCGCTGTACGCGCGGCATCGGACAGCCTTCCTAACCTCAGGTAGAGCTCGGCGAGTTGCATCTGTATGTCGCTGGGATTATAGCCGGTCTCTTTCCTCAGAGAGACCGCCTCTTTAAGATTTTGTTCCGCCTGCTGCCATTCCAAATTGGACTCGGCAACCACGGCGAGACCGTTCAGAAGATTGCCCATCTCCCCGCGATCGCCCAGCTCGCGGGCGACGCCGACGCCGGCCAGATAAGCTTCCTGTGCCTCCGCAAAATGTCCGGCAAAGTACCGCTCGTTGCCGTGGATCCGCCAAGCCTGGCTGATACACTGGCGATCCCCCAACTCTTCGCAGACCTTACGCGCTTCCGTCTGCACAGCATAAAAGCTCATATCAAAGAGGTTTTGCATCGCTCCGCCTTCCAGCAGCCGTGCGCGGGCAAACAGGTATCGTGCGCCCCGCGACTGCGCCTCGATTGCAGCCCGGTGAGCATACTCGCGCGTTTTCAGGAAATCGTTGGCAATACCGGCGTTCTGCGCTTCGATCAGATCGATCCGCGGATCATTCCCAGAAGGCTTGGGAAGCCTCCGTAAAATTTGCAAAGTTGAAACCACGTCCGCGCTCTTCATCCCTCGCAACTGCGCTTTCGCCAGATTGAGGCCGTCTTCCAAGCTATCCGGAAAGAGCCGGAAAATGTCTCGATAAATTTCGATCGCACGGTCCCACTGTTGCGAGCTGGCCCGGAAGCGAGCTTCTATTCCCAGTTGATCCAGCCGCCCCAATGCGCTTGAAAGCTCAAAAGCCCGCTTGCTCTCTTCAATTGCGCGGGTCCCGTAACCGAGCGCGGTCCAGGCATCCGCCAGCGCCGAGTGGATCAGAGGATTCCCTGGATCCGCGGTAACGGCCAACTGCAGATGATCCCTTGCCGCCATGGGATCGATTAGACGCAGCGCCTTCAATCCCTCCGCATACTCCTTCATCGCGCTCGCAGCCGGCCAGCGCGTCGGCATCGCAGGCGTCCCCCCAACACCAAGGTCAGCGCGCAGCTTGGCTCCTAAACGCGTCGTCAGGTCGAGCAAATCTGGCGCCGGGCCTTCATCGATAATGGTCGCTACCTGGTCTCCCGTACGGGCATCGAATAACCCGAGGTCCACTCGCACACGGCATTCCGGGCATGTGCCCGTCACCACGTACGACCCTAGAACAAACGTATCCGCGCCGAAACTGTTACGAGCCAGTCGCAGCAAGTCGGCACGCCGTGCGCCATCGGACTTGGTCCCCAGATCGGATCGCCAGCGGGCAACATCTTCAGCCGGTACCGCGTGCAGCTTTCCGCTGCTGGCCAATTCCGATGTAAGCATCTCAGACAACGCGGTTTGAAGCCACGCTTCAGAGCCCGCCTTGGACAGGTCACGGATATGCAGAACGGCAATGGACTTCCGCCGGACGGCTTTCTCGCTCGATTGCCGCGTCCAGAGCCAAACTCCTGCTATCAAGCAGGCCAAGCTGGCAGCCACAAAAACCAGCAGCAGCGTAGGACGCCGGCTAGCCCCCGGATCGCGCAATTCCCCATTTAGACCCGGAAGGATGACGGCTTCCGGAGCGCTGAGCGGAGCGTCTTCGATCCTTGTAACACTGGCGACGAAACGGTAGCCGTTCCCCGGCTCTGTCGCGATGAAGCGGTTCTCGCCGCGCTTTTCGCCCAGTACCTTCCGAAGAGTCGAGATGCTTTGGGTGAGATTATTCTCTTCCACCGCCGCGCCGTTCCAGACCTCGGCCAGCAGTTCATCCTTAGAAACAGTCTCGCCCGCGCGTTCCACCAGCACCAGCAGCGTCGCCAACGGCTTAGGCGTCAGCGGTACTCGCACCCCGGCCCGCCACAGCGCTCCCTGGTTGGGGAAGAGTTCGAACTCGTCGAATTGATACTTCGCCGGCCCATCGACTCTCGTCCCCTGGGAACTCATTGGAAACAAGCCTTTCAGAAAATTTCAGAACGCCCTAAGGATATTTTATGACGGGCGAGGCTATAAATGGGAGTCCTTGGAGGGACCCTACGTTCCGATGCTCAACAAAAGTACTATTGTCATCGGTTTTATTGTGCTTGCTGGATTACAATCGGCAGTGCGAGCTGAAACCTACACCTACACCGGAAACGACTTTCAGAGTGCGACGTCACCTTACACGGGGAGTGACTTCGTTAGCGGATTCTTCACGCTGACCTCGCCGTTTGCCGATAACTTGGTGGCTGCCAGCGAAACACCAACCTCTTACAGCTTCACCGATGGAGTCCAGACATTCTCGAGCGTTATCCCTCCTCCGAACGCCACTTTTGAGAGGACGGAATGAAATTAAGGCGACTCCTCTCCTCACGGAGTTATACGATGGCACCCGCCCTGGCGCTCCTCGGAGCCCTAGTCGGAAGTTGTTCACTACTCGGCGCTCCACCAGCCGGGTCAGCCAAAGTCCGCGAGAATATCGCAAAGCTGCCTCTCCGTTTTGAGGAAAATCAGGGACAAACGGATTCCCAGGTGAAATATCTGGCGCACGGCAACGGGTATACATTATTCCTGACACCCACGGCAATGGCCGTTCGGTTGAAGGCAGCCGGCGTTCCAAACTTGTCCCCGGTCCTCCAGATGCGCCTGCCTGGCTCAAACGCGAAGGCATCCCTAGAGGCGCGCGACCGGCTCCCAGGTACAACCAACTACTTCATCGGCAACGATCCGGGCAAGTGGCACAGCAGTGTGCCCGGTTACGCTCGGATCGCCTATCGGGACGTTTACCCAGGCATCGATGTGGTCTACCGCGGCACTCAGCGACAGCTCGAATTTGATTTCATTGTTCGACCAGGCGCCAAACCGGATTCGATCCGTCTGGCGTTCGACGGCGCGGACAAGCTCAGCGTGGATGGGCAGGGTAACGTGCGCCTGGAAGCTGGTGAAGGACATCTACTTCTGCATAAGCCGGTTCTGTACCAGGAGTCCGCGCAGGGAAGGATTCCGATCGAAGGCCGATTCGTGCGGTCAGGGAAGACTGAGATTGCGTTTATCGTGGCCAAGTATGACGACAGCAAGCCGCTGGTCGTGGATCCGGCTTTAGAAATCGCCTACGCGACTCTCTTCGGCGGCTCGGGAGACGAAGCGGCATTTGGCATTGCGGTGGATGGCGGGGGCAACGCTTACATTGCCGGCACCACCAGCTCGGCCTCTGACTTCCCCACTATGACTGCGGCGCAGGGTACGTATGGCGGGGGGACCAGCGATTACTTTGTGACGAAGTTCAACTCAACCGGGACGGCCCTTGTTTACTCAACCTACCTGGGAGGCAGTGGAAATGAAACGGCCAACCCGGGAATCATAGGCGGAATCGCAAACTACACTGGAATCCTGGCGGTTGATCCTTCCGGAAGGGCGTATGTTACCGGGTACACGACATCGGCGAACTTTCCGACCACGACGAATGCGTATAGTCAGACACTAGCCGGCACGGCTACGCAAGACGCTTTTGTAACAGAAATCAGCGCGAGCGGTTCCAGCCTCTTGTATTCCACTTATCTGGGCGATACCATCGGCGCCAGCTATGCGCTGGGAATCGCCGTCGATAATGCCGGGAACGCCTACATTACCGGTTTGACGATATCCAACACACTGCCGGTGACCTTCAATGCATACTCCACCTCGGGGGTCACCTTTGGCAATTTCTTCCTCGGTTTTCTAAGTAAGTTCAATACCACTCTGTCCGGGACCCCATCGCTGGTTTATTCCAGTTACATTGGCGGCTCCAATAACGAAGGTGTGTCGGTCGCCGTGGATAACTCCGGAAACGCTTATGTCGGAGGAGAGCTCTTTGTGGTCTCGGGTTCCGGCGCGGGAACCATTCCGACCGTGAATTCCATTCAAAGCTCGAGCGGCGGCGGTCAGGACGGCTTCGTTGAGAAATTCAATACAACCGCGGCGTTTCCGCTAGTCTGGTCCACGTACATTGGCGGAAGCGGTGTCGATTATGTCCAGAAGGTCGCGCTTGATACAACCGGCGTGTATCTCGCTGGATCGACTACCTCTACCAATTTCGCCACTACAACCGGCGCGTTCCAGACTACATTCGGAGGCGGGGGCGGAACGGGAGACGGGTTCGTCACCAAGCTCAGCTTGGACGGGCAGACTCGCCTTTACTCCACCTATATTGGCGGCACAGGCGCCGATCAAATCTTCGATATGGCGATCGATAGCGTCAGAAATGTCTATTTGACTGGCACCACGCAATCGCCGAATTTTCCCCAAATCAACACTCTTCCTCCCACGGCCTCCCCAGGCTCGCAGTTCGTGCTGGAGCTGAACTCGACGGGGAGTGCTCTCACGTATTCGACCCTGTTACCGAGCGGTCCCCAAATACAGTCTCTGACCGCCGACCCTTCGGGCAACGTTTATATTGCCGGGCAAACCTCGACAGCCGCGGGTTTTCCAGCCACGTTCGGGGCTTATCAATCGACGCTCAAGGGAAGCTCGGATGCGTTCCTCGCGAAACTTACGAATGGCGGAGGCGGAGCTCTGGCGATCGGCGCCGTGTCGCCGACTCGCGGGGGCAGTTCCGATTTCATCACGGTCACGGTGCAGGGTTTCGGAATCGTGACCGGCGCCAATATCAAGCTTGTTTCGTCCGGCGGCACGATCACGGGAATCGGCGCGTCGACCGCCTCGGACGGGTCGTCCATCACGGCGTTAGTCAACCTGGTGGGAGCCACGCAGACGGTCTATGACGTTACGATCGTGAATCCAAATGGCGCGACAGCGACGCTCCCCATGGGTTTCACCGTTCAGCCGACGGTTCTGAGTTTCCCGAACACTTTGGGTAACGTGAGCACGGTAACGCCTACCGTTCTCGGCCCGACCGGTGTCTTCCTAAGCGGCGCCACGGTGCAATTAACCGGCCCGGCCACCATTATGAGTAGCGGGACCACCGTAAACGCGGATGGATCGGGACTTTCGGTATCGCTCCCTCTGAACGGGGCGCCGACCGGAATCTACACGCTCACCGTCAACAATCCCGACGGCACGTTCCTGGTCAGCCCCGGCGGACTCACGGTGGCGGGCGGCGGAAACATTCAATTGCAGGCGAACGTCATCGGGCCGGCCTTCTACGGCGCGGGACATACGCAAATCTATCTGTATTCGGCATGCAACGTCGGGACAGTGGACGCTCTAAATCTGACGATCGATCTTCTAATCTCCCCGAATGTCACCGTCGCGCTGAACGTGGCAGCCACAGTGTCCGGCAGCGCAAGTCTGAACGATTACCAGATCGCATTGGCCAAGCTTTCGGCTGGCGCTTGTTACGTTATCCGGGGCACTGAATCCACCTTGGCGAGTACACCGGCCCACACGCCAGCCCACAATGAAATCCATGTGGATTCCCCTTGCTGCACAAACGGCGGCAGCGACGCCGACGCCGGCGGCGACACAACCGTCCGGCAACCAGGCGATCCAAACGATAAAGTGGGGCCAACCGGTGGCGGAGGCGCCGCCCAATATATTCCGGGGCAAGATGTGGTTCCGTATTACATTTATTATGAAAATGAGTCGACCGCTTCGGCGCCTGCTCAGAATGTCACGATAACGGACACGCTGGACCCGGGCCTGAATCCCAACACGCTGAGCTTTGGCGTGATTGGATTCGGAACCCAGGCGTTCAGCCCTCCAGGAGGACAGAACGACTTCAACACCCTCGTCGATCTGCGTCCCGCGCAGCCATTCGAAGTGAAGATCTCCGCGCATTACGATGCGCCGTCGAACACGATCACATGGTTGTACCAGACCATCGATCCCGATACCGGCGAGACTCCTAACGATCCTGCGTTGGGATTTCTTCCTCCCAACGTAACTTCTCCGCAAGGGCAAGGATACGTATATTTCACGGCGGTCCCATATCCCGGTCAACCGTCGGGAACGGTAATTCAGAACCAGGCGACCATCGTATTCGATTTCAACCAGCCTATTTCCACCGCGACATGGATGAACACCTTGGATGTGGATCTGCCCGTGAGCGCGGTGGCGGCGTTGCCAAGTACCGAAAGCTCGGCCTGCTTCACGGTTTCATGGTCCGGCACCGATGCTACCTCCGGTATTCAGGGTTACAACATACTTGTGTCCGATAACGGTGGTGCATTCACTCCCTGGCTGGTCGACACTGCGCTAACCTCGTCATCGTACACGGGCGTGGCCGGGCATACCTATGCGTTCTACAGCGATGCCATCGACGCGGCGGGTAACGTGGAGCAAAAGAAAACGGCCGACACTTCCACCACTGTCAATGCGAACGCGACCGGTTGCGGCGGCTCGCCAGGGCTCAGCATCGCAAAGACACACACCGGCAATTTTACGGTCAATCAAAACGGCAGCTTTTCCATCACCGTGAGCAACAGTGGCACAGCGGCCACTTCTTCCACGATTACGGTCTCCGATATGCTTCCGAGCGGCCTGGGTTTCGTATCCGCCAACGGCACGGGATGGAGCTGTCTGAACAACAGCGGCGACGTGGTCTGCACCAACACCGCTCCAATCGCGGCAGGTTCGAATGCGGTCATCGCGCTGACCGTCAGCGTGACCACCAATTTGACGTCGATCCAGAATTCGGCGAGCGTCACCGGGGGCGGCGGATCGATTGTCACCGGATCGAGTACGGATACGGTTACGGTGCTGCAGGGGCCCGGGATTTCGCTGCAGCCCACGGCGCAAACAGTTTGCTCCGGCGCGACGGCGACGTTCACCGCCTCAGCCACCGGAAGTCCCACGCCGACGGTTCAATGGCAGGTGAGCACTAATGGAGGCGCAACATTTACAAATCTAACAGGTGCGACTTCGACCACCCTGACGTTTACCTCCGCCGCATCGCAAAACAATAATCAATATCGCGCGGTGTTTACCAACACGGCGGGATCCTCGAACACGAATGCGGCGCTGCTGACGGTAAACACAGCGGCTGCGATTACGTTGAACCCGTTAAGCCAACCGGTGACCAGCGGGGGAACCGCAACATTCACCGCCGGGGCCAGCGGACAACCAACGCCCACCGTGCAGTGGCAGGTGAGCACCAACGGCGGGACGACGTTCAGCAACATTACGGGTGCAACGTCCACGACGCTGAGCTT
>PMOK01000175.1 GCA_003162425.1 Bryobacterales bacterium | reverse complement strand
CGCGGCCGATACCAGCCGCATCGTGAGGGTCATCAGGATCGCTCACTCTCTGTTTCTTTCGCCTTCGATGTTCCAGCAAGCGAAGCCAGCAGTTGAGCTCCCATGGCAACTAACATGGAATCGAACAAAAGGTTGAAAAGATATGCATGCTTGATCAGATCGATGACGCCGTCGGAAACAGTGATCACGAATAGCTGTGCCAGCGCCATGACCGGGATCAAAGCGCACCATTCCACGTTCAAACGCGCGAGCTGCTCCTTGTGGCGCAACCATCTTCTGGAAAGCAGCGCCAAGTACAGGATACCAATCGTGAGAACAACCCAGAGATTCCTGGGAAGAATCGCGGAGCGGATGGAGCTCCACATAGCCCAGCTCCTACTGACGCTCAGGGGAGGATAGCCGGCGGATTTCTCGTAATTCCCCAAGGCGGCCCGAAGTTGAAACGCGCGTGCAACCGTTCGATTGAGGGCGTTGAATAGCCGCCCAGGTCTTTCCAGATAGAACCTGAAAACTCCGCCAATGGTGACTGACTCCCGGAACTTCCGCAGGAATTCGTCATCGAAGCGAAGGGAACTGGGCTGGTAGGCCGTGGATCCGGCGTATTTGGCGTATGCGCGATCCAGGCCTAACGCGGATAGATCGTCTTCGGGCGTTGGCGAGTCCACCAGGACGCCGTTGAATACCGAATTGTACAGGACGGCATCGCTGATCACCTCCGGCGACGAGATATAGAACTGGTATCCGCCGAAGCAGGCGATTAGTGAAAAAACCAGATACGACCGGAAGTACCGCACCTCACCCCACCGCTTCACCAGCAACCCTCCAAAGAAGAGAAAAACCGGCAGTAAGACGATGTTCTGATACTTAGCGATCAGAAACAGCGTGACGGCCGCAAAGTAGGCTACCAGCCAAACGATCCGGCGCCGGCCGGAGGACATTGCGCCGTACGCACAGGCGGCGACGGACATGAAAAAGAGAAAGGTAGCCGACTCGCCGTAAAACGAGTTGAAGTACGCGATGTAGGCAATGTCAGTGAACACGATTGCGCCGAGAATAATGGCACTGGTGCGTACCGGGCCCGCGAACGGCTTAGAAACGAACAACAGAAAGAAGACAGATGCCGCGAAAACGACAGCATGCACTGCGCCCAGTTCGAGAAGATCGAACGATGTCTTGCCCAGAAGCCGGTTGGTTGCGGCCGGCCCCGCGATGAACAACAACTCGGAGCTGATGAAGTCCGGCCGAGAGTACTTCTTCGATTCCGCGGCATCCACCACGTAATGCCGGGTGAGAAATCCAAAGTACCGATCAGCTCGGTCCGTGGGCGAATGCGTCAGGTCGAAGAAGACCATGAGCCTCGCGAAATCACCGTTGTCCGCCAGACCGAGAATCGGAGGGATGAACAATTGCCAGCAGACAATCGCCACCACCGCGATGGTGACTGTTCGCTCCAGGCTGAAAAACCGCCCAACTCTGCGCGCAGCTTCACTCCGGCTATTCAACAGGACCCATGATATCGATATTGCAAACTCGCTAGCCCGACATCATTCATAATATGTATGACGTGCCGAGCGAAACTGAACACCCAGTGCGCTTCCGATTCCCGGTCAGGTGGTCCACTCTGCTGGTCCCGCCCGCGCTCCCGCCGCTTGAAGACGAAGCACGCGTGCTAACGCCCGAGAACGCACCTGCCAATTCGAGTGTTCAGTGGGCCATGGTAATTCCGAAACTGGCTCCTCACGCTGCCGTCCCACGTTTGTTGCCTGCTGCCGGGCCCGAATTCGCCGCAACATTCGCCGCCCCCAAGTACGTCATTCCGAAATTTGAAGTGTCCTCCGGCGCTTCCTCAGTTGCAGTCAAGTTTTTGTTGGCCGTGTCCGTAACATTACTTCTCGTTCCGGGTTGGAGAAATATAGGCTCGCCCGGCGCGCGAGCGGTTGAAATTGAATCAACCATGAGCGAAAGTGGCTGGGCCCACCAATCCGCTGGCCCAGCGAGGCAGCTTGTTTTGTATCGCACTCCGCTCAGCGCCACGGATTATCGGCTCGACTTTAGTTGGAGAATCAATCCACAAGGCGTGGCCTGCGTCTTTCGCGCCCAGGATAGTAGCAACTACTATGCTGTGCGCATCAAACCAGTTGGATCGGCATCTTCTCGAACGTTTTCGGTAGAGCGCTTCACCGTATTGCGCGGAATCGAAAAATCGCGCGGCCAGCGGGTGTTGACGATGCCGGGTAAGAGTTCCAGCTTGCGCGCGGCAATGGATGTCGCCGGCCCCCTATTCCGGCTTTATCTCGAGGGAACTCTGGTGAGCCAGTGGACGGAATCCCGGCTGACTGCGGGCGGTCTCGGATTTCTCGAAGAAGCGGGCCGGCCATCAGAAGTGCAGTCCGTACGGATATCGTTTCCGCAGTACTGACGTGCCTGACTTACATTCCGTTACATGGTTAAACGCTCGCCTCGTGTAACTAAGCAGCCCCGCGGCGCGTACACTGAATTATGAAGAACTTTCGAGTGGGCCTGGTTCTCCTGGCCGCCACCTTCCCAGCCATTGCTCAGACTTGGGACAACACCGGTAACCATCTGCTGAACGGGACTTATTATTTTCGTGAGGTGACGGAAACATCGAGCGACGCCGTCTCAATCTACGGCACCATCACTTTTACGAATGGAAATTATTCGATCAACGCCGCGGGGCTTCAAGCCAGCACGGGCGCTGGCGCTGGAGCATATACGACCACCGGGACATATAGCATCTCTGCGAGTGGTTTTGGCTTCATCAACAATACAAATCCACTCGTTGGGACTCCTGTATATGGACTGGTGGGCGCCGATGGCGTGTTTGTCGGGAGCATCACTGAGACCAGTGTCAACGACATCTTTATAGCCGCGCCGCTGGCTTCGCAAGGCACTGGAACGTTGAATGGACCGTACTCGATCTCTTACCTGCAGCCCAGCGTTGTGTCAGGGGGAACACCGTACGGAGCCCTGCTCCAACTGAGCTCGAATGGTTCGGGCGGGATCGGGAACGTGGACGTCACCGCCTACGCCGACACCACCAGTGCCACCACCCAGACCATAACGGGAGTGAACTACACGGTCAGCAACAACGCATTCGTTGTGAACTTTCCCACCAACAACACGGGGCTGGTCCAGGGCCAGGAGTTCTTTTATTCGACCCCGGATGGCAGTTTCATATTCGGTGGCTCGCCCGAGGACTTCGACATGTTGGTGGGTGTTCGCACCGGAACTACGCCGGCGTTCGGCGGCCTCTTCTACTCGGCCGGTTTCGAATTCGACGAGACGCAATTCGACAGCAACGGAAGCATTGGCTATCTCACTTACTATGGATCTTTCAACGCCAACAACGGCCAGATTCTGGGACACCAGAGAATTCAGGACGGTGTGGATTCCGCCTACGGCTTCACCTACTCGGACTCGTACCCGACGGGTTCAGGTGGGAGCTACACTTCCCAATACCTCAACGTTCAGTTCATCGAGGGCGCCCGCGGCGAGCAAATCGGGGTTGGGCTCGCTACCACTCCGACCATTACCGTGGCCGTGCCAGCACCCAGCTTTACCGGTTCCGGTGTGTACATAAGCCCCACAGGCATTGTGAATACAGCAAGCTATTCTCCTTTCACGTCGGGAGTCTCGCCGGGCGATTTCGTCCTCCTGTTTGGATCAAACCTCGGGCCCAGCACGCTGCAGGACGCTTCGTCGCTTCCTTTACCAACCACGCTGGACAACGTGAAAGTATTGGTCAACAACGTGCCAGCTCCCATTTCCTATGTCAGGTCCGACCAAATCGCCGTGATAGTGCCCTTTGAGACTACCGCTTCGGTGGCTCAGTTCCAGGTCATCAACAACGGACAAGCATCGAACGTAGTTACGGAGTTTGTAAATCTGACCACACCCGGAGTGTTCACCCAAGACGAAAGCGGATCTGGCTATGCTGCCGCCCTCCACGTCAATGGCTCCCCTGTAACGCCGGCCAGTCCCGCACAGGCGGGTGAGACAGTCGCGGTGTATATGTCCGGTTTAGGAACCGTGTTCCCTGCTATTTTGGACGGCGTTGGCGCGCCATCGAACCCGCCCAGCACGACCAGCAATACGTTTAATGCCGACATCAGTGGCACAACGGCGAACATTGCCTTTCAGGGGCTGGCCCCGGGATTCGCCGGCTTGTATCAGGTGAATATCCAAATACCCACCGGTTTGACTGCCGGCGACAACTCGCTCGACATCAGCGGGCCAGACTCGTACACGCAAGAAGCCTTCATCTCGATAGGCGATCCCGCATCCTCCACCGTCCCAGCCACTCGTGTTCGCAAGCCAGCGCACAAGCGTTCTGCGATGCGCAAGCCCCTGAAGCTGCCCGCGCGCGTTACAACGACGCCGTAGTAACCGCAATGCTGTTATGTTTGGCTGTGGGGCAGGATGCCATCCTGCGGCGGGTTGCCAACCCGCCCGGTTTGCGCCGATTGCCAATCGGCGCGCAGGTTAGGCAACCTGCCCTACACTCTATCAATGAACCTCCGGAGGCAACTGCGCCGTCATCTTTCCGTTTGCATCGAGTAGCTGCAGCACAGGTGTCCCGTCCGCGTTAACCTGAAGCACAATACGATCGCGTCCCTGCTTGTCTTTCAGCCTCAAAACCACGGAGCCATCGCCCACGCGGCCGAAATAAGCCCGCTGCGCGTCACCGCCATGCGTTGCGACAAACTTCTTGTATTCGGCTTCCTGTTGATCGGGAGGAAGCGCGCCAATACGGGTTGTAGCTTCCACCGCTTCTAGAATCGGATAATCTCCGCGATCCGAGATGCCGATGCCGGACCGCCGATGCCCCTCTTCTTCGCCGGCATCGATGCTGAATACCTGATCCTGCTGATACTGATCGAAACTCAGGTGGCCCCAGGTCTCCACCTTGCCGTCTTTGTTTTTGAATCCGCCAAAGATCAAGCCGCCGTTTTCTGTTCCTTCGTCGTCGACGAAGATCACACCGGCGCTCTTGCGGTCCGGATGCGGATACTCCTTGCCTCGGATAAACATGCCAGGTGCATCGGTCTTATTTGAGAGGATCATTCGCAACGTTCCGTCCGGCTCAATGATATTGATGCGGCGGACGTTGATTTCATCGAAGCTCGCCTTCCTGGAGCGGCCGGCGAATCCGGAGAGCACCGTGACGGCGAACACAAAGGTCAAGACTCCGGAATAGATGGTGAGAAAGCGCTGGTTCGGCATAAGTTCATTTCGACCTCCTGAAGCTGGTTACGCAGCGCGCGATGGTAGGGGTTCGCAAAAGATGCCGTCGTTCTTATTGATAAAACATGCCATCGAGGGCATAATATGAACTGGATGGCATGTGTGCACTCCTCAGTCGTGGACAAAATATACGACCACCATATCGAACAGCTACAAAAGGAGTGTTGAAACATGGCCCGGAAGTTTAAGGAGCTGGAAAGAAAGATGTCGCCTACATCGATCGCGAGCAGCGACACAACCTACCAACGCCTCAAGCAGGATATGGCGCTTGAGGAACTTCGTGACGCGCTCAGGTTGACACAGCAGCATCTCGCCGAGACACTCCAAGTCGACCAGTCGGCAATTTCAAAACTGGAACGGCGGACTGACATGTATGTGAGCACGCTGGAGCGCTTCATTGAAGCCATGGGCGGACGACTGGAAATCCGCGCCGTGTTCCCTGAGGGATCTGTACGCATTACCCAGTTTGAAAAACTTGCCGCCAAGGCCACGTAGTCGTGGTTTTCGATTTGTTCCGTAAACCATGGATCTGCGCGCCGAACTAATGGCAGCGGTATTCAACGAACCCGTTTCCCCGCTTTTTTAAGCGCAGCCTCAATTGTCGCAAGCGGCAGCAGCAAAGATAACGGCGCGTCCAGCAGCGGCATAGCGCCATAGCTGGCATACCATCCTGCCACCCTTTCGTTCTTCGCGTCGATGACAAGCACCACGCCGCCAACCTCCGCCGAGGCCGCGAGGCAGCGTCTGCCCGCCGCGAGCAGAAGTTGTCCGCCAACTCCCTGCCCTTCGAACATGCGATCCACAGCCAGGCGCGCCAAGCGGAAACCCGGTACATCATGGCGTGAAAGATGGCGTGCCAGCCCGCGCCGTATGATCTCTGGCGTCCGGGCATAGTCAACCGAGGCTGGGCTCAGGCTGTAGAAGCCAAGAATGGTCTTGTTGTCGCAACTGTCAATCGCAAGGAACGTTTTCGCCCCGCCCAACTCATGGCTCTTCCGGGCGTAACGGCGCAGGAATTCGGTCAGTGCTGCTTCGCCGCAATCGAACGCTTCCAGATCATGCTTCTTGCTAATCGGCTCCTCGTGCCATGTCGTCACGGCTATGACCGCTTTGGCAACGCCCGAGCGGCTCTGAGCAGCTTTGCGTTCGGCGCAGGCGGATTCTCCAGCAGATCGAGGACCCGCAAACTATCCCTCCCGGAGAGCTGCACATGATCCGCCTCCTCAATGACGGCCTTGGCGGCAAGCAAGGCGTGACGAAGGACAAAATCCGTCAGGTCGGTGTGGTTCAGCGCCACCGCCCGCAACAGCAGCGCTTTTTCCTCGGCCCGAATCCGCAAGGACATCCGGCTGTTCTCTACAACTGCTCTTCTCGGCATGGCAGCGACTCCTCCCAATTCATGTACACATTCAAATAGTACAACAGAAACGAGCCTGAACTTGACGGACACGGGCGGACGGATCATAATCAGCCAATCTATGTCACCATCACTGGATCGACGGATGTTTCTTCAAAGGGCTGCTGCGGGGGCTGCCGCAATCGCCTCGGCGAGACGGGTTAGCGGAGCGAATGCCTCCGAGCTGAAGGCGGTTCATTCCGAGATCGACAAACATCACGACGAAGCCGTGCACCGGCTTCAGGAGTGGATCCGGCAACCGTCCATCGCCGCGGAAAACCGCGGCATGACGGAGGGCTGCGAGCTGACCATGCGGTTCCTGCGCGATGCCGGCTTCGATGAGGTGAGGAAAATCCCCAGCGATGGTCAGCCGGGGATTTTCGCCACCTTGGACGCGGGCGCGCCTCGGACCTACGGCCTCTACTTCATGTATGACGTCAAACAGGCCGATCCCGCTGAGTGGTCGTCGCCACCTTTCGAGGCCGCGCTGGTCGACAAGCCCGGATTAGGAAAAGTGATCGTGGGCCGCGGGGCTACCAATCAGAAGGGCCCGGAAGCCACCTTGCTCGCAGCACTCCAAGCGTTCCGGTACGCGGGGCGCAAGCTGCCGGTGAACCTGGTCTTTGTCGCGGAAGGCGAAGAGGAAATTGGCTCGCCGCATTTCAGGCAGATTGTCCATCAGCCGGAAGTGATGGCGGCGTTACGCAAATGCACCGGCGTGTTCATGCCCATGGGCATGCAGGCTTTGGATGGCACGGTGTCCATCAACCTGGGCGCGAAAGGCGTGGTTGAATTGGAACTGGTTTCAAGCGGCGAGCGTTGGGGTCGCGGCCCGACGCAGGATCTGCATTCGAGCAATGAAGCCCGCGTGGATAGTCCGGCTTGGCATTTGGTGCAGGCGCTGAACACGCTGGTTGGTCCCGACGGCCATACGCCCGCCATCGAAGGCTATGCCGACAAGGCGCGCCCGCTGAGCCCGTCCGAAAAAGCCATGATCCGCGAAGCTGCCGGACGGATGAACGAGCAGATGACCAAGCAGCAGATGGGCGTCCAGCATTGGGTGCATGACGTGGACTTCCTTGAGTCGCTAGAACTGCTGGTGGCGCGGCCCACCGTGAATATTGAGGGCTTGGTGGGGGGCTATACCGGACCGGGAGGCAAAACCATCCTGCCGCATCGCGCGGTGGCCAAGCTGGATCTGCGGCTGGTCCCGGATATGACCGCGGCCGAAGCACTGGCGGCCCTCAAAGCACACCTTGCGAAACGCGGTTTTCCGGATATCGAAGTGAACATGACGGGCGGTTACGATCCCACCAGCACCCCCGCCAATTCGGCTGTCGTGCGCGCCGCAGTGTCGGTTTATAAACGTGCCGGAATCGATCCAATCTTGTGGCCGCGCTTGGCCGGCTCTTGGCCGGGATATGTGTTCACCAGCGATCCGCTGCGGCTTCCAGCCGGCCATTTCGGGTTGGGCCACGGCAATGGAGCTCACGCGCCCAACGAATACTACGTCATCGAATCACGAAATCCGAAGATTGAGGGCATGGATGGAGCCGCGCGATCGCACGTGGATTATTTGTACGAGCTGGCCGTCGTAGTGTAGGGCAAGCCTCCGGCTTGCCTAGGACAGGCCGGAGGCTTGTCCTACCGTGACGTCAGCGCTTTCAAATATCGATAGTAGAACTCCACGCCGTCATAAAACGAACTGACCCGCACTCGTTCATCTTTGCCGTGCGCGCGGATGTCATCGTGATCGATTGCGACGCCCGAGATCCCGTAGCTCGGTATTCCCGCGGCGACTGTATAAATGCTGTCGGAAGCGCCGCTCTCCATGTCCGGAACCACTGGCGCTCCGGGCCACATTTCATCCGCCACATGTTCCAAAGGCTTGAAAATCTCGGGCGGCGGTGCAATTGGTGAAAACGACTGTTTCTCTGGGGCGCGCTCCACCGGCTCGCGGGTCGCCGGATCGAGGAAGCGCACCGACACCTTGGAATCGGCGAACGTCCGAACCAGATACTGCCGGATTTCTTCCGCCGAGTGCCCCGGAAGAATCCGGCAGTTGACCACGGCTTGGGCGGTCTGCGGCAGCGCGTTGTTGGCGTGACCGGCATTGAGCCGGGTGGCCACGCAGGTGGTGTGTACCGTGGCGTTGTAATGCGGATCTTGGGAGAGACGGGCCACAGCATCCGGATCGGGCGGCGTCCGAAGAACAGCCTTCATGTCAGCGGCTGTTTGTTTGCTTTCCACCTTCGACAACTGCTCAAAGTAGGCGCGAGTCACCGGATTCAGCTCGAATGGAAACGGGGAACGCTCCAGGCGCGCCAGCGCATCGGCGATGTGGTAAATCGCGTTATCCGGAACAGGCAATGAGCTATGGCCACCCGGATTCTTAACAGTGAGCTGGAAATCGGCATACAGCTTCTCAGTGGCTTCCACCTCGACGTCGATCGGTTTTCCCTTCTCGGTCAGGATGCCGCCGGCATCGGCATTCAAAACGAAGCCGGCCTCGATCAGATCGCGGTGGTTCTTCAGCAGCCAGTCGACGCCGTTGAATGACCCGCCCTCTTCATCGGCGGTGAGAGCGACGATGATATCGCGGTTCGGCCGAAAGCCTTCCCGTTGGAACCGGAT
>PMOK01000315.1 GCA_003162425.1 Bryobacterales bacterium | reverse complement strand
GCCCTCGTCGGCTTGCTGGGTTTGGAGGAAGCTGATTTCAACTGGCGAGGGGGCGGGTCCTGGGGTACCCGCGCAGACCAGGGGGTCTGCCCCACGATTGCATCTGGATCCTCAGCATTGGGAAAACTAAGTGACATTGGGACGCCATCCTGCCCCACGTTACCGGAAAACCTCGCGGAAGAAGGCCATCATGGCGGCGAACGCCTGGTCGGTGGCCTCCGGATCGTAGCGTGGGCCTTCGTCGCGCATGAAGGCGTGCTCGGCGGGATAAAGCTGGATGGAATAATCGACGCCGGATTCGCGTAGCTTGCGGTCAATGGTCTCGCGGCCTTCGGCTGGCACGTGCGGATCGTGCGCGCCGAATACCATTAGCAACTTGCCTCGGATCTCTCCGACGCGAGCGAGCGAACCGGCGTCGCGATCGAGGCCGAGCTTGCCGTCGTGGATTCCGGTGCCGTAGAAGCACACCGTGGCGCGCACGTCCTGTTCCAGAGCGGCTCGAAAGGCCAGGTGGCCTCCGATACAAAAGCCCATTGCGCCGAGCTGGCCGGGCGCGACACTTGGATGCCGGGAGAGATAGTCCAGGGCCGCGCGCCGGTCTTCATCGAAATGTGCGACGGGCGTCTTGGCGGCATCTTCCAACCCGCGCGTCCGGCCTGCATCATCGAACGGGATCGCGCTTCCAAGTGGCTCGATGCGGTGATAAATCTCAGGCGCAGCGATCACGAATCCATATCCCGCCAAGCGTGTACAAATCCGCAGCATTGGTCCCGTGAGCTGAAAAATATCCGAATAACACAGGATTCCCGGATGCTTCCCGTCCCCTTGGGACGACGCCACGAACATCCGCATGGGAGCCGGGCCTGCGGGAATATCGACGTACTGGGTTCTAACCAACATGCCGAAATGATACCAGCCACCAACCTGCCTGCGACAATAGAAGTGGACCCCGATGGACCTGCGCGAGAAAGCTTCCCAACTGCCTCTGTTGCCGGGAGTCTACCTCTACAAAGACGCGCACGGCGAGGTCATCTACGTAGGCAAGGCCAAGAATCTCCGTGCCCGTGTGCGCAATTATTTTGCGGATGAGCGGCTGGCCGACTCGAAGACGGGCACGCTGATGGCGGAGGCGCGCGACATCGAGTACATCCTGGTTGACAACAACAAGGAAGCGCTGGCGCTCGAAAACAATCTCATCAAGCAGTGGAAGCCGCGCTTCAACATTCTGCTACGCGACGACAAGACTTATCCGTACATCAAACTGACCAACGAGAAATACCCGCGCGTTTACGTCACCCGTCGGCTGCTGAAAGACGGCGCCAGCTACTACGGACCCTACTTTCCCGGCAACCTGGCGCATCGATTGGTCAGCTTCATCCATCGCCACTTCAAAATTCCTTCCTGCAAAGTGGATTTCACCCGCGCCCACACGCATCCGTGCCTGGAATTTCACATCCATCGCTGTCTTGGGCCGTGCGTCCAGGGGTTGACCACCGACGAACAATATGCGGCCGCAGTGCGCGATGTACGCATGTTCCTGGAAGGCCGATTGAAGGATCTCGCCGGCGGTCTAGAGCGCAGGATGCACCAGGCTGCGGAGTCCACGCGCTTTGAAGAGGCGGCTGCGTTGCGCGATCTGGTATCAACCGTGGAAGAAATGGAAGAGAAGCAGAAGATCGCCGCGGCCGAAGGCGAAAATATCGACATCTTCGGCTACTATGCCGAACCGCCGATGGTCGCGGTGAACCTGTTTCATCTGCGGAACGGACGCGTGGTGGATCGCCGCGAATATTTCTGGGAAGACATCTTCGATTTCCAGCCGGCCGAATTCTTTTCGTCGCTCCTCAAGCAGCTTTATCTCGATCAGCAGTACATCCCCAGCCGCATCCACGTTCCGGTGGACTTCGAAGATCGCGAAGTGCTGGAAGAACTACTCATGGAAAAGCGCGGACGGAAGGTGGAGATCCACACGCCGCAGCGCGGTCAGAAGAAGGCTCTGCTTGGCCTCGTTGAAACAAACTCGAAGCACGCGTTCCACCAACGTTTCCGCGTGATGGAGCCATCGCAGAAAGTGATCCAGGAGGGGTTGCAGGATGCTCTGGGTTTACCGGAGCTACCCAAGCGCATCGAATGCTTCGACATTTCGCACATTCAGGGAACGGACAAAGTGGCCAGCATGGTGGTTTGGGAAAACGGCCGCATGAAGAAGGCTGATTATCGCAAGTTTATTATCCGCACGGTGATTGGAAACGACGATTTCGCTTCCATGCGGGAAGTGGTGACGCGCCGCTATTCGCGCCTGCAGCAGGAGAACAAACCCTTTCCGAGCCTGGTGCTGATCGACGGCGGACTGGGGCAATTGCACGCCGCGGTGGAGGCGCTCGAAAGCATCGGCATCATCAATCAGCCGGTGGCATCCATCGCGAAGCGCGAGGAGATCATTTACGTGTATGGGCAGGAGAACGAGCCGATTCAACTGGATCATCACTCACCGGTGTTGCACTTGATCCAGAAGGTGCGGGACGAGGCGCACCGGTTCGCTGTAACATTTCACCGCACTCGGCGGAGCGCAGCTCGGCTCACATCCGAGCTGGAGCAGGTGGAAGGGATCGGCGACAAGACCATCGCGAAACTGCTAGGCGAGTTCGGCAGTTTGGAGCGCGTCCGCGAGGCGAGCGAGCGCGAACTTGCCAAGGTGATTGGCCAATCCGCGGCACGCCGGCTGAAGGACTATTACAATTTGCAAGGCGCGCGGGAATTGAAGGTGTTGAATTAGTGCGCGTCACTTGCCCAAATTGTACACCGGCGTAGCTCCACCGTTCTGAATGAAAGTGCAGGTAGCTTTACCCTCTGGTCCGCACACCTTCGCTTGCATCTTGATCGCTTCCAATTGAATAAACTGTTCGGGCGATAAATGCATGGATTCCCGGTAGGCGTTGTCTGCGTCAGCCCGGCTTTGCTCCGCCATTTTGCGCTGATCTTCCGCTAGCTTGGTCTGCTTCTCAGTTTGAATACGTTGCTCCTGCGCAGCCGTGTCAATGCGCTGATGCTTGATCGCGTCCGGCGGATTCGCCTTGCCGACAGTCATCGTGATGAGCTTCACAGGCAAACTTTTGTCTTTGAGAAACGCGATCAGGGCGTCGCGGATCTCGGCATCGATGGTATCGAGCGCGGTTGTGCTGATCGCCGTTTCGTTCATCCCGCGCTTGCGGACGGCCTGGCGGACCATGGTCTTGAACTGCTCCTCAACATTATTCCCATACCAATCCGGTCCGAAGTTTTTAATTAGGCTGACGGAGTCCGTCACCTGCACCACCATGATTGCGTGAAAAGTGATCGGAACGCCGTCAGAGGTCATTGTGTCGGGCAGCTCCGTGTCGAACTTCATCGGTTACATGGAAACGTCCACGCCTTCTGTGGTCCAAGCGGTAATGGTAAGGCCGGCCCGGACTGGCTCGGGATCAACTCCTCCGTGGCCGAAGATGATCGGCTTTTCAATGAGCACAATTTCGTGCCCTGCATTGGGGGATTTGTAGCTGCATGCCGTCAAACAGACAGCGGCCAGCACTACTGCGGTGACTCTCATGGTTGTTCTCCTTAGTGTCGGAAATGGCGAACTCCGGTAAACACCATCGCTAATCCCAGCTTGTTCGCCGCGGCCACCACGTCGTCATCGCGCACGGATCCGCCTGGTTGGATCACCGCCGTGATGCCGTGTTTAGCTGCTTCCTCCACTCCATCCGCAAACGGGAAAAATGCATCCGAAGCAAGCACCGTGCCTTGCAACGGCAGCACCGCTTTCATTGCGCCCACCTTCACCGAATCCACGCGGCTCATTTGACCCGCACCCACACTGATGGCCTGGCCGGCGCGCGCATACACGATGGCGTTCGACTTCACGTGTTTGCACACTTTCCAGCCAAATAGCAGCGCGTGCCATTCCTCTTCAGTGGGTGCACGCTCGGTCTTCACCTGGCAGTCGGCGCGGTCCAGACGGTGCGTGTCCGCGGTCTGCACCAGATATCCGCCGCTGATGGATTTCACCACCGGCTCATCAGCAGGCGCCGGATCCACTTTCAGCATCCTCAGATTTTTCTTCCCGCCTAATACAGTGCGAACTCCAGGTTCGTAATCCGGCGCGGCAATGGCTTCAATGAACGTCTTCGCGATCTCTCGCGCGGTTTCTTCATCCAAGGTTCGATTGAACGCCAGCACACCGCCGTAGGCCGACACAGGATCGGCTTCAAATGCGCGCCGATAACTCTCGGCCAGCGTGTCCGCTTCGGCGCACCCGCACGGATTGGTGTGTTTGATGATGGCCGAGGCCGGCTGGTGGAATTCCTGAATCAGTTGCCAGGCGGCGTCCAGATCCACCAGATTGTTGTAGGAAAGCTCCTTGCCCTGCAACTGCTCCGCTCCCGCAATGCCCCCGCGCCGATTGGTATAGAGCGCCGCGGATTGGTGCGGATTCTCACCGTACCGCAGATCGAGAGCGCGCGGCGCTCGAATATCCAGAAACGCCGGCAAGCCACGCTCTTCTTCGGCGCCTACGCGAGAGAGACGCGTGCTGATAGCCCGATCGTAAGCAGCCGTCAGAGCGAAAGCCTTCTGCGCCAGACGCCACAACGTGGGCTCCGACAATTCGCCCTTGCGCTCATGCAGCTCCTGCAGGATCACCGCGTAATCCTCGGGCGATGCCACCACTGCGACGTCCTGATAATTCTTGGCGGCCGCGCGGATCAAAGTGGGACCGCCGATGTCGATATTCTCGATCAGCTCATGCATGCTGGCGCCGTGCCGGGCCGCCACTTTTTCGAAAGCATAGAGATTCACCACCACCATATCGATCGTTGGAATCTGGTGCTCGTCCAAAGACCGCATATGTTCCGGGTTCGCGCGCATGGCCAGAACGCCGCCGGCGATTCGAGGATTGATAGTCTTCAGCCGTCCGTCCAGCATCTCGGGGAATCCCGTTACCTCAGATACTTCGCGCACCGCTACACCGCCTTCATGTAGCGCTCGCGCCGTGCCTCCCGTGGAAATAATGTCCACGCCCAGATCTCGAAGACCGGTTGCGAATTCCACCAAGCCGGTTTTGTCAGTCACGCTGATGAGTGCACGTTTGATGAGAGCCATTCTCTACAATGGTAATCGTGTCTTATCCAGTTACGTTAATCCCAGGGGACGGCATTGGCCCGGAAGTGGCCGAGGCAGCAGTCCGCGCAGTGAATGCGACGGGCGTCTCCATTGACTGGCAGCGCGCTGATTTGAATGCCAGCATCATTGTGAAAGCGGGGCAAGTGCTGCCGCCGCACGTGATTGAATCCCTCGAGCGGACGCATGTGGGCCTGAAGGGTCCCGTGACTACGCCGATCGGCGGCGGATTCCCCAGCGTAAACGTCGCGCTGCGCAAACAATTCGATTTGTATGCCAACGTGCGGCCGGTTCATTCGCTGCCCGGCCTGAAGACGCGCTTTGACGATGTGACCATCGACATGGTGATCTTCCGCGAGAATACCGAGGACCTGTACTCCGGCCTGGAACACGAAGTCGTGAAGGATGTAGTCACCAGCCTCAAGGTGATCACGCGCACCGCTTCCATCCGCATCGCCGAGTACGCGTTCGACTTCGCAAGGAAAACCGGCCGCAAGCGGGTGGCGGCCATTCACAAGGCCAACATTATGAAGCTGGCCGACGGCCTGTTTCTGCGCTGTTGCCGGGAGGTGGCGGCAAAATTTCCAGAGATCGAATACAAAGAGCTGATTGTGGACAACGCGTCCATGCAGTTAGTGATTCGGCCAGAGACCTTCGACATCCTGCTGCTTCCCAATCTCTACGGCGACATCGTTTCCGATCTCGCGGCAGGCCTGGTGGGAGGCCTAGGCGTGGTCCCAGGCGCGAACATGGGCGATCGCGATGCCGTTTTCGAAGCAGTGCACGGCAGCGCGCCGGACATCGCGGGAAAAGGCATCGCGAATCCAACGGCTCTGATTCTCTCGTCGGTGTTGATGCTGATCCACCTCGGCGAACTGGATGCCGCGCGAAGGCTGCGCACAGCGGTGGAGCGAACTTATGCCGGCCAGAAACGCCTGCCTCCAGATGTAGGCGGCAGCGCATCCACGCGGGAGTTCACGGATGCAGTGATTGCGAATCTGGGTTAGACCTTGAAACCAGGCAGCCTGCGGCGAGCCACGATTTGTCTTCTTTGCGCGGTTCTTGCGTGCAGATACGGGTCCCTGTTGGAGGGCGCAGAGTTCGCGGGCGGTCAGATCACCGGCCCTCTTCTCGGGATATCTGAGATCGGAATCCGTTTGTTCGTCGTGGCATTGCCCGCTGGCCTTCTCCTCTCGCAACCGAATCTGGGCAGCAGTCACGCTTCTAGCAGCGTTGCTGTGTTTGCCACTGTACCTTTATTCGACATTTCCGGGGCTGTTCCGCTGGGTGTTCAGAAACTTTGTCTGGAACACTTGGTCAATAATCGGAATTCTTGTTCTTATGCTGGCTGCAGCCCTCGGAACTCGCAGTGCTCTTACCGCAGCCAAGAAGTACGCCTGACTAGTCATAGACTAGTCAATCCTGGTAGTGTAGAGTCATGGCGACCATCACTGCCTTCGAGGCAAAGACTCGTTTTGGAGAACTTCTCGAACGCGTTTCGCGCGGGGAGGAGATCGTAATAACCCGGCATGACCAACCCGTCGCCCGCATCGTTCCTGAGGGCAAACGTCGCCTCAACCAGGTTAGGGCCGCGGTGCGGGACCTCCGAGCTCTGCAGCAAGAGATCGCAAAACGCAACCGCTCGAAGCCAATCTCCGACAAGGAAATCAGAGATGCGATTAATGAGGGACGCCCTTGAGCGACGACTTCGTCGCCGATTCCTCCATCGCAATCGCCTGGGTCGTGCGGGAACAATCGACCAAGGACAGCGACCTTCTCCTGCAACGCGTCGACTCCAACGCGCAATTCTACGTGCCGACCCTCTGGATGTTCGAGGTCGCGAACGCACTGCTGGTTTTATTGCGCCGGAAGAGAATAGACTCTGAGCATTATGATCGAGCACGGCGGGACCTAATAGATCTTGTCCCTGTTGTCGACGACGAGTGCTCGCGCTTTGCTCTCGACCGGACTTCAGAGTTGGCTAAGAAATACGCGCTCTCTGCGTATGATGCGACCTATCTCGAGCTATCTCTCCGCAGAGGCCTTCCGCTCGCGTCTCGAGACGGCGCACTCAACAAAGCGGCCAAGGCTGCGGGAATCAAAATCCTATTTTCACTACGATGAAAGAGACTCGTACCTATCCCTTGCGGCTGCCGCGTTCCCTCAAGGAGGCGGTTGTACGGCTCAGTCGGGAAGACCGGACGAGTATCAATCAGTTCGTCGCTACAGCTGTTGCCGAGAAGGTTTCCGCGCTTCAGACGGCGAAATACTTCGCGGACCGGAAGGCGAGGGCGGATTTCAAAGCCTTTGACAGAATCATGAAGCGTAGGGGCGGTAAGCCGGCACGCAAAGGCGATGAGATGCCGTCGTAGGGTAGGCGGAAGCAGCTACACGTCCAGATTCCGCACATCCAGCGCGTTCTCTTCGATAAACTTCCGCCGGCTCTCCACATCCTCGCCCATCAGCGTTGAAAAGATATTTTCGGTCTCGGCCAGATCCTGCAAATCCACTTTCAGCAGCGTGCGAGTCTCGGCGTTCATCGTGGTCGACCACAATTGTTCCGCGTTCATCTCGCCCAGACCTTTGTAGCGCTGGATGGAAACCTCGCGCATGCCTTCGCTTTTCACATGCTCCAGCAGCTCACGCCAGTCCGGCTGTGACTCCTGCTTCGTCTCCCGAATTACCGAGAACGGAGGCTGATTGTATTTGGCCACCTGGCGGGCGATGGTTCGCATCCTGCGATACTCGGGCTGCAACACCAGGTCCTGGCCGATGGTGCGCGTGCCTTTGGTGGGATCCAGATATTCCACCTTCCACGCTTCGTGCTCTTCTTCGAAAACCAGTTTGGCTTCCACCTTGGCCGCCTTTAGCGCCTCCAGTACAGGCTCCAGGTTGGCCTTTTCGTGGAACTCGGCCTTGGTATCCAGCTTGTAATCGACGTTGGCCAGAATCTCCACCACGCGCGCATCGCGCATCTTCCGCTCCACGCGCCGGAACATCTGCTGATATTCATCCAGCGACATCAGGAAGCTCCGCAGCTCCGCACCTTCCAGACGCGTGCCGGCTTTGGTTTCCACCGCCAGGTTCTCTGTGGCGCGCCGCAGAATCTCACGCGTAAACTCCTTGTCATCCTTGATGTACTTTTCGGACTTGCCCTTCTTAATGCGGTACAGCGGCGGTTGCGCCACAAACACGTTGCCGCGCTTGATGAGCTCCTGCATGTGCCGGAAGAAAAACGTCAGCAGCAGCGTGCGGATGTGCGACCCGTCCACGTCGGCGTCNNGTCATGATGATGATCTTGTGGTAACGGAGCTTGGTGACGTCGAAATCCGTCAGGCCGATGCCGGTTCCGATGGCCGTGATCATCGACCGAATTTCTTCATGCCCCAGCATTTTGTCGTAGCGGGCCTTCTCCACATTCAGGATTTTGCCCTTCAGAGGCAGAATGGCCTGATAGCGCCGGTCGCGTCCGGATTTGGCTGTGCCGCCGGCCGATTCGCCCTCTACCAGGAACAGCTCGCAACGCTCCGGATCCTTCTCCTGGCAATCCGACAGCTTGCCCGGCAATCCACCTGAATCGAGCGCGCCTTTGCGACGCGTCAAATCGCGAGCTTTGCGAGCGGCCTCACGTGCGCGCGCCGCATCAATTGCCTTGCCGACAATTTTGCGCATCACGGCCGGGTTCTTGTCGAAGTATTCACCCAGCTTCTCGTTCACGAACTGGACCACGAATCCCTGAATATCGCTGTTCAGCTTGCCCTTGGTTTGCCCTTCGAACTGTGGCTGCGGCAGCTTCACGCTCACCACCGCAGTAAGACCTTCGCGCACGTCATCACCGGTGAGATTTTCCTTCACGTCCTTGAACAGCCCGGCCTGTTGCCCGTAGAAGTTAATGGTGCGGGTCAACGCGCTGCGGAAGCCGCTCAGGTGCGATCCGCCGTCAACGGTGTTGATGTTGTTCGCAAAGCTGAACACGTTTTCCGAGTAGCCGTCGTTGTATTGCAGCGCCACTTCCATGGATAGAAGGCCGCCATTCAACTCACGCTCGCCTTCGAAGTAAATCGGTTTTTCGTGCAGTACAGACTTGCCGCGATTCAGATGCCGGATAAACTCGGCAATACCGCCGCTGTAGTGGAACTCGCCCTGTTTCACCGGGTCCACCCGCTCGTCCATCAGCGTGATGGTGAGGCCCTTGTTCAAGAACGCCAGTTCGCGCAGACGCTGCGCCAAGGTGTCGTAATTGAATTCAAGCGCGGTCATGATAGTGGCATCCGGCTTGAACGTGATTTTGGTCCCGGTCTTCTTTTTGGCGGTGCCGGCCCTGGCCAGAGGCGCCGTGGGAACGCCCTTCTTATACTCCTGCTCCCAGGTGTAGCCATCGCGCCAGATCTCGAGCTGCAACACTTCTGACAGCGCGTTCACGCAGCTCACACCCACGCCATGCAATCCGCCCGATACTTTGTAGCTTTTGGAATCGAACTTCCCTCCGGCGTGCAGCTTGGTCATTACAACTTCCGCGGCGGAAATGCCCTCTTCCTCATGCAGGTCCACGGGAATTCCGCGGCCGTTATCGACGACGGTCAAGGAATTATCGATGTGGATAGTGACGTTGACGGTGTCGCAGAACCCGGCTAGAGCTTCATCCACCGAGTTGTCCACCACTTCGTACACCAGGTGATGCAGGCCGTTCTCGGTAACGGAACCGATATACATCGCCGGGCGCAACCGCACCGCCTCCAGACCTTCCAGCACCTTGATGCTACTGGAATCGTAAACGTCCACCGGACTCACTTCCTTAGTTGCCATGTTTGTTGTTGCTCAGTCCTTATTGCCTTCTGCCACCTGCCCGCTGCCTTCTGCTTTCTGTTCTTCAGATCCGCATCGGCATCACCACGTACCGATATTTGTAATTCGCGGCGCCATCGCCGGATGGGCGTAACTCACCCGCGCTATGCGCGTCCTTGAAATGAAACGCTACCTGCGCCTCCGTGGTGGCTCGCAGAAAATCCAGCATGTAGCCGGCATTGAAACCGATCTCTACGGGACTTCCGTCGTACTCCACCGGAAGGCTTTCCTCACTCTCGCCGGTCTCAGAAAGTGAGGAATGAATGTGCAATTCGCCATCCTGTACGCGCATCCGGACAGCTCGCGAACGCTCGTCTGAGAACTGCGCCACTCGCTCCACCGATTTGCGCAGCTCTTCGCGATCCAACACAACCGAATGAGGATGATCCTTGGGAAGCACGCGCTCGAAATCCGGAAAATTACCGGTTAGCTTGCGGCTGAGCAGTAGCCGATCGCCAAGTTGGAAGAACAAGTGATTCTCGTCGCCAGAAAATTGAATAGTTGCTTCCGGACTTGAATCCTGCGCCAGCTTCAGAATCTCGCCCATGGCTTTGCGCGGCAGCAAGGCGCGAAATGGAGTCGTGACGCCCGGCAGGTCGACGGTATTTTCCACCATCGCCAAACGATGTCCATCGGTAGCCACCATGCCCAGGCTATTGTTCTTCAAAAGCAGCAGCGATCCGTTCAACGTGAAGCGCGACTCTTCCATTGAGATGGCGAAAATCGTTTTCGAAATCATGGAAGCCAGCAGCCCTACTGGAATCTGCGCCAGCACATCCGGCATTTGAGGAAGCTCTGGAAAACTTTCGCGCGACATTCCTGCAATACGGGTGCGCGAACGGCCGCACACCAAGCTGGCCCACTGGTTCTCTTGCAGCTTCACCTCAAGATCGGCGTCGGGAAGCAAGCGCACATAATCCAACAGCCGCTTGGCCGGAATTGTTCCCGCACCCGGTTTCTTCACGCGCGCCGGACAAGAACTGCGAATCCCCAACTCCAGATCGGTCGCCGTTAAATTGATCCGGTCTCCAATTGCTTCCACCAAAACATTCGACAGGATCGGAATGGTTGTTTTCTTCTCCACCACGCCTTGCGAGAGGCTCAACTCACGTACCAGATCCGTCTTGCTAACCGTGAACTCCATCGTTTCCCCCACTCATCTTTTCCGCAACCAAGCCGGGTTTGCCCTACTGCTGTTTCCTAGTACCTAAACAAGCTACATTTTAGAACCGTATTAGTAGGGCCTGTTGAAATGTTGATTTCTCTCTAAATTATACAAAATCCAGAAACTTCCCGCCACTCGAACCTGTGGATCTCTGGGTGCGGTACAGAGCAAAAATCCGACCCTCGACCGTTCACGCACAGTACTAACAGGGCGAATCGAGGGCCCGATGTGGAAAAAAAGCATAACCCTAATGGATAGAATCGATTAGATTGTGGATGAGGCTGTTCAAATCTGGGTCGCGCTGCCGCAGCTTGTCAATCTTCTGAACGGAGTGCAACACCGTGGTGTGATGCTTCCCGCTAAAGGCGCGTCCAATCTCGGGCAAGGATGCAGACGTCAGCTCCTTGGCCAGGAACATCGCAATCTGCCGCGGGTATGCGATCTTCCGTTCATTGGTCTTCTGCTTCAGTTGAGAAGGCTGTAAGGAGAACTTTTCCGCGACGGCTTTCACGATAGATTCAATGGTGATTCTTCGCTCGGGGCCCTGGGTGAGATGCTTCAATACCTGCTGCGCCATGGGCAGTGTTACGGGTGTTCCAGTGACTGAGGAATAAGCCATCAGCTTTATCAGCGCGCCCTCCAGCTCGCGGACATTCGACTTGGTCTTGGTCGCAATATAGATTCGTACCTCTTCGGGGAGCTTCACGCCATCCGCCTCGGCCTTCATATCTAGGATCGCCATTTTCGTTTCCAAGTCCGGCGGCTGCACATCCACCATCAAGCCCCACTCAAAACGCGAGCGTAATCGCTCCACCAGGCCAGGCGTGTTCTTAGGAGGCGAGTCGCTCGAGATGACAATCTGCTTCTGATGCTCGAACAGTTCGTTGAACGTGTGGAAGAATTCTTCCTGCGTGCGTTCCTTCCCCGCGAGAATCTGAATGTCGTCGATCAGCAGCGCATCAGCGGAGCGGTAATGCTTGTGGAAGAGCTGCATGCGATCGGTCTTGATGCAGGTGATCATCTCGTTCATGAAACGCTCGCTTGAGGTGTAGATGATCTTCATCCCGGCGTGCTGGTCAACCAGAGACCGTCCGATGGCGTGCATCAGATGTGTTTTCCCCATGCCCACTCCGCCGTAGATGAACAGCGGGTTGTAGGTCTTCGAAGGACCGGTTGCCACTGCTTGCGCCGCCGCGTGCGCGAACTGATTGCAGGAGCCGACCACGAAAGTGTCGAAGGTAAACTTGGGGTTCAAACTGATGGAGGGCGAAAACGTGATCTCTGTTTTTTCTTCAGCCGAGTTCTTCCGGCCGGTTTCGTCTGCTGAGCCTGACAGCTCAAACACGATTTGGCGAATCCCGAAATTGCGATCGTGGATAGCGGACCAAATCTCACCGTTGTATTCCTGCTGAATCCAATCCTTGGTGACCATGTCGGGAACACCCACCCACAATCGGGTCCCCTCTGACCTGAGGAAAAATGTTTTCGACAGCCAGTTCTCATATGCTTCTGTGGTGATTTTGCCGGAAATCACGCTCTTTATTTCGTCCCAGATATTCATTCGTTCGTCACACACCCCACACGTTTTGCACACGATTTCCACACCCTGTGGAAAACCTATAATTCAACCTTCGCTTCTAGAGGAAACCGATTCGAGACGGCGCAAGCAGTTTGCGATGGCCTTGATTCCGAACCGCAGTGTAGCACGATTCCAAGACCGTGAGGCCAGAAAATTCTCAACACTTATCCACATTGTTTTCAGTTTGTTACATAAAACAGTATCCCCTCCAAATGTTGGAAACGCGGTTAGCCTCGGATTGTGACTTTTCCGTAAACTGGCTCGGACGCGAGGTTTGTTAGCTTCATTTGACAGCCTCCGCTCAAAGCGCGACAATTGAAATCTCAGGCAAGCGCGGGAGTAACTCAGCTGGTAGAGTGCGACCTTGCCAAGGTCGATGTCGCGGGTTCGAATCCCGTCTCCCGCTCCATTCCTCTGGAACTAATCCACGTTAGCTGGCGTACGTTATGAAGGAGGCCTGCTATGGTCGGTTTTCTCCTGTGGTGTATACTTTTCATTCTGTGCTGGCCGCTGGCGCTGTTTGCACTGATCCTCTATCCGATCGTCTGGTTACTGCTGCTTCCGTTCCGCCTGGTGGGTATCGCCGTAGGCGGCGTGCTGGAACTGGTATGGGTGTTGATCACTTTGCCGGCGAGAGTAATCCGCCGCGTCGCGTAACCGTACGGCAAGTCTCCGACTTGCCAATCCCCACAACGATACAATGGGCCAATGTCCCGCTTCTCCGGTGTCGACTATCTTCAAATTGATTCTCTCCTCTCCGAAGAGGAGCTACTGGTCCGCCAAACCGCGCGCCAATTCGTAGAGGATCGAGCCATTCCGCTGGTCCGCGACTGTTTTCGAGACGCACGATTTCCCAAAGAGCTGATTCCCGAATTCGGACGCCTTGGATTCCTGGGCGCCAACCTGGAAGGCTACGGCTGCGCGGGCATGAGCAACATCGAATATGGATTGGTGATGCAGGAGCTGGAACGCGCCGATTCCGGACTCCGCAGTTTCGTCTCCGTGCAAGGCGGTCTAGTGATGTATCCGATCCTCACTTATGGGTCGGCCGAGCAAAAGGAACGTTGGCTTCCGAAATTGCAATCTGGCGAGGCCATTGGATGCTTTGGACTCACAGAGCCAGGTTTCGGCTCCAATCCCGCCGGCATGCAGACGCGCGCGAAGAAGGAAGGGAACTGCTGGAACCTGAACGGCGAAAAAACCTGGATCACCAACGGCACGCTAGCCGACGTCTCCATCGTATGGGCCCGCACGGATGAAGGCATCCGCGGATTTTTAGTGGAGAAAGGCACGCCGGGTTTCACCAGTTCCGACATCCATGGCAAGCTGTCCATGCGCGTATCGGTTACATCGAGCTTGGCCATGACGGATTGCCGCGTGCCTGCCTCCGCGATGTTGCCCGGCGCGCAGGGATTGAAAGGTCCGCTCGCCTGCTTATCGCAAGCCCGTTTCGGCATCGGTTGGGGAGTGCTGGGCGCCGCCATGGATTGCTTTGAAACCGCGCGCCAATATTCCATCTTGCGCAAGCAGTTCGACGACCGGCCGATCGCGAGCCACCAACTGGTGCAGGAAAAGCTGGCGTGGATGGTCACCGAGATCACCAAGGGTCAATTATTGGCCCTGCACGCCGGCCGCTTGAAGGATCAAGGCAAATTGGAGCCGGCGCATATCTCGATGCTGAAGCTGAACAACGTGAGCATGGCGCTGGAATGCGCGCGCCTGAGCCGCGACCTGCTGGGCGCCAACGGCATCATGGATGAATACCCCATCATGCGCCACATGTGCAATCTGGAAACCGTGAAAACTTACGAAGGCACCGAGCATATCCACAAGCTGGTGATCGGCGAGCGGGTGACGGGCATCGCGGCGTATAAGTAGTCCGCCTGACTACTATCGTGATTCCTTTGGTGCCTTCGCAGCCGAGGGCACGCCGGTTCCCCACGGGATCACAATTCTCACCTGCGCGTGATCCTCTGGGACACCCTCGATCCTAGACACTTGTATTCTTTGCGGTAATGGAAGAATAGCGCCTTCGCCGGATGGTCGATATGCGACGACGACGAAGGAAACTCGTTGAAGTAGCGCGATGGAATACCTCCGAGCCTGATACGGGTAATCGCAGCCTGCACCCAGCGGATCAGCCGTAATATCGCGGACCTTGTTTTCGACAACAACGCCCTCGTAAAGAATCAAATCTGTTTCGCCGCCGCCGACCTCTTCACCCTCCCTCACCGGTACCTCTCGAGACAGGAGATGCTTCTTTAATTCCTGCTGAAGTGTCTTTTCCGAAAGGTTCTCGATTTTTACGAATGTTCCATCCTTTTCGACACGTTCCACGAAGACGGCTAGATCGGCGATCGACTTGAGCACCGCATCCCTTGCTCCTGCAGGGAGACCGCCCGGAATCGCATCGGCAAAACCATCCGCTAGGCGCGCTGAAAGTTGGGGATCTGCGGACCTCCAGGCGTCTGGTAACGCAATATCTGCCGATCCTATCCGCAGGAGGCTCAGCTTCGATTCAGTGAGTGCTTCCGTACATTCGACTGAGCAGAGTTGTTGATCCCGGGCGCGTAGAATCCATTCCGGTTTGACGATCCCTGCTGTTTTGGTGGCGTTATCGGCGCTTTGTCCCATCACAAGGTTGAACCTATCGTAGAAAACTATCTTGGAAGCTAAGCAGACCAGCGCAACGTGTTCCCGCGGCGCAAAGACATGACCAATTTGTTTCTGATGTTCGTACGCCTGCGACCATTTCTCCGGATCGAAGAATAGGTTCGGCGGGACAACCTCGCCTCCCTCAGTGCGCGTTAGTATGTCGTTGCCGCTGACAACTGTTTTGTTGATAGGAAAATCTATGAGTACATGTTCGGGCCTTATCTCTTTGCCGGATTGACTCAGCTCGGGGATCGCGGCCCCCAAGCTTGCTGCCAGTTGATGGATTTCACCGGCGAAAGCAGCTTTGCCTTCGTCGGTGCCTAGGGCGTCGATCACTTGATCGTACTGGAGCTGTCGCGTTTCTTTCCTCTCCTTCTCAGGGAGTCCCTCCAGACCGGCGATAAAACGTGGCGCGAAGGCAAAAGCACGATGGTATATGTGCCTTGACAGCAGCGCCGCACCGAGTTCCTCTGAGCGGCAACCCCCCGAAGGCACGGAAACCGAATCGACTAGCCCGCTCCACGCCGACACGTAGTCGCTTTCCGAGAATAGCTCGAAGAAGTCCGGCAGACTGAGGGCTTGAGAGTTTTCCTCTGCGACAAGCTCGACCAGCCTCCGTAGCATCGCCTCGGACGCCCTTACTTTGTGGTGATAGTAGAGCCGATCATAAAGCAGGACACGCCCGATTATCATCTGTTCGTATGCGCCAAGCCCCGAGAGTGAGATGCCGATATCATAGACACGACCGCCGGCCTTCGCCGCTCGATTTCGAAGTTCCTCGTTTGGAGCGTTATCTTCGGTGATGATGATAACCTCGAGTTTGCTAATCAGTCGGTTGAGGTCGAGGCCTATCGGGAAGCCAGAGTGGTAGCTGTCCCGCGCCATGTAGTCGATCTTGTCGGCGTCAATTGGACCGCTGACCACACCTGAGAGATAGCCAGCGTGGAGATCGTACCGCGAGCCAAGGATGCGAGCGGCTATTGCCGGAGCGAGCTTACTTGGCTCCTTGACCGCCTCGAAATGTGCGTGCTCAAATACCCGACGCATTTCTTCGGAGAGGACCAGGAGAACGGCTATTGTCTCCGACGTTGCGATTTTCTTGACATCCGTGAACCTCTCATGAAGCGCTTTCTCAGCCGCCTTGAAGTCGTCCGGAAAGCAGTTAAGCAACAGAGGCTCCGTAACGTGGCTGAACGGTCCGTGGCCGATGTCATGAAGCAGTGCCGCCAGTCTGACAGCGCGTCTTTCAAACTCATTGACGGAGGGTACGTGCTCGCCTCTGTCACGACCAAAGTTCCTATGATTGTCGGCGTTTCGCTCCAATGCTCGCATCATCCGATCCGCGGCTTCAAGAACTCCTAGCACGTGCTCTAGACGCGAATGCGATGCGCCCGGATACACATAGGAGGCGAGACCCAGTTGGCTTATGCCGCGCAGCCTTTGAAGCAGCGGGCTATCCAGAATCGCAACTTCCCAGGGGTACAGCTCAATCGATCCCCAGATTGGATCGTTGATCGTTTTGGGAAAGCTCTCGCTTGAGTGCTTTCTGTTGAGATTCAGGACGATTGGGCTAATTGCAATTTGAGCGATCTGGGAAATGGCGTTCCAGAGCTCGGGCGCTACATTGGCAACATCCTTCCGAACTTCCTCAGCATCCAAAATCGGGACTCCCCCGGCTGGTGTGTCAGCTGGCGACGACCGTCTCTTCTGCTTCCCTCGATTGGGACTCTATACCCTTCATGATGGCCTCACCAAGCAGTTTCGCGCCCGCCTCGGGAACGTCGAGCCTCTTAAGCAGTATTCTCGCCACCCTAGGGCTCACCTGCAATTCGGTAAGCCGGTACGTCGGGTTGGGAGCGCTCGTTAACTCAGCCGCTTGCGCCCAACCGAGAATCGCCGGTAGTTCTATGCACTGCCAGCCCACGCGCGAATCGGCGATGTGAATTTCCTTTTGCGCCCATTCGGGGAATAAGGTGTAAGCGTCCCGGATGGCACGGTCCAAGATGCCGTGTGAGGTTGGAATCTGTGGTTTTTCCTTCTCGCTGGCAAGCGCCAGCGAAGAGACCAACAATCGAGCGAGGTCGTGTAACCGGTCCATGGCCATTCAATCCTATCAGCTTTATCGGTGGTTTATTGATTTAGCGCTATCAACTATAGTTGATATCAATTATAGTTGACGAAGACCATTAAATCAAGTAAAATTGATTGCCCAAGGATGCCTGTTAAGAAAAGACGCCACGACCCGGATTTCCGAGCTGAAGTTGCCAGACGCATCCGTGCCAAAGTTAAGGAACTTCGCAAAGAAGGCGTATCGGAAGCCGCAGCCGCGCGACAAATAGGTGTTAGTCCGCAAGGGTTCAATCGATACATCAGGGGTCTTGCAACGCCCAAACCCGAGATTCTTGCGCGGATCTGCGCCGCGTGGGGGCTAAAGTTCAGTTACAGGTCGAAAGACTTTGGGGCCGAAGCCTTCGGCGCTCCTGAAGCTTCGCGCGATGAGCGAAAAATCGAACAGTTGTCGCTATTTGACGAGCCCCAGGAGTTGCACAACCGCAATCTACGGCTCAAGGTGCAGGCTGGGAAGGCCACGACGCTCAACGTTTCGCTTGAGATTCGATTCGCCAGTTAAGCAGTCCGATGGCTGGCCCTCGCCAGCCACCGACCCGCGACCTGCTGAGGCGCCAACGGCATCATGGACGAATATCCCATCATGCGTCACATGTGCAATCTGGAAACGGTGAAGACTTACGAAGGCACCGAGCATATACATAAACTGGTGATCGGCGAGCGGGTGACGGGCATCGCTGCATACAAGTAAAAGCGCCTAGTCCGGCGCAGCTACTCTACGGGCCGAGTAGCGCGGCACTTTTTGCTCCCGTCCGGCGTCTAATCTGTCCATGCGCGACTTTCTTCAAGACCTCCAATACGGGATCCGCGTCTTCGCCAGGAACCCCACCTTCACGCTCGTCGCCCTGCTAGCGCTCGCGCTCGGCGTTGGCGCCACCACCGCCATCTTCAGCTTGGTGGACACGGTCTTACTGAAACCGCTGCCTTATCCGCAGCCCGACCGCATCGTATCTGTCGGCCTGACGGGAATCGGTGACAATTCCCTAGCGCTGGGGCCAGATTATGTCGATTGGCGCGCGCGCAATCACGTCTTCGAGGAAATGGCGGGTTACTCCTGGGGACAATATACGCTGACCGGCTCGGGCGACCCAGTTCGGATCAAGTGCGGCAGCGTCACGGAAGGTTTTTTCCGCACCCTCGGCATCCAACCGATCCTCGGCCGAACTTTCACAGCCGCGGAGGATCAACGCGGCGGCACAAAAGTTATTCTGCTGACCTACGGTCTGTGGCAGCGCCGCTTCGGTGGCGCACGCGAGATCCTCGGGAGATCCGTCACGCTGGATGGCGTTCCCTACTCCGTAATCGGCGTTCTTGCCCCAGGATTTCGATACCCCGAAGAGCGCATGGAAGCGGTGGTGCCAATGGCCTTGAATACCGCCGAACAAGTGAAGCGTCGAACAATGATGATCTTTCCCGTGATCGCGAGGCTCAAACAGGGAGTCAGCATTGTGCAGGCCCGGACTGAAATCGGCGCGTTCCTGGAGCAAACCAGGAAACAGTATCGGTTCTACCGGCCGGAGATGAAGCTGAGCATGGTCCCGCTTCAAGAACGGCAAGTGTCCGATGTTCGCGTGGCGCTATTGGCGCTGCTCGGAGCGGTGGGCTTCGTGTTGCTGATCGCTTGCGCGAACGTTGCGAATCTGCTGCTATCACGATCCGCCACGCGCCAGCGTGAGATCGCGGTCCGTACGGCGATGGGCGCAGGGCGAGCGCGTCTGGTTCGTCAGCTACTCACCGAGAATACTCTGCTCGGCTTGGCCGGCGGCCTCCTAGGACTGCTGTTGGCGGCGATGACCATCAAGTCCATCATCCACTTCGCGCCCTCCATTCCCCGCATCGACGATGTCGCGGTCGATCTGCGCGTGCTGGGATTTACACTTCTTGTCTCGCTCATTGTCAGCCTGGCGTTCGGATTGACGCCGGCACTCGTATCCACGGGACTGGATCTCAATGAGGCGCTAAAACAAGGCGCCCGGTCCGTTTCCGCCAGACATCGAGGCCTGCGAAATCTGCTGGTAGTGGGCGAGCTGGCTCTCTCGCTGGTGCTGCTGGTAGGAGCGGGCCTGTTGGTTCAGACGCTATGGCGGCTTCAACATGTGAATACCGGATTAGCGGCTGAGCACGTACTAACCACGGAGATTCCGTTCAGCCGCCACCAGTATCCCGAGCAGGTCCAGCGCACTGTTCTCCAAAACCTGCTGGAGCGCGTTTCAACGTTACCAGGCGTGTTGTCGGCCGCATTAGCCGATGCGCTGCCTCCGCAGAGTTACGCGCTCTCCATGACTCTTCGCGTGGAAGGGGAGCCGAAGGGGCCGCGGAACGACCCATCTTTGGACGTTGCTGTCCGGGCCGTCACCCCTACTTATTTCGCAGTTCTCGGAATCCCATTGAAGAGCGGCCGCTGGTTTGACAATCACGACACGAGCAAGAACCCGGACGTCACGCTGGTGAACGAAGCGCTAGTTCGCCGCTTCTTCGGTGGCCGGAATCCGGTCGGCCAACGAGTCAGCGGCGTCGTCAACGATGAATGGCGCGCCATTATCGGCGTTGTTGCCGACGTGAAGAACCAGGGGCTGGTCGAGCCGGTGCAACCGGAGATGTACCTGCCTGCCGATCAGTCAACCAATACTGTTGCCAGCACACTGCTGGTGCGCGGCGTCTTCGATCCGCTGGCGCTCGTCGCTGAAGTGCGCGATCAGATACGCACCGTCGACAAGAACATCCCGCTCACATTCACCACCATGACCCACGAAATCGCCGGCTTGGTTTCGAGCCAGCGATTCAATTCCATCCTGCTGTCCTCATTTGCCGGCTTGGCGCTGCTGCTGGCCGCCATCGGGATCTACGGCGTAATGTCGTACCTGGTGACGCAACGAACGCAGGAGATCGGCATCCGCATGGCGCTGGGTGCGCGGCGCGGTCATGTGCTGGGGTTGGTGGTTGGCCACGCATTTAGACTCACGCTGGCGGGCGTCGCGATCGGCGTCGGCTTGTCGCTGGGGCTGATGCGCTACTTGGCCACGCTGCTCTACGGCGTCAACTCGCGCGATGCCTGGACATTTTGTTCGGTCGCTTTTCTATTAATCGCAGTAGCGCTTCTCGCCAGTTACATTCCCGCTCGCCGCGCTACTCGCGTGGACCCGATATCGACTCTGCGCACGGAGTAGCGTCAACGTAGGGCAAGCCTCCGGCTTGCCAAATGGACAAGCCGGAGGCTTGTCCTACTAAATGCGCTACGCTGCGAATGAATGCGCCACATCCCGCTCATCCTCCTAATCGCTGCTGCTTCCGCCAGCCCCCAGTCCCCAGCCCCCAGTCCCCCGCAGTGGAAGCTCGCCTGGTCAGACGAATTCAATGGCCCCGCCAACACCGCGCCGGACGCCTCCAAATGGGTCTACGATCTCGGTCACGACGGCGAGGGCTGGGGAAATCACGAACTGCAGGCGTACACGAACTCGATCGAAAATGTTCGTCAAGACGGCCAGGGTCACCTGGTGATTCGCGCTCTGAAAGACGAATCCGGTAACTACACCTCCGGCCGTCTCAAGACCAAAGGCAAGTTCACCACCACTTATGGCAAGATCGAAGCCCGCATCAAGCTCCCTCACGGGCAGGGCATCTGGCCGGCATTCTGGTCGATGGGCGATGACATAGCCAAGGTCGGTTGGCCCAACTGCGGCGAGATCGACATCATGGAAAATATCGGCAAGGAGCCAGGAATCCAGCACGGAAGCATGCACGGCCCGGGGTATTCCGATGGCCACTCGCTCACCGGCGCGTACACGCTTCCCAAGGGCAAGAAGCTCTCCGACGACTTCCATGTTTATGGCATAGTCTGGACAAAGCAGAGCGTCGAATTTCTTTTCGACGGCCACTCTTACTTCCAAGCGACTCCCGCATCGCTCCCGAAAGGCGCCGAGTGGAAGTTCAACAAGCCGTTCTTCTTGCTACTGAACGTGGCGGTAGGTGGCGACTGGCCGGGCTCACCCGACAGCTCAACAATTTTCCCGCAGGAAATGCTGATCGACTACGTGCGAGTATTTAGTACGGAAATCCCGCACGAATAGCGCACGCACTTCTGCGTGCCGCGTCGCCACTCATGGCGACGCACGGCAGTAAAGATTCAGCGACGACAGCCAACTAATCCTGAGCGATGAAAGTCAATCACCACATAACCTAATTTTCTTTTGTAAGCCGGCGTGCGGCCCTAACTATTGGAAAAGGACTAGTTTTCGCTCGCCCGTGCTTCGAAGAAACGCGCGCATGGAACCGTGATCTCTCGTCTCACAGGCTATACTGACTGTCTCCGATTCAATGACGCCTTCGCGAGCGTCCACCCTGGCCGGCTTGATCTTGCTGGTGGTGCTGATTGGCAACGCCTTGGCTCTGCGGGCGGAACTTTCCATCAGCCGGGCGGATCTGAACGACAATGTTTTCCACCTGACGTTGATTGAACGAATCGTGCAGGCCGTGGAGCATGGCGAGAATCCACTGGACGTTTGGTCGCCCGAATGGTCGCTCGGGTACCCGGTGTTGCGAACCTACCAGCCACTGGCTCATTTTCTTGTGGCCGGCATTTACTTCGCGCTGGGGAAGGCCGTATCACTGCTCACGGTTTTCACGTGGGTGCGATTTCTTTCGGTAGCGCTGCTGCCATTGAGTTTCTTCTGGGCGGCACATCGGATTACCGGTTCCCAATTGACAGCGGCCGCGGCGGCGTTGCTTGCGCCCATGGTGTCGACGAATTTTCTATACGGCATCGAGTATGGCAGTTTCACCTGGGCTGGGAGCGGACTGTTCCCGCAGGCTCTCGCCACGCATCTGCTGCTGCTGTCGCTGGGCTTGGCGTGGAACGCGTTGCGCGATGGCCGGCGGCTGACCGTAACCGGCGCGCTGGTGGGTCTCACGGCGCTGGCGCATTTGATTTACGGATATCTGGCCGCGGTCAGTATCTGTCTGTTGGCGGTAATGTCGGATTCCGCGGTGTCCCGCGCGCTACGCATCCGCCGAATGCTATGGATAGGCGCTGCGGCAGCCGTGCTGGCGTCCTTCCAGTTATTGCCCTTGCTGCTGGACCATCAGACCATTAACCACAGCCGTTGGGAACCAATCTGGAAGTGGGATTCCTTCGGCGCACTCCCGGTATTCGAGTGGCTGATCACCGGTGATCTGCTGGATTTTGGACGACTGCCGGTGCTGACTTTCCTGGCGCTGGCGGGAGCGGGCTTATGGTTCTGGCGGGCGCGTCGCGTCGTGGCGAATCCGGCGCACCAGTTTATCCTGCTGGGCGCCGCATTCTGGATTCTGATGATGTTCGGGCGGCCGTTCTGGGGACCGCTGCTGACGCTGCTGGGAGTCTCCCAGGATATGCACCTGCACCGTGTGATCGGGGGTGTTCACGTTTTTGCAGTATTGCTGGCGGCCATCGCTTTGTCGACGCTGTGGCGCGAGTTGGCTGTCCGAAAACGCTTCTTCGCGCTGGTGGCCGCCACTTTGTTCCTGCTGTACCCAATGCTTCGCGAGCGTGCGCTGAATCTTGCCAACAACGCCCGCTGGGGCCGTGCGAATCTGGCCGCCAACCAAGCCGCGGCCGGCGATGTGAAGGGCGTACTGGACCAAGCGCGCCTACGTGGTGGCAGGGCGTACGCAGGGCTCGCCGGCGGATGGGGTGCGAAATTCAAGATCGGCGACGTCCCCGTATACGCGTTTTTCAGCACCGCGCAGATTCCCGCAGTCGATTTCTTGTACCACTCCATGGCGCTCACGTCGGATGTGATGGTGCGCTTTGACGAAACGAACCCGGCCCACCATCGCCTGTTCAATGTGCGCACATTCGTGGCGCCCGCCGGGAGCGCCGCGCCTCCGTTCCTCGCGCCGCAGTCCCAATTCGGCTCGATGCGCATCTTCGACGCCCCTGGCGATGGCTACTTCGACGTAGTGGATGCGTTGGCGTCCGTGTCTGTTGCGCGGGATACCTTCTACGAAGTGAACGATCGCTGGCTCCAGAGTGACTGGGTTTCCCGGCGTGTGCATCTGCTGCTCGACCAAGGATCTGGAACTGGGCCGCCGATGCTGCGTCTCGGAGCATATGCCGCCCTCCCGCCCGCGCCGCAACTGCCTCGGCCCGGTCAGATCCGCGGCGAACAGCAAGACGGAGAAGTTTACCGCGCCGAGATGGACGTGGTCCGGCCCAGCTATGCGCTTTTCAAGATGACTTGGCACCGCAATTGGAAAGCTTATCTGGACGGCAGAGCCACCGCCACCGTCATGCTTTCGCCGGGATTCACCGGTGTCGTGGTTGAGCCCGGGCATCATCGGCTGGAGATGCGCTATCAGCCGGAGAGGTGGAAGACCGCGGTAGGTATCGCCGGCCTGGTGCTGGTCATTCTGCTCGCAATCGCAGAGCGCCACGGACTTCCCTCGCGCGTTGAGAAATTGAGCATCCCCTTACCGGCGAACCCTGCCACTCAAAGGCGTGCGCTAATCGCGGCCGGTTTGCTCGCGCTTGCATTGCCGGTTTGCATTCCTGTATTCACAAGCAGCCTGATCCGCGGACACGACGCTTATTGCTATTTTCCCCGCGTTGAGGAGGTGCACGAAAACTTGCGTCACGGCATCCTGCTGCCGCGTTGGGCGCCGGACCTGGATAGCGGCACCGGGCAACCGCTGTTCCTGATGCATCCACCGCTGTTCTACTGGTTGGCGGAAGCGTGCCACCTGGCCGGCTTCTCGTTTGTGGCCGCCGTCAACCTGGCTTGCGCGCTGATTGTGATCGCATCCGTATTCTCCATGTTCCTGCTGGGAAAATTGTACTTCGGCAACTGGGGCGGATGGCTGGCAGCAGCGTCGTATCTTTACGTGCCGTACTTCGCCACCGATTTGTACATTCGCTCGGCGCTCGAGGAATTCACTGCATTCGCGCTGTTTCCGCTGGCGCTGTATGGATTCGGCGCTTTCGCCCGGACTCAAAACCGGCGCTGCCTGATGCTGGGCGCGTTGGCGTACGGTGGAATCGCATTCAGCCATCTGCCCTCTACCTTGCTGTTCACGCCGCTGCTCGCAGCGTTTCTCGTCCTGACCGCGGTGACTGCGAGATCGCGGCGCGTCATGCTGGGCCATGCAATCGGATTCGTGCTCGGTCTTGGCCTCGCAGCTTGCATCTGGCTGCCCGCGGTGGTGGAACGAAAGTATGTCGCGTTCGAGCGCGCAATTTCGGGCTCGGCGAATTATGCGATCCATTTCGTGCATCCGCGACAGTTGATCTTTTCGGCTTGGGGCTACGGACTCTCGGTGGCCGGCCCGAACGACGGCATGCCGTTCTCGGTGGGGTGGAGTCATCTGCTGCTGGCCGCCGGCATCTGCATCTGGGCGTTGAGCCGGTGGCGCGACAAGCCCACGGAGCGCCAACTGGTCTGGTTCTTCGGAGCGGCCGCGTTGCTCGCGTGCGTTCTCATGCTCGAGGATTCGGACCTGGTGTGGCGGATCGTCAAACCGCTGCAGTTTGTGCAACTGCCTTGGCGGCTGCTGGGGATGGTGGCCATTTGTGAAGCCGTGTTGCTGGGCGCGCTGGGACGCGCACTGGCCGAGCTGCCGCGATGGCGTAGCGCGGCGTTCGCACTCGCGCTGGCGCTTCTGATAATTCCCAACCTCTCGCATCTGCACGCCGGATCGACGGACGAAGTGGACCCGGTGTTCTGGACACCGGCCGAACTCGCCCGCACGGGTTTCGAGACCACCACTCTCGGTGAGATGATGCCTCGCTGGATGACGGCTACCCCGCCCTTCGACCCGCAAGTGGCCGTGGCCGCCACCGGCGCCGCCGAGATCAAGACTTTGGAGCGCACTCCGTTTTTCTGGAGCGGCGTAGTGGCCGCGAAAACCCCGTCCAGCATCCGGATGCGCATCGCCTACTTCCCTGGCTGGAGCGTACTGCTGGACGGACAGCCGGCTGAAGCCGGGCCTTCAACGCCGTGGGGACTGCTCACGTTTCCTGTACCGCGAGGCACGCACCGCGCGGAGGTTCGATGGGGGAACACTCCCTCGCGGCTGGCGGGTAACGCCATCAGTTTGGTTTCGCTGGCGATTCTGTTGGCCGGTTTGCGGCGGCGATAATTGACGCTGGAAAACCTGTCCCCACCCGTGCAATGCGAAGCTCCGTCCGCCGGATCAATCGCGGCCACACGGAATCCGGATCGGCATCGAAGACGCTGGCGGCATCGGCCGGCAGAATGTGCCACGCGCCCAGCTCTACTTCGTGTTCCAACTGTCCTGGTCCCCATCCGGCGTAACCGAGAAAAACGTGAAACACGCTCGGTTCCCCTTTTCCCGCAAGCGTCTTTTCCAAGAGCTCCTTGTCGGAAATCAGATAGACGTTCGCGAACACGCGTTCCGCATCCTCCAGCTTGGTGGATGATCTGAGCAACGCCAGAACGTCGCCCGGCTCTACGGGACCTCCCATGTATGCCCGGTCCGTGCGTCCCTTGGCTTGCTTCAAATCCTGAAAAACGCGCGACAGCGGAAGGTCGGTGCGGCGGTTGACGATCAGGCCCATTGCGCCTTGTTCGTCATCGTAACGCAGCAGCAGAATCACAGTCTCGGAGAAATTCGGATCGCCCAGTTCCCGGCTCGAAACCAGGAAACTGCCGGCCGCGAGTTCAGGTGCTTGCGCCTGCCCCGGAACGGGCGCCAAGCCGCACAGCACCGCGAAGAAAACAAACCTCGGCATTACACACCAATTCTATTCTCTACAGACGCTCGATAAGAGTGGCGTTGGCCATGCCTCCGCCTTCACACATCGTTTGAAGCCCGTAACGCCCGCCCGAGCGCTCCAGCTCATGCACCAGCGTAGTCATCAAACGCGCGCCACTCGCACCGAGAGGATGACCCAGCGCCACTGCGCCGCCATTGACGTTCACTTTCTCCAAATCCGCGCCGGTCTCGCGTTGCCAAGCCAGCACCACGCTGGCGAAAGCTTCGTTGATCTCCACGCGGTCAATATCAGATATCGTAAGGCCCGCGCGATCCAGAATCTTGCGCGTAGCTGGAATTGGCGCCGATAGCATGATCACCGGATCTTCGGCCGCCATCGCAAACGCCACGAATCGCGCTAAGGGCCGCAATCCCAGCCGCTCCGCCGTCGAGCGCTCCATGATCAAAACCGCGGCCGCACCGTCGCTGATCTGCGACGAATTTCCGGCCGTGATCACGCCGTCCGGTTTGAATGCAGCCTTCAACGTCGCCATTTTTTCCAAGGTCGAGTTCGCGCGAATCCCTTCATCGCGAGTCATGTGCACGGGACCGTTTTCTGTTTCGACGGGAACCGGTATGATCTCGTTGCAGAAACGTCCTTGCTCAGTGGCGCGAGCGGCGCGGGCGTGGCTTTCGATGCTGAACTCATCCAGCTCGGTACGGCTCACCTTCCAGCGCTCGGCCATCATCTCCGCGCCGATGCCTTGATGAAACACGGTGTTGTTATAGCGCCGCAACACGCGCGGCCCAAAAGGTTGGCCAGGCCCCGCGCCGTTCGATCCCATGGGGACGCGCGACATGCATTCCACTCCGCACGCGATGGCGATGTCGTAGCTTCCGGCCAGCACGCCCTGCGCCGCGAAATGCGCCGCCTGTTGGCTGGAGCCGCACTGCCGATCCACAGTGGTTCCTGGCACCGACTCCGGGAATCCGGCCGCCAGCACCGCATTGCGCGCCACGTTGAACGCTTGTTCGCCCACCTGCCCCACGCACCCGGCAATCACATCGTCCACCAGCGCGGGGTCAAGCTTGCTCCTCTGCACTACGGCTTGTAATGTGTGAGCCAACAAATCCACGGGATGCCAACCCTTGAGTGAGCCATCCCGCCGCCCCACGGGCGTCCGAACCGCATCCACAATCACAGCTTCTCGCATGCTGCACATGTTATCAAAGTAGGACAAGCCTCCGGCTTGTCCAGTAAGGCAAGTCGGAGACTTGCCCCACGCCTAATGCGTCATCGAATACACCACGTAGTTCACGCCAATCCGAATCCCCAACGCAGAAAATTTCTCCGGATACCTCGGATCGTCGGCCCACTCCCACGAATCGCCGATATCGGAATTGAACGACATCGCCACCATGATGTGGCCGTGGTCGTCATAGATGCCCCGCCAATGCGCCACCGTACCGTCGCTGCGGTAAGTCATCCGGCCGTGCAGCGCCCACTGGCCTAGAATCTGATAACGGTCGTCCAGGTCATAAACCGTATGGAAAATCGAATCCTTGTCTTCGATCTCGACAATGGGCCGATCCGGAAAAACCAGCCGCATGCTTTCCATGAAGCGGCCCCACTCCTCCGGGCCCCAGAAATCGTCCAGCATCAGGAATCCACCGCGCAAAAGATATTCGCGCAGCTTTTTCGCTTGCGAGTTGGTTAACTTCCAATCGCCCATCTCGCCGGCGCACAGCCAGGGCCAATCGTAGACATCGTCGCCATCGTCCAGATTCACCGGCTCTTCGACAGACCGTGCGCTGATGCGCGTCAGACGGCGCAGCGCCAGCGCGAAGTGACGGTCCGCTCGCGGATAATCCTGCGTCCAACTGGTGCCGCCCTCTCGCCAATCCAGCGATCCGCCGAAATGGAAACGCCTGCTATTGAAGAGCGCGTTGGGATGCTCGGGATACATCAGCCGTGCGAAAATCCACTCCGCCTTCTCCTGATAGTCCGGAGGCAGTGCGACATCGTCATATGGTTCCAGGCTTTGATAAACGCGGAACCCGGGCTGCGAAGCATGCAGCGTGGCAAAAAGCGCACCTCCGAGAAAGGCTAGCCCGCCGCTCACCCGCCAAAGCGCCTTTCGGAGATTCATGTACCGCCCTGTCACTGAGCATAGCGCAGACATCGGACTGAAATTCGGGTCTGCTACACTCGGAGCCATAGGAGATTTTTCCATGTCGAAACAAGAAGAGGCCGGTCTTATTCTTGAGCTGTACACGCTGCGCCGCGAAGAGACCATGCGTCAGGCGCGCGATTGGTTTTTCCGCGAGTTCAATCCCGAATCGATGGCGGACTTCAATAGCGCCATGTTTAGCGCTCACAGCGGCCATCTGCGGATGGTCGTAACCTATTGGGACATGGCGGCGGCGCTGGTCAACCATGGAGCTCTTAGCCTGGACCTTTTCGACGATTGCAATGGCGAACACATTGGGACGTTTTCCAAGATCGAACCGCTACTCGGCGAAATCCGCGCGATGATTGGCCCGCGCTTTGCCTTGAATCTGGAAAAGCTGATCGACGCGACCCCCGATGGCCGAAAACGTTCCGCCATGGCCCGCGAACAGATGAAAGCCATCCGCGCTCAGCTAGCCAAGCAGGCTAAGGCCTAACAGCGAGGGTGTGGGGCAGGATGCCATCCTGCGCGCGGTTGTCAACCGCGCAGTTTGGCCACACGGTTTCCGCTCGAGTCATGAGGAAACACAGAACTACGAACAGCTCAATCGAGAAAAGCAGCGGGAACATATACTCCGATCTCGGATACGCCGACAGCAGCGCAATGCTGATGAAGGCGCAATTAGTATACAAGATCGCCGAAATCATCAAGACCAGGGATCTCACCCAAGCCGAAGCCGCGTCGAAACTGGGCCTTACGCAGCCAAAGGTGTCCGCCTTGCTAAAAGGTCAATTCCGCGGCGTCTCCGAACGCCGCCTGCTCGATTGCCTCACTCGGCTAGGCCGCGACGTCCAGATCGTAATACGCCCAGTCCCGAAAAATCGGAGAAACGGCCAACTGAGCGTTCTATTTACTTAGCCGCCTGTGCGAGTTTACAGAGCCACGACCGTGAAGGAGTTCCCGTGGGCCCGCTGGCCCACCAGATGTGATGAAGACGCTGAATTGTGGCTCCGCGCATCAGCAAGTGAATAGATCCGCATAATGCCCCTCGGCTTCCCGGTCAACTGCGAAAAAGGGTAGTAGATCGTCAGCATGCTCACGACCAAGCGAGGGTCGGGGTGGTTCAATTAGCTAAGCTAGTGGCCCGGGTGCGCCGAGCCAAGCGTCGAAACATTGTGCAATTCTCTTCCTCGTGTTTGTCGTCTTCCGACCGACGACAAGCGCATGAGAGGGCTCATCAGGCAAAGGATCTCGAACCACTCCCTGATCGCATGTACGCGTACAGCCCACGGTGATCGCAGCAAGGGCGAATTCTGGCCAGCCCGCAAGAAGATGTTCAAGCCCACGACCAGATTCCAAGAATACATCCTCCAAAAAGACCGACATAGCCTCGTCGCCCGTAGAATTGCAAAACGCTTGCGAACTAGGGCGACGAATCTTCAGATTGTCATCATAGACGATCCATGACGGATGGATTCTGCGAATCAGTCGATATTTATCAAGAATCGAAGGATCGTCAGTCGGCATGACATCAGACAGCCACTCAGAGGCGTTGGAACAATTCTCGCAGGCGCGGGATATTCTCCTCGGGCCTCCCCTCCCAGCGGAGCGTTCCGCCCTCATCGAGCTGAGCGAAGGCCGAACCATCGGGTGCGACCTCGATTTCCAGATCAACGGCCTTCGTGTGCCACTCTACCTGGACACCGCCCGCTGATGTCGGTACCAAAGACGGCAGCGGCGAGCGATCTGCCAGGAACAACGACAGGAGACCAATCGCAGCCTCGATAGACTTCGGAACTACCTGCTGGCCGCCATACGAGTCCCAATCTTTAGGCAGCGCAAGGAGCCTGAAGGCTGATCCGGTCAAAACGTGCAGCCAGGTGGGAAGTGAAACCCCCTTGGAATGGTAGATGTAAACCTTATTCTCAAGCAGATCAAAGCGGCAGAGGATCGGCCGCGGCGGCGGTTGCTCCACTGTAGCAGCACAGGTCGTTCCTCTTGTGGTGAACTCACCCACATAAGCCTGAGTAGATGTCGCTTTCACATCATTTCCGCTCAGGTTCACGTACTTGCTGGTCGGCAAAACTGCTAGGCTAGTCATCTGTTTTTCTCCAAATGCGGTGCATCTGTGGTGTCGTAATCGATGTAAACCCTTGAACAATCCAGTCGTGTCCCAGATCCAGGAAAGAGAGAATGCCCGGTATCCCATTTCCGGCCGGGGCACCGCGAGCAGTAAGCGTTAGAATCAGCACTGGTTTCTTATCGGATCCCCTGAAGGCCGGCTGCAGGGCAATATGGAGTCTTCCGATCGGCGCACCGTTGCTGTCTGGAATCCGAAACCTGAGAGCGAACCCTGCGTCTTCTGGCAGCCGAAGGAAATCATCGCTGAACTTGTTCTGCCAGATCGTGAACACATTCTCCAGCTCACCGTGCGAGGCCCATCCGTCCCCGGCGAGAATGTGATTGATGTAGGTGATTTCGCATTGCGTTGGCTGAAACCGCCCTAATTCTTCCGCAGCCGTGAATTGTTCAAACATTTTCAACTCATCGAGGAATCTAGACCGAATGTTCTTGTACCGGGGATACGGGACGGTAGTACGTCCTTTTCTCCAGTTGTGAACGAAACGATCTGATTGGACCTGGATCAGCTCCGTGCCGACTTCGTTTACAAACCAGACTCTTGGGGGCGGCGGCGAATCCTCGAACATCCTTACCTGGATGGCTGGCTCGCGCGTTGCTGGCTCGAATGTCTCCAGCACTGAGTCAAGCGGCCCATGTTCCTCAACGGAACGAAACCCCTTGTCTCGAAACCGTTCCCACAACAGGCCAAAGTGGACGACGCGGAAGCCCGCAAGGGGTTCCAACTGCGCCGACAGCGCCACCTCGATAACCGGAGGATCGTCAAATTCGGGTAAACGGCGCACGATTCGTGACCTAGTCAAAAATTCGTTAAGACGCGGCGAGTTCCCGAGAGATGGGTTGCAATCCTTCCCGATCATAGCAGATCGTTAGGTCGTAGCGGCGCGCTTTCCGGCCAATTTCAATATTGACCCTTTTCGCAACAAGACCGCCCGGCCCTCAACTCCCGACAATGCCAACTAACATGGGATCAGGCCTGGGCGCTGGAGGCGCTACGGGGATGCCGGCAGGCCGAAGAGTAACGAATCCTGTCGCCACATCTTCTCCAGCCCTTCAATAACTTAGCTCGACTCGGCTGTTGTCACCACGCCTACGGATGCTACCAACAAATCAGGCCATGCATCCCCAAGTCGAAATCCTCCTCAACTACGCCGCAACCGCCACGCCGTTTGTCTCCTCCACTGGCCAAGCCTTCCTCAGTCTTCCGCTCAACGCATTCAGCCAACAGGTCTGTTCAGTTTACTCACCGCGCATCCGCGACTGGCTCATCGCCGCCTTCGACCGCGACCACCACCAGCCGCCCAGCCCCTACGCCCTTCGCCAAACCATTCGCACCCTCGCCGCACGTGCCAATTGCAGTGGAACAAACCTCGCCGTCGAACGCCGCGTCGCCGCCCGCGGCAATCCACGCGATCCAGATGTTATCCTCCTCGATCTCGCCAACCCCCACGGTGAAATTGTCGAAATCACACCCCACGGCTGGCAAATCACCACCGACCCCACAGCCGCCTTCCTCCACAGCCGCGGCAACATCGAACTCCCAAGTCCCCACCAGCAACCAGCCACCAGCCACCAGCAACCAGCCGCCAGAAGATTATCCCTGGCAAGAAGTGGAGACCGCGCACGGCCGCCACTTCGAAACCGAAAAGCTGTACGAACGGCACCGCCGTCACGGGAGCATCGGCATCACAGACTTGGAAGACCTTCCGAGCGACTTGCTGCATCCGATTTCGAATGGAGAGATCCCGAACGTTCCGGTGTCGAAATGGTGTTTTCTTGATACCGAAACCACTGGCCTCGCGGGCGGATCAGGCACGTACGCGTTTCTGATCGGCGTGGGCCGCATCGCGAAGGACGGTTTTCGCGTCCGGCAGTTTTTCATGCGCGAATTCGGCGAAGAAGCCAGCCAGTTAAGCGCGCTCCAGGAGCACCTGAAACAATTCGAAGTGCTGATCACCTACAATGGCAGGACGTTCGATCAGCCGCTGCTCGAGACGCGTTTTCGCATGGTCCGCCAACAGCCGCCGTTCAGCACGCTCCCTCATCTGGATTTACTATTCGGAGCGCGCCGCTTGTGGAAACTCCGATTTGACAGTTGCCGTCTGGTGGATCTAGAAACTCAGATCCTTGGTCTTGAGCGGCAGGGCGATCTTCCCGGTGAACTGATTCCGTATTTTTACTTCGAATATCTCCGCACGCAGGAGATTTTCCGGCTGGTACCCATCTTCCACCACAACGCCACGGACATTTTGACGTTGGCGTGCTTAACCGCGATTGTGCCGTGGGCCTTTCATCCGCCAGGCGAAGCCCAGTTCACGCACGGCGCTGAGATGGTGGGCCTGGCGCGTTGGTGGAGGCAGGCTGGAAATCCTGAAAACGCATTGGCGCTGTTCCGTCAGGCAGTGGATCGCGGCTTGCCGGACGATCTGATGTTCCGCACGCTGTGGGATACGGCGCTGATCGAGAAGAAACTAGGTCGCGAACATGCGGCGCTGCCGGTATTTACCGAACTCGCCGGCACGCGGAATCCATGGCGCGCCGCCGCGCTTGAAGAACTGGCGAAATATTTCGAGCATCGCGAGCGCAATTACGCTATGGCGCTCGAAATGACCTTGAACGCGCTCGATCTGGAACCGTCGGACGCTCTACGCCGCCGGGCCGATCGGTTGAAGAAAAAATCCGGTGACAGGATACTCAATCCCTCATTTCATCAGCTATGATCTATCGTCTGTTCGTTGCCAGTCTTGTTGTAGCCTTCGCCGCACGGTCTCAGACCGCGCCGCCTCATCCCACCATCCTGCACGCCGCCCGTTTGCTCGATATCGAGAGCGGAAGAATGCTGACACCCGGCGAAGTGTTGGTCTTGGGCGAACGGATCAGCGAGGTGGGTTCCCGAGTTACGCGTCCTGCGGGAGTCGACACCATCGATCTGGGCGATACCACGTTACTGCCCGGCCTGATTGACGCGCACGTGCATCTGTTTCTGCATCCAGGCGCTGAAGATTTCCAGACTGTTCAAGAATCCGTGCCGGAGCGGACCATCCTGGCCACGTTAGCTGCTCGCGAGGATCTGATGGCCGGCTTTACGGCAGAGCGCGACATGGGAACCGAAGGCGCTGGTTCGGCCGACACAGCCGTGCGCAATGCCATCAACCAGGGGCTGATTCCCGGGCCGCGCTTGCGGATCAGCGGCAATGCAGTGGACTTGCTAGGTGGGCACGAAGACGCCATCAATTACAATCCGGAGCAACATATTCTGTCGAACGCCACTTACGCGAATAATGCGATGGAGTTAGTAAGTGTGATCCGCCTACAGTTCAAAGAAGGCGCGGATTTTATCAAGATGTATGAAACTGGCCGCGATTCATTCCGCGATGGACACTTCTCCACGCCGTATCAGTACACCGAGGCCGAACTAAGTGCAGCCGTACAGGAAGCGGCGCGGGTTGGTAAACGCGTGGCCGTGCACGCGACGGGTGAACCGGGTACAGGCTATGCCGCACGCGCGGGTGTCGCTTCCATCGATCATGCCGATCAGCTCAGCGATGAAACCATGCGCCTGATGCGCGAGAAACAAATATTCGCCGTGCCGACGTTCACCATATTCGAATACTTTGCCGACCATCCCTCATCGCCGGCTCAAGCTGCGCGTGAACGGCAAATCATCGCTTTTCACGTGGATGAGTTTCACAAACAACTGGCGGCCGGCGTGCCGATGGCCGCTGGTTCCGACGTTGGTCCGTTCCCGCACGGGACGCAAGCGCGTGAGTACGAGCTGATGGTGAAGTACGGCATGACGCCGCTCCAAGCGTTGCAAGCCGGCTTGCTGAACGGCGCGAAACTGCTGGGATGGCAAGGCCAGATCGGTGCGCTGAAGGCCGGCTACTTCGCGGATGTGATCGCGGTACCCGGCGATCCTTTACGAGATATCGGTGCGTTGGAAAAAGTGACGTTTGTAATGAAGGGCGGCATAGTGTATCGGCGGTAACAGTGACCGAAGGTGACACGCCTAGTTACAAGTACCCCCCGTACCCTAATGTTTCAGAAACCTTGACAAGCGGCGGGACGCACCGAATAATGGACGAATGACTCGGTTAACCGCTAGCGTCTTTTTCTTCTGCCTTCTTGCGAGCAGTTCGTGGGCCAACGGAATCAAGCACCCGTCCGACTACGGCGACACCTCCGGGAGCATTGACTTCTCGCCTTGCGGTAGTACACCGGTAGACTTGGTTGTTGCGGACTGTTTCACCGGAGCAAACGGTACCCACGACTTCTTGTTCACCTTATCGTTATCGAGTCCGACGGCTTCGATCTCGATCACTTCTGTAGAGTTTACTCTTGCTGACGTACCCACCGATTTCGGCCTGCTGGAAGGCACGCCGACGGATTGTGCAGCGATGAACATCGTCTGCACTCCGGCTCAGATTACGATTTCTAACAACCCAGCGCTGGCTTCCCCGATCACGCTCGATTTCAGCGATTTCACGGGAAATCTAGCGGCTACGATCTATTTCGCCTATGGTAGTACCGTCACAGCTCCCACCTTTACCGAAACGACCACTACCTCGACAACCGCCACGCCGGAGCCGAGCGAAATCGGCATTCTGATCGCGGCCTTCGGTTCACTGATCGCTCTGCGGCGTCGGAAGCAAGCAAAACAGAACAGCTAACGCCTGGCTGCTGTAGCGGCTCTTTGTTCGATTAACTTAAATCCTTTGGTTCCGGCCTCGCGTTGCACGTCATCCAACTCTTTGCGTGCGATGGAAGCTTTTCCATCCGCGAGTTCGATCTCGCCGATGGCCAGGCGAGCCTGGAGTTCGAAACCCGGCATGCCGGCGCGCTTCGCCTCGCGCGCGATTTTCTGAAGCGACTCCACCGTCTCAGCTACATTGGATTGCCGGCCCGTGGCGGCTTGCACCCGCGCCGATGCGATCAGCGCGCCGTAGCGTAAGCTCCGTGGCGACGTGGTCTTGACCAGCGCATTCAAGGCCACCATCTCTTTGAGAGCGTCGAGTGACTTGCCCTGGTCGAGAAGCGCCCGTACCAGTAAAAGGCGAGCCTGACCGCCGGCGTCAACATCGTCCTTAGACAATTCCTTCAGCAAAGCTTGAACAGCAGATTCGGCTTGCGGCGCGTCACCTTTGGCAAGGAGTATGGACGCCCTGCCGATTCTACTCGCGGCGGACTGCGCCTGGCCATAGCGTTGTTCCGCTTCTTGAAGCTTGCCCTCCACAACCAATAAATCCGCCAACGTTACGAGGGTGTCTGCTTTGTTCGATTTGTCGGGCTGAATTGCAATCGATTCGCTATACTTCTCTTCGGCCAGGGCCAGAGAACCGCGCTCAGAGAGGACGTTGCCCAGATTCGCGAGGGCGTCCGCCTGGCTGCCCTTGGCGCCGCTTTGCTTGGCTGAGTCAATCGCTTGCTCCAAGGTCTTCTGGGCTTCCTCCAACTCACCCTGTTTGTAAAGCAGCTCGCCAATATTGTTGAGTGTTCCCGGTATTTCTGCCTTGGCGCCGATTTCCCGTTGGATGCTCAAAGCCTTCTCGTAAGCCTGCTTGGCGGGTTCGAATTCTCCTCGAGCATCGAGCACCATGGCGACGTTGTTGAGCGCTCCAGAGATATCCTTCTGCGCACCTATTTGGTCGACGTTGTCGAGCGCTTCCTGATACAGTCGCTTGGCCCCGTCCAGGTCGTTCTTGTCATATTGAATGGTTCCAAGAATGGTGTCCGCGCGGGCAATCCCCAGCTTGTCGTCCAGCTCGCGAGAGATGCCCCTGGATTCTTGGCATGCCAGTTTCGCTTTTTCCGGTTCGCCCATGGTCCGCAAAATCGCGCACGTCCAGTGCAATGCCCGCGCTCGAAGTAACCGCGCACCGGAAACCTTCGCTTTTTGCGCGGCGGAATCCGCCGCTTTCAATGCGCCCCTGCTATCGCCCAGCGACTTCGAAGTTTCCGCTTCAGCCAAGTCAATGCGGGCGTCGTCTCCCTCTGGTTTAGGAAGCTTCCGCAACTCCGCTAGCGTTGCCAGCGCGTCAGTCCCCTTGCCGGCCGACCATTGCGTCTTCGCGAGTTGGAGACCATATTCCAGGTTGTCTTTCTTATAGCCATAGAGCTTCTCATAGGCCCCAATCGCCTGGTCCCATTTGGTGGCCATCGCGTAGTATCGGCCTTCAATAGATTGTTGGTCCTCGAACGAGAGGCCCTTGGATAGGTCGACTGCCTGCTTGGCCTCATCCGTTGCCTGCTTGTCGTAACCGAGTTCGGACTGCGCCTCAGCTAACGCAGCATGGCCCAGAGGAAAAGCGGGTTCGAGCATTACCGCTCTCTGTAAATAACTACGCGCCTGCTGTGGTTCGTAGTCGCGAAGCTTTGCAAGGCCTGGATAGTAGACCTCCCGAATTGCCGGTGGAGCTTGCGCCATTTCGAGCTGCCGCGTTCTCTCCGGCGAGAGCTCGCCCAGACCCAGCTTTTCGCGAAGACGCGTAGCGCTACTGGCCACCAGCTTGTCGAGATCGGCTTCGGTTCCTTCTTCGCTGATGGTGAAAATGGTTTCGCCTTCGCCGGCATCCTGCAACTCCACATTCAGATGAATTTTGCCTCCGGCGGTCTTCCCCAAATCCGTGTAGGAGCCGACCACCACGAAATCCGCGCCAAAGCTTTTGAGTTGTCCCAAGGCGCGCTTGCTCAAGCTCTCGAAACGCGGCACGCCCAGGTTTTTCCACATCTCGGCGCACTCCTGCCCGGATATGGTGCGAAGCTTGTCGGTGCCGCCGAGCTGGGCTCGCATGTTATCCGTTAGATCGCCGTCTACCCAGGCCACATCAGCGTTGCCAGTGGCATTTCGGAACCCCATCACAGCGACATACTGCTTTCGCTTCATCGGCGAATGCTTTTGATACAACACAAATCCGGCGACTCCGACGGCGGCCAAAACAACAATGGCGGCGGCGACACGGACTACTGTTCCGCGACGCGCGCGCTCGCGTTCCGCCCGAAACCTCGCCGGCAGCGCGGGATTTCCCAACTCGCCGGTGTAGAGATTGTAGAAATGGACCTTTTTGCCGTGCTTGACGGCGTGCTCGCCGAGGTCATCCAGATGCGGCGCCCAACGCTTCAGGTGCTGGAGCAATCCGGCAGTTCCTTTCGACACCAGGATGTGCCCGGCGTCGCCCGCATCCATGATGCGTTGCGCTTCGTTAATGCCGCCTCCCTGAACATTGAGGTTGGCGTTTATATCCAGGTGCTGGTAGACCAGGCCGGTATTAAGGCCCATGCGAACTTTGAGATCGGGATGGCTCAGCAAGAGCTCCGCAATTTCCAGGGCACACTCAACGGAAGCGATAGGATCGCCGAAAAACGCGAGAGCCATCCCGTCGCCGGTGGGCAGAGAAATGAGCCGTTTGTCGTGCTCGGCCTGCCGGAACGTAGGCGTGGCGCTGACTGCTTGTTGCAGACGCTTCAGACTCTCGCGCTGCTCCTCCATGTGAAGTGTGGTGAACGCGACAACGTCCAGGAAGAGCACATGGGCGATTTCCGGCCGATCGGAAGGTTGCGGCGAAGTGGGGCCAGAATCCATTGAGTCGCGAAAACTCTCGCTTGGCTCTGTCGCCATGGCCTGAATCCGGCCTTATCGGCCGCAGCGTTGCACGATGCAAGTATACATCGAACGTCGCTGCGCTTATTTGACGGCCACGGTCACCGGAGCGCTCTCGAACCCCGCCACCTTGATTACCAGCGGCACTGCGTCACCCGGCGTGATGCCTTTAGGAACGGTTACGTTCACTTGGTATTCCGCGGCGAGCCCACCCACCAGGCCGCTGAAGAAAACCGGGGCCGCTTTGCCGCCGATGGTGACCGTCACCGTATTCGTAGTGACGGCTGGATGCGAGGACGGAGAAGCGCTTCCGGCAACTACAGGCGGATTCACGGGACCGAGTCCAGCGCAGTAGATTACCAGGGCGTCCCCGGCGCTGATGGGATGATTGGCATCCGCTCGAACCGGGACTTTGCTGCCCGGCTTATAGTCGTCCACGATACCGAAGCCATCGCCTGTCGCGAATACGGCTGGTCCCGTCGCAGCGATGGTGACCGGCGCCGGTATCGAGAGCGTGGGGCCATTGGTGACGATTAATTGCTGGGTGCTGTTGGGCGGCACGTCATAAGGGATGACCGCATTTACTTGGCCATCGGCGGCGTACAGCAGTGGCAACGGGCGGCCTCCCAGCACCACCTGAGTTGCGCCGAGTTGGGTGGCCAGCGGCAGCGATAGAGCTTGATTCGTTCCGGCGCTAAGATGCAGACCGTAGATGGAAATGAAGCTGCCTGGTGCGAGCGGCTGGTTCGTGGCGGCTTTCGCGGGGCTGCCCACGCCACCAACCGAAGGGGTGGTTGGATTGTCCTGCAACGTTCCGCCGATGGATTGATTGCCCTGGAGCGGTGGCGCAGCCTCCTGTGCCTGCACGGTGACAGTAACTTGAGCAGCGCTGTTCTGCGGTTGCCAGGTGGCGCTCCAGCGCCCGTCATTGAGTGAGCTCAACTGCAATGCGGGATCGCCGTTTGAGAAGGAAGCTACGACGCTGCCGGCGGTCATGAGAGTACCGCAATCGTCAACGATGGTGGCTTCGATGGGCGTCGGCCAAGCGGCGACAGTGGAGAATCCAACACCGAGCTGCGTAAACACAGGGATCAGCTGGGTCGGTGTGCAACTGCTGGCTGTAGCGAGAGGAGCAGCGACTGCGCCGAATCTGTTGGTGGCGCCAGATGCCGGCACGATAATCAGCAGAACGGCAACGTGTCGCGTCTTGCCATCGGAGAATTGCAACCCTACTTCACCCAAGACCACGCCCGTCGCAAGTCCGGCAGTGATTGGCTGGACCGTAATCTGAACCGGGCTCGCGGCGCTCACCTGTCCGCTGGCGGGCTGAACCGTGAGCGAGCTGGCGCCTTGGCCAAACAACGGGACTGCCGCGAAACTCAGCGCGGTAGTGGAGGGGTTGGTCAGCGAGACCGACTTGGCGGCTGGATTAGCGCCGCCTGCTTGCGCTACAAAAATCAGGCCGGTGGGATACACCGACGCTCCCAGGTCTGTGTCGGCGGTCGCCACCTTCAGGACCACAGAGACGGTCTGTGGCGAATTGGCCACACCGGCGGCCGCGATTTGCACCTGTCCGTAGTAATCTCCCGCCGCAAGCCCGGTAGGATCAATGCTCACCGTCACCGTGGCCGACGAAGTTGAGGTGGCACTGCCGGAAGCGGGAGAAGCCGAGAGCCATCCGTTGCCACCCGAGATGGTGGATGTAGAAACGGAGAAGCTCAACGAACCCGAGCCCGCGTTGAGGACATTGATGGATTCCGAAGGTGGCGTTCCTCCACCCGCAACCGTTTGAAAATAAAGACCGGATTGGGAGAGCCGCAGCTCCGGCTCACCTCCACTGACGGTGGCAATCACGGATATGCTGATCGGCAGGTTCGCGGGAGTAATCGTGCCCGAGATCGATCCTAAATAGGTGCCTTCGTTGAGGCTACCGGCGTTTGCGTCTACTGCAACGGAGGTGGACGAGAATGGCGCGACCGTTCCACCTGACGGGGTCACAGACAGCCAATTACCGCCTGACTGGGTGACGGCGGTGACGGTGAATGTCTGGGGTGTACCTCCTTGGTTGGTGATCACGATGGATTGCGATCCGCTGGTTGAGGAGCCTTTGGTCAGCGAAAAACTGAGGGCGCCAGGGAGCGCCTGCACCGCTGGACCCGTATTTCCCACTACAGACAGGAATCCTGGCAGCGGGATGCTATCGGATTCGCTGAAACCCTGGTAGGAGATCGTGAAGTTGAAGTTGAGATTGAACTGGAACTGTCCGGCCATTGTCGGGATGCCGCTTATCAGCCCAGCCGAAGAAACCGTCAAGCCGGGCGGCAGGTTCGAGGCCCCAGAGAAGCTGTAGGTGAATGTGAAACCTGCCGGTAGGGTGGCGGGAATCTGGCTTAATCCCAGGGCGGCGGCGTAGTCGTATGAAAACGGAACACCAACAGTAGCTTCGTATTGAAACGGCGTCTGCGCCTTCAGGACACCGCTCCATGCACAGGCGACCAAACAAACAACGCGCAGATACTTCCCCATGTTACGACCTCGTGGGTACATGATAACATCGTGAAGATACCGGCGGAAACGTTTCTGGTTTATGGTTCGCGGTTCATAGGAAGCCTCTAGTGAGGAACCAGCGGCGCAAACGGGGCGGGTTGGCAACCCGCCGCANNAGGATGGCATCCTGCCCCACACCTTCACGCGGTGTTCCGAAGGGCCAACTGTTCGGTTTTGGGCGGCGGGGCTGTATCTCCGAACTTTACCGACACCAGTTTCGATACTCCTGGTTCCTGCATGGTCACGCCGTAGAGCGATTGCGCGGCCTCCATGGTGCGCTTGGCGTGGGTGATGACGATGAACTGGGTCTGGCCGGACATTTCGCGGATTAGCCGCGTGAGACGCTCGATATTCGGCTCGTCGAGCGGCGCATCCACTTCGTCGAGGATACAGAAGGGGCTGGGCTGGTAGTGGAAGATGGCCATCAACAGGGCCATTGCCGTAAGAGATTTTTCGCCGCCCGAGAGCAACAGCACGTTCTGCAGCCGCTTGCCGGGAGGCGATGCGACAATATCAATGCCTGATTCGGCGATATTGGTCTCATCGGTGAGCCGCATTTCGCCGGTGCCGCCGCCGAATAAAGTGCGGAATAGTTCGCGGAAATGCCCATTGATGGCTTCGAACGCATCGCTGAAGCGCTTGCGCGATTCCACGTCGATTTCCTTAATAGCCGTTTCAGTGTCGCGGATGGAATCCAGCAGATCCTGCCGCTGGGCGTTCAAAAAGTCGTAACGTTGCTGCGCTTCCTGGAATTCTTCGAGTGCCTGTGGATTTACCGGCCCCAACGCCTCAATCCGCGCCTTCACTTCCTGATATTTTCGCTCAGCTTCTTCCAATCCGGCGTCGTCGAGAACAGCCTCTTCGGCGGCGGCCAGCTCTTCCAAAGGCGCATTCAGCTCCTTCCGGCTGGTTTCGTCGAGATATTTCAATTCGGCCTGTTTTCGCACCAGTTCCAGCTCGACTTGCGAACGCCTTTCCTGCGCGGATTGGACATCCAGTCGTAGCTGCTTGAGAGTCTCTTCGAGCGCTGCTAAATTTGCTCGCAGACTGGTTTCCTGCTCGGCCAGCCGCAGCACGGATTCCTCGGCCAGACGGATTTCTTCCACCAATTCGCCGGCCCGCCGGTCGAGTTCGATGTTGTCGCGAAGCAGGCGTGCGCGCTCGATGCCGAGCCGCTCCATTTCGCCCGCGATTTCCTGCCTGCGCGCGGCGATTTCCGAGATTTGAGCCTGGTAGCGGGCCTGGCTCGCTAACTCCGCGCGACGCCGCTCTTCGAAGCCCGCGAGTTCAGCGCGCAATGCACCGTGTTCTTCCACCAGCCCATGGGCTTCAGCTTGCAGCTCTTCCAGATCGGCGCGGGATTGTTCCAGCACTTCCTCTTCAATGCTGCGAGCAGCTTCCTTTTCTTCGAGAATCCGCTGGTCCTGCTCCTGCTGAGCGCGGGCACGGTTGCCTTCCAGCCGCAGGCGATCGAGCTCCAACCGAGCTACCGACAATCGCGACGACGATCGCGCGAATTCTTCGGCCAACTTGCGATGCTCGTGATCGAGCGCGAGCGCTTCTTTTTCCTGATTCTGTTGCTGGCTCCGCAGAGTTTCCAAATCCTCGGAGTAGGCGGCGATCTCGCGATCCAGCCTGTCCAACAATGCCGCGGTCTCTTCCACGGCGCGGTGTTTCACTTGCACCTCGCCGGTGAGTTCGCGCAGCTCGCGCTTCAAAGCGAGCGGTCCGCTGCCGGTTTTCTTGCCGCCGCTTACCGCGTGGCCTTGGTAGCTCACACCGTCCGGCAGTAGGAAAAACGCTTCCGGGTATTCCACCGCGAGCTTTTGTGCCGCAGACCGGTCGGTTGCCAGATAACAACGCGCTAAGCGAGGAAGCAGGTGTGCGGGAGCGCTGCTGAAACCGTTCGTAAAGCGAAGATGGTCGCTCAAACGGCCGGCGACACCTTCATTGGTCGCGAGTTCGGCGCCTGCAGCCCAGCGATCGTCCGGCTCCGGATGAACTAGGAACGTGGCGCGCCCGTCCAGGTCCGTGCGCATAATATCGATGCCACGCTCGGCCTCGTTCCAGTTCTGGACCACCACATATTCCAGCTCTTCGTGGAGGAAATCTTCGGTCGCTTTTTCGAATGCCGGTTCAACTTCGATGAAGTCCGCCAGCACGCCCGCCGGGCGGAAATCCTCGGCTTCGCCGTGCTCGATGGCGGTAAAGAGGCGCTTCACGCTTTCCGTTGTATAAGCGCGATGCGAAAGGATTTCTTCCAGCGAATCCTTGCGCGCTTTCATGCGGGAGGCTTCGGTGCGCAGATGATCGAGATTCTGCCGAGCCTCGGCCGCATGAGTCTTGCGAACCCCGAGTTCCTCTTCCACAGCGCGCTTGCGGTCTGCTGTGGATTCCAGTTCCATCTGCCGCGCGGCCATCTGACGGGA
>PMOK01000328.1 GCA_003162425.1 Bryobacterales bacterium | reverse complement strand
CCCTGGCGGCCGCTCAGATCGAGGTAAGTTAAATTCGGCATCTGGCGGAGTGCTTGCATGCCGGCGTCGCCCAGTTCGTTGCCGCCCATGGTCAAGGCCCTGAGGTTCGTCAGGCTGGTGAGCCGTTCCAGGCCGACGTCGGTCATTAAGGTGGAGCCGACATCCAGCGATTCGAGTAAGGTGAGTCCGGCAATATGCTCGAGAGCGGTGTCGCCGGCCTTTGTGCCGTGCAGATTGAGGCGCTTGAGACTTTTCCAATCTTTGACGGCGGCGACACCTTCATCGGTGACGTACTCGGCGAAATAGAGATTGAAATCGGTAATGCCGCGCAGGTTCTTGATCTCTTGCATGCCGCCATCAGTGATGTGGGTAAGGGAAAGATCCAGAACACTCAAGGCGGAATAGCGATTCAAGCGGCGTAGGTCGGTATCGGTGACCCAGGTCCCGCGCAGGCTGATGCCGGTGACCTGCCCTTGAGCGTTGCGCGCCACACTGCCGCCGAGCTCCGTGATCCATTGAGTGTCTTCGCTCGATGGAGTTTCACCACAGGCTGAAACTGCACAAAGGAGGACGGCGAACCAAACAGCTTTCATTGGCGGATTCTCCGGTTGGGCAAAGCCGAATCACGATCGAATACGATTTGACACTCGGGCAGAGCGGTTTTGAGCGCCTGCCAGGCGTTCTCCGTGACAAGCGTGTGATAGATGTTGAGGGCGCGCAGCTCAGTCATGGAGCGCAAGGTTTGGGCGCCCTGATCGGTAATGCCGGTGTTATCGAGGCTCAACTCACTGAGCCGCGGAAGACCCTTGAGAACCACGACAGCCTGATCGTCCAACGTCATGTAGTCGAGCTTGGCGGCGCGTAGGTTCTTCAGGCCGGCTACTGAGGCGATGCCCTCGTCATTGGCGTGGGTGTGGATCAGTTCCAATCGCTGGAGTTGCTGTAGAGGTTTCAAGGCCGCCAGGCCCGCGTTGCCGATACCGGTGTAATTCAAATAAAGCTCGCGCAAGTTGGTGAGGGCGGCGATTTGTTTGAGGCCTGCGTCGGTGATTTCGGTGCTGCTGAGATCCAGGCTTTCGAGTTTGGCGAGTTTGGCGAGTCCGCCTAATCCGGAGTCGGTGATGTCGAGAAAGCGGAGCCGCAGAGTGCGCAGGCCGGTGAGCAAGGCGATGTCTTCAAGACCGCGATCGGCGACATGGGAGCCGTCGAGATCGAGATCGCGCAATGCCGTTAGCCCTTTTAACTGGGCCAGTCCCGGCGCGTCCACCAACGTCCCGGCGACTTTAAGAGTTTCGAGGTGGCTTAACGTCGCGAGCTTCGACAGGCCCGTTGACGAGACGGTGGTGTTGCTTAGATTGAGTTCGCGAAGACCGGTGAGCCGTTGGACGGAGGCCAGTCCCAGATCGGAGACTTGCGTTACCTGGAGCTCGAGTTTTTGGAGGTCAGGGAGATTTTCGAGAAAAGCGAGCTGCGCATCACTCAAAGAAGTGGAAGCCAAGTTAACGGATGTAAGGTGGCCATCCACCAAGTCAGCGCTTCCGCCCATCAGGCGAACCCATGTGGCAATGGCCTGGGGAGAGGAATCGGTGGGCTTCGCGGCTCCGGGGCGAAGCGTTTTGGAGAGAGCGGCTCCGTCGAAACGGACCTTCACTTCCGGCAGGGCAGCGCGCAGCGCTTCGACACCATTGGTAGTGACACGGCTGTAGCGGACATCCACGTCGGTAAGGTTTTTCAAAGCATTCAGACTGGCCAGGCCGGAGTTCGTCACCAGCGTCCTGTAGAGGTTCAGCACCTCCAGCGATTTCATGCCGGCCAGGATGTCCATCGATTCATCGGGCACCTGCGCGCCCAGCAGATTCAAGCTGCGAATCGATTTCAAGTTTCTGAGATGCTGTAGGCCCCGGCCCGTGATGCGAGTCCCGGACAGATCGAGTTCTTCTAGAGCGGTCAAATCCTGCAGATATTTGAGGCCGTCGTCGGTGACCAGCGTGTTCCGCAAAATTAGATGCTTCAGATGCTTCAAGCTGGCGAGCGAAGCCAGCCCTTCGTTGGTGAAAGGATTGTCGCTCAGATCGAGATCGCGCAGTTCGGAGAAGACCGACAACTTGGGTTTGGCGAGGCCGCATTGCGCGCAACGGAATTGCTTTAGGCCTCGCCAGCCAGCGAGCTTGTCGATGTCTTTGTCATCCACTTCGATATTCGAATTGAAATGCCAGCTGAAGGCCAGGCGCTCGACGGAAGTCAGCGAAGCGAGGGCTTCAAACACACCGGTTTTGTCTTCGTTGCCTGCGCCCGGGTTCCAGATTTTGCCCGGCAGATAAAGCTGCCGCAGATGCGTGAGGCCTTCGAGTTTGCGGAGCTCGACGGGGCGCATGACGGCGGCGGTGAGGTCGATGGAGGCAATGTGGAAGTCGCCGGCAGGCAATTGAAAGACATCGCGGATGGGCGTGTTCGACCCTTGCAGGATCAAACTGCCTTCCCAGCGGAGCACCCACTCTGCGACCTCGCGTTCGGTGGCTGCCGTCGCGGCGACTGCAAAAAAGAGGAGGGCCGCAATGACCTGGCGCATCACCTGTTATTCTACAAGGACGAGCGGTGCGGCTGAAGAAAACCGCCGGGGCCGATGGAGAGTTTCGTGCTGAACCGGATGATTGTGTTGTTTGTGGCGGGCGGCGCTCTGTGGGGGCAGAGCGCCGATTTCCGGACCACCCTTTTCCCGATTCTCGAGAAGGCCAACTGCCGTGCCTGCCACAACGCCGATGGCGTGGCGTCGGCCACTCGGCTGCATTTTCCCGCCTCCGATGCGGATGCCGATAAGATCGCCGCTTTTGGGAATTCGCTGGTTGTTTTGGTGGACCGGCAAAATTTGGATGCGTCGCTTTTGCTGCGGAAGCCGACTGCGCGGATGCCGCATACCGGCGGCGAGCGGATTAAGCAGAACAGCCCGGAAGAAGCGGTATTGAAAACGTGGATTCGGAAGCTGGCGCAATTGTCGGGCGCCGAGCTTGAGACGGCGCTGAAGTATAGGGAGCTTGAAAGTGAAGGCGGGGGTGAGGCGGAAGACGCGCAACTGCGGCGCCTAACACACAGCCAATACAACCACACGGTGCGCGATTTGCTGGGCGACCAAACAGCACCGGCGATGCAATTTCCGCCGGAGGACTTCGTCAACGGATTCTTGAACCAGTCCCGCGGGCAGAGCCTTTCGCCGCTGCTCGAGGAGGCTTATAGCAACGCCGCGGAGAAGCTGGCGCGATCGGCCTTTCGCGGTGGCGATACGCATGGGCTGCTTTCCTGTAAGCCAACGCCTGAATGTGGGAAGCAGTTTGTGCGGGAATTCGGACGGAAGGCGTTCCGGCGGCCGCTCGCGCCCGTGGAGCAGCAGCGCTACGAATCCATGCTGGCAAACGAACCGGATTTCCTGAAAGGCGCGCAGTTGGTGGTGGAGGCGATGCTGCAATCGCCGAACTTCCTGTTTTGGATCAACCGAGCGACCGACCCGAAATTGAAGGCGTGGGCGACGGCCAGCCGGCTTTCGTATTCGGTGTGGGACAGCATGCCAGATGCCGAGCTTTTCGCCGCCGCTGAGCGTGGCGAACTGGCCACCCGGCAGGGCGTGGAGAAGCAGGTGCGGCGTTTGCTCGCGGACCCGCGGGCTCACGAATCGTTGGATGAGTTTGCCAGCCAATGGCTGCGATTTGACCGGTTGACGACCGCCAGCAAGGACCGTCGCAAGTTCCCGTATTTTACGCGCGAAACAGCCAACGCCATGATCACCGAGGCCCGTACGTTTGTCTCGGACCTGGTATGGAACGACGGCAACTTCATGGATCTTTTTACGGCCAACTACGGTTACGTCAGCCCGGAACTGGCGCGGATCTATGGCGTACCGGCGCCGGCCAGGGATTTCGAACGTGTGGCGTTCCCAGCGAACTCGGAGCGCGCGGGAATTTTAGGGCAAGGTTTGTTTCTGGCATTGACCGCGAAACCGGAAGATTCATCACCCACGGCGCGGGGCCTCTTTGTACGGGAGCAGTTCCTGTGTCAGCATGTGCCGGATCCGCCGCCGGGCGTGAACACGAATCTACCGCCGGTGACGGAGGCCAAGCCCCAGACCAATCGCGACCGAATGTCGGAACACACCACCAGCGCTTCGTGCGCCACCTGCCACCAGCTGATGGATGCCGTGGGATTCGGACTTGAGAAGTTCGACGCGGTTGGGGCGCGAAGAGAACAAATGGTCCTTGAATTCCGCAAGAAAAAGGATGAGGACGAAGACGAAGATGGAAAACATCCCATACCGAAGCGAATCATCACGCTGCCGCTGAACACGAATGCGTACGTTGCCGGCATTCCGAATTCGGAGTTTTCGTCGCCACAACAGTTGGGCGCGGTGCTGGCGAAGAGTTCCCAATGCCAGGAGTGCGTCGTGAAACAGTATTTCCGGTTTCAGGCCGGAAGAAGCGAAACGGCGGCGGACGGGCCCCTCATCCGGCTCGTCACTGACGACTTTCGCAATTCAGGTTTCCGCTTCAAAGTGTTAATATCGTCATTAGTGCTGTTCAGAGAATTTCCTCAGGAGAAGCAGAGGCTGGATGTCGCAGGTAATCACCAATCGCGTTAGAACGTCCCGCAGGGCGCTGCTGAAAGGGCTCACGGCAGCCGGAGCGCGGATCGCGATTGGCATTCCACCACTGGTGTCGATGTTCAATTCCTCGGGGACCGCTTATGCGGCCACGCCCCAGACGGCGGCGAAGGTGGCCCTGGTGGAGAAGCCAATTGAAACCCGTTTTGTTCTGTGGTTCAACGGAAACGGCATTCCGGAACGCTACTGGATTCCCACTGAAGAGGGAAGCGACTACGAACTGACTCCATGCCTCGCTCCGCTGGCCGCCTGGCGCAAGGACATTCACGTGCTGAGCGGCGTGGACAATGCGGCCGCCAGCGGCAAAGGGAACGGCCATACGAACTCCATGAGCGGTTTGATGACCGGCCTGGATTTCACCGGCCGCGGACCGAGTGGGCCGTCCATTGACCAGATTATTGCGGCGAAGATCGGTGGCGATTCGCGCTTCCGCTCGCTGCAGATTGGTGTGGCCCAGGAATCTTTCGGCGAGAGCATGCAGCGCAACATGAGCTGGGCGGGATACGAGCGGGCGCTGCCGCCTGAGATGATTCCGCACCGGCTGTTTGACCGCTTGTTTGGTGCGCGCGAAGAGGGCTGGGTGAACCGGAAGCGCAGCATTCTGGATGCGGTGCGGGCGGACGCTTTGACGCTTGAGAAGTCGCTGCCAACCGACGATAAGGCCCGCGTGGACGAGCATTTGTCGAGCATCCGGGATTTGGAGCGCGCCATTGCCGGACTGCCTCCCCAGTACGCACGGATTGATCCGCCCGACTTCGACGGCGATATGAAGGATTGGCCGCGAATCGCGAGATTGCAGAGCGACCTGCTGGTGCAGGCGCTGGCCATGCGTCAGACGCGCGTCGCTTCTTATATGTTGACGAAATGCCAGAGCCTGACGCGGTTCCCGTGGCTTGGCTATTCCTCGGCGCGGCATCATGACTACACACACTCGCCAGACAAAACGGCCGGTGCGGACGGAACGGACGGCATGCATGTGCTGCGCGACATTTGCCGGTGGCACGTGGAGGAGTTCGCGTATCTGGTGGCCAAGCTCGAATCAGTTCCCGAAGGCGATGGCACGCTGTTCGACCACACCAGCCTGATTTTCGTCCACGAACATGCCGAGGCCAATCCGCATAAAAACAGCGGCCTGGCGATGCTTGTGGCCGGAGGGAGCAAGAGGCTGGCCAAAGGGGCTCACACGCGCATTACCGGGACGGTCGCCGATGTGTATGTAACGGTGGCCGATGAAGTGGTAGGCGCGGGTATCGGCAAGTTTCCGACAGCGACTCAGAAGATTGGGCCGCTGCTAACGTAAGTTTCCCGACCTCGAAGAAAACGCATCCCGTCAGCAAACGCTAGCGGAGGGCAACTTGGCGCGCGGCCAGGGGCTGCCATGCGGGAGTGCCGTCTTCCCATTGGTTATCGGTGAGTTGCTCAACGCCTGTGCCGTCGTAGCGCATCACGAAAATTTCGCCATAGGGCTGCGGCGCATCCGTGTAAACCACTTCATCCTTAAAGCCCATCCTCGAACTGGTGAAGACGATGTACTCGCCGTCCGGCGACCACGCCATGTGCGCGTCGTTGCCAAGCGTGAACGTGAGGCGCTTCCATCCTCGACCGTCAGGCTTGACTGTGTAGACCTCATAGGCGCCGTCCACCAAACGCGAGAACATGATCAGATCGCCGCGCGGCGACCACAATGGGAAATTATCGTATTCCGCGGTTAGCGTCGTCACCGCCTGCGTCTCGAGGTTCATGATGCGCAGCCCGTATCCATCCTTTTCGAACGCCCGGTACACGATTCGCTTGCCGTCCGGCGCAAACGATGGGAACGCGTTGTTGCCCAAGCCTGCGGTGAGTTCGCGGAATCCTGTCCCGTCCGCATTGACGATCGCCACCTGGGCGCCGTCCTCAACGCGATCGATGGGTTTGAGAAATAACGAGCGAAAACCGTCGAAGAACGCCGCGAATCCGCCGATGCCGAAGACGATCCGGCTGCCGTCGGGCGACCAGGCGCCGGCCAGTACGTTCCGGCTTTTGTCTTGATAAACCACTTTGGATATTCCGCTGGACACTGTAGTAACACTGAGAGCTGCTCCAAGTTTTCCGGCCGGTGCCACCGTAACAAACTCATTTCCAGATGGGCTGAACGCCGGCTGCAGTCCAGTCTGGAATAATTCGTAATGCGGATTGCGGCTGAATGAGCTGCGCCACGCCGGCCGCGGTGCGTTAGTACGTTTGGCAAAGACCACGTGGGTTCCATCGGGCGACCAGGATGCCGCACGGATGGCGCCACGCGGCCCGCGGCGGCCGCTCGAGTAATAAATACCCGCCTCCGCCGTATCCTTCTTTATGAATCCGATCTCGTCCGCAGCTAGCGGCGTCGGATTTATTTTGACACCCGGCGAAGCGGGCAGATCGGTTGACGTTCCCGTCGCTGTATCGATAGATACCAGGCGCGTGTCGTTTCCGGGCTCAGGAGCCACTCTCCGATTCGCGAGTGTCTGTTCGCCGGTCATGCAATACGCGATGACGCGGCTCGCGCCCGTCCATTTCGGACTGCCGCAGAATTCTCCGCTCTTGGTGATCTTCTTTAGCCCGGAGCCGTCGGGGCGAATGATGTAAATATCCGCCAACTGCAGCCGCTCCCAGCGGCCATGAGCGAAAGGCATCGGGTTGCCGCGAACCGAGGAGAAAGCGATCCAACTCCCGTCCGGCGACCATGCCGGACGAAAATCGCCGGTCTTTCCTGTGGTGAGCGCCGTGGCTCGCAACGTGGCCAGATCCATCGTCCAGAGATTGGCCATGCCGCCCCCGCGCGTGCTGACGAACACCAGTTGCTTGCTATCGGGAGAGAATGCCGCTTGATCGTCGTAGGCCGGGTCCGTGGTGAGCCGCGTGAGTCCGCTGCCGTCGGGATTTACACGAAACAGATCTGCCGATCCGTTCCGGTCGGATGTGAAAACGATTGATTTCCCGTCAGGAGCCCAGATTGGGTCGTAATCCGTATCTTTGCTTGCGAGAAGCGGGCGCTCGTTGCTACCGTCGGATGCGGCAACGAAGAGCTCCAACTGGCCTTGCTGCGGAAACACGCGGGTATACCCGATTCTCCGGGGCGTGGGTGTTTGAGCCCACAGTATCGCCACTGCGGCGAAGATGATGATCGGGAAGCGCATGAGCGATTCTAGCACCCTCTATCTCCGGCGCGAGAGCATGCAGCGCAGCATGAGTTGGGCGGGACACGAGCGGGCGCCGCCGCCTGAGATGATTCCGCACCGGCTGTTTGACCGCTTGTTTGGTGCGCAGCATTCTGGATGTGGTGCGGGCGGACGCTTCGACGCTGGAGAAGTCGCTGCCAGCGGACGATAAGGCCCGCGTGGACGAGCATTTGTCGAGTATTCGGGATTTGGAGCGCGCCATTGCCGGACTGCCTCCCCAGTACGAACGGGTTGATCCGCCCGAATTCGACGGCGATATGAAGGATTGGCCGCGAATCGCGAAATTGCAGAGCGACCTGCTGGTGCAAGCGCTGGCCATGCGTCAGACGCGCGTCGCTTCTTACATGTTGACGAAATGCCAGAGCCTGACGCGGTTCCCGTGGCTTGGCTATTCCTCGGCGCGGCATCATGATTACACGCACTCGCCAGACAACAGTTCCGGTGCGGACGGAACGGATGGCCTGCACGTGCTGCGCGACATCTGCCGGTAACGCGCGTGTGAGCCCCTTTGGCCATCCTCTTGCTCCCTGCCTCCGCGAAGCGCCCGCTGTCTGGGCTGAGCTTTTTTCTGCGGAAATTCACTCCTGTCGTTCGCCGACGCTGGAAGTCTCATCATCGTTGGGCGACATTTATTCGCAATCATGCAAGTGACATCATCGCGTGCCAACTTCTTCACCTATGGCAAGCGTCCCGCCGCGGATTCGCGCTCCAATCCATCGGCGAAACGATAGTTCATCGGAAGCTCGATTGCGGTCTACGGTTTTCGAGCCAGCACTTTGCGGCACCACGCCCGCAGAAGTGTCCGGCGGCTGAGAGACATGTCGCGGGTGCGCGGCATGTAGCCGCTGGTCATCCACATCGATTGCTCCGTCCGTGCAAGGATAGCGCTGGCGTATTTCGCCACGGCCGGCTCCGAGTTCAGCGGAATGACCTGGTTCATGGACGGGTACAGCAGATAATAAGTCCGCAAGACGTATCGGTAAACAACTTCAAAGGTCAACGAGTCATTACCCACAGGTTCCATTGCATGCGGATCGGCATAGTACTGGCTGAAATCGACGCAATTTGGTAGGATGCGAAGGCTGATCGCCGGATAGTTGGTGATGTACGGCGGATTCATGAATGTGCTGTAGCCCGTGGGCGGCGCCTCCGCCGCGTCGATCGAGAATGTGAACAGGAAGTTTCCGGGTTGCGAGGTATCCACCACCATCCGCTGGCCCGGCTTGAAGTTCGTGGCAATCGGCACGGCGTTGCCCGGCGATTCCAAAGGAATCGATCGATATTGCCACACGGTAATCGGCGGGCAGTCTGCGCTGGACAGCTCGCGGCCACGGCGGTATACATGAACCGTGGCGTGTTCCTCGATGCCTTGGTTGAGAAACAACTCGCCGCTGCCGTGCTGTTCCGCGTAAATGCCCTGCTGGTTGGAAACGAAGTAATGACCGGCTTCCTGGAGGACATTGCCGAGCGCGGGATTGGAGCTCTCGAGAGTGAACGAGGCGTCGGAGTCCTTCAGGATCTGTTGCGCGGCTGCGTTGCCGGAGATATCGAAGTCGAAGATCCATCCACTCTGATTGCCCGCGGCGACGTTGGCGTAGTCCACCGGTCCGATTACGGCGCTGGCGCCGGCCACTGACACGACCAGTGAAACTGGCCCGAAGTCGAACTTCGGATCCGGCAGGCCGGGGTTGCCCTGGTAGTTCTCGGGAAACGTTCCGATGAAATCGGCGGAGATGATGTTGTTCTTCTGATGGAGCGTTCCGGGTGCAAGCGCAATGGGCCCGCCGCCGGCATTGTTCTTACCTTTCGGCGGGCTGGGGATGGTCGCGGTATTGGCGACCATGAGACGGCCGGCCGGTCCCGTGAAAATCGTTTCGTGATCGTAGAGCGGGGCGAACGTTCCGGCCATCTGGATGGTAACCGGATTGGTCTTGCCCTCTTTGTAAAGAGCCACGATTTGTGCGTTGTCGTTGATGGAGATCGGACGATACAGGTAGTAGCGGAAGATGACACCCGCGACATCGGGGGCGCCGAAGCCAGGCAGATTAATGGTGGTCTTCGGACCCTTGCGGATCACGTGGTAGACGTAGCCGCCGGCGCCGGCGTCCGCGGTGAGGTTGACATTGCGGTAGAAGTTGAGGCATTGGCAGGCGCCCTTACTAGGGGCGCCGCTGAGGAACGTCGTGCCGCCCGCCGCCAGCGTGATGTTGTCGAAAAAAAACTGTGTCGAAGGGGGTGAACCTTCGGAGTTGACGTCCGTGATCACACCGGAGAACGTGAGTGTGGCGCCAATCAGGTTCGATGGTACCGTTGCGTTGCCCGCCTGAACGCCTGCGACGGAAACGGAGAGAGGCGACGAATCCATATCGCCGTAATAATTCCATTCGGCGGGAATGGTCTGCGCAGTCTGGCTTGGACTGCCCACTACATCCACAGTCTGAACCTGCTGCACCCATGCGATGAAATCCGCGTCTGACATTCCATACGTGCGCGGTTCGACTTTTTTGGAATCGATCAGGCCGAGCGGTTGTCCCTTGTAGGTGAAGTTAGCGGCATAATCGTCGTTGTTGGCGGTCCCGGGGTTGAGTTGGATTGTTCCAACGAAGTTGATGCGCGGATAGTCGAAGAGGCTCATAAGTTTGTCACACTTTCCGCCGCCGCGGCGCCGCTTGGATCGGCGGCCACGACGGTGAAGTTGGTCTGGATCGAGAGTGCACTTATGTTCGATCCCCTCGGGGTTAGTTCTGGATTGTTAGCAGGAGACCCTCGTGAGATTATACACAAGTTACCCGAAGTGCTAGCGCATGAAAATGCGCCGGATTTATTCCAATAGCCAGATGCGCTGTCTATCTAATTAAGTTAAAATAAAAAAATGCAGGCGGCGGGAGTCGAACCCGCGTCCGAGAAAGCCTGTCTTAGACGATAGGCATCTCGGTGAATCCGGCTATGAGGGACCGCACCGCAGAGCTACTTCTTCCGACTGGGGAGCGATGCGGGGCGAGCTGATTCGATCATCTGTCCAACCAGTGCTTCTAGCGCTGCGATCCCCGTTGCGTCACGAGTATGATGAAGCTCGATCATCAGCGGCACATTGCCGATCGTGAACAGACAGCTCCGATCCCCCACAGTCAAGGGCCGCGATTGGGAAGTGAAGCAGCGAGCAGATATACGGCCCTCGCTCTTGTTAAGGAATGATTCCTTTGTCTCCTGGTGGTCTTCAAATGGAGTGTGAGCCATGTGTTGGGTGGCTATGATCCACTCCTCCATATCCCGGTAGAGGTCCGGCATGGGAAAGATCGAGATCGTGCTCTTGCCTGCAGGCGTGACTTCCGATTGACTTCTGTCCGGATTACGAGGGAAGTTGCCGAGCGTTATGGACTTCGGCCGCGGGTGGTCCTCGTCAACAACCTGCCATCCAACCGGACAGGTGAATCGGACACCGCTTACCAGTGGTGCGCACACAGAATCGTCGGCTCTGGAAACGGTGCCCGCAAGTAACGTAAGGATTGAAATTACGGTCAACCAGAAATATCTTTGCATGTTTGGTACGTATTCCAGAATACTGCACTGGATGTGGCCGCAGTTCTTTCGAGCGCGTGCGGAGAGTGCGTACAACGTAGCCGCACCTTAGCAGCCCGTTCTTGGCGTTTGTCTTCCGAACTTGTTTTAAGTGGTGGAGGCGGCGGGAGTCGAACCCGCGTCCGAAAAAGCCCGCCGTGAAAAGAACTACGTGCGTTTCCGATTCGGTGATTGTCGGCCGCCGCATTAGAACCGGCAAGAAAACGACGGCTTAGCCCGATTGTCGTCAGCCTACTGCTCCGGACAGAAGCTCTCGGCCCAATCCTCGAAGATGACGCCCTGAGGATGCCGTCGAGGCCCAGCACCCGGGGCGGCTACCTAATTAATTAGGCAGCGTATGCAAACTGCTGATTGGCAGTTCTGGTTTTCCGATCGTTTAACGGGAGCTCGGAACCCGGCACGCCTTCCCACAACGATTCAATCCCGTCGAATCCGTTGCGCCCCCTTACATTCATAATAACACCGCAACGCCCCGGCGAACCTGCGCTACGATGTTAAGCGGCATGCCGGGCGTCACTTCCGTTCCTGAAATCAAGAAGGAAATCCGGGACCAAAAAGTGCCTCTGTACAACGTCGTCCTATTGGACGATGATCAGCACACCTACGAATACGTGGTGGAAATGCTCGAAAAACTGTTTGCCTGCGGCGAGACGGACGCCTGGAACCACGCCGTGGAGGTGGATACCACCGGGCGGACCGTCGTGATGACCTGCGAACTCGCCCAAGCCGAGTTTGGCCGGGACCAGATCCACGCCTACGGCGCCGACTGGCGCATGCCCAATTCCAAGGGGTCCATGTCAGCCGTTGTCGAGCCTGCTTCTTTTTCTCTTTAGGCACCGATTTCGGGTTCCTCCGTCTAAACCCCCAAGAGGAAAACCATGCGAACGAATTTACTGATTTTTCTAGCGCTTTCCGGCCTGCCGCTTTTGGCCCAGAATCCCACGCCTCGCTTGAATTGCGACGAGCGAAACCACAACGACCACCTGGTCAGCCATTGCGAGATGAAAGAACAGACTCTCGCGGCTTCGAAGGGCGCCATTCGAATCGATCCCGGGATGAATGGCGGGATCAGGGTAAACGGTTGGGACCGCGCGGACGTATGGGTGCGGGCCCGCATCGATACCGCGGCGGACACGGACTCGGAGGCCCGGAGCATGGTTTCCGCCATTCGCTTCGCGTCCGGATCGGGCCAGATCCACGCCGAGGGTCCCGAGATGGACCAGCACCACAACTGGTCGGTCTCCTACGAAATCTTCGCGCCCCGCCAATCTGACCTGGAGATGAAGACTTTCAATGGCGGAATCCGCCTTGCGGACTTGCGCGGCAACATCGACTTTGAAGCACTGAATGGCGGAGTGACGCTGGAACGGCTGGCGGGTGAGGTCCACGGCCACACCACCAACGGAGGGTTGCATGTCACACTGGCCGGTGATCGCTGGGATGGCTCGGGCTTGAACGTGGAGACCACCAATGGTGGCGTCAGCCTAAACGTCCCCTCCAGCTATTCAGCTCATATCGAAACATCGACGGTGAACGGTGGAGTCAATGTTGAGTTCCCCATCACGCTTCATGGACGCATCGACAAGAACCTCTCCTTCGATATCGGCAATGGCGGCCCAACCATTCGGGCCACAACCACCAACGGCGGCATAAGAATCAGAAAGTCCTGAGTGGGGCGGACCCCCTGGTCCGCGGCCGACGCCCACGTCGGCTTCAGGTTTCATTCCATTACCTGCCGGGCCGCGTCTTCCACCGCCTGCAGCATCGCGTCGATGTCCGCTTCCGTGGTGTCGTAGTGTAGAATGCAGGCGCGCAACACAAACCGGCCGGCCAGCGTCGCGCTTGTGACGAACGCTCTCCCATCCGCCTGCATATGCTCCATCACTTTCTTATTCAGCGCGTCCAGGGCTTCTTCGTTCCCGGCAATTTCCTCGGGAACATAGCGGAAACAGACAATCGAAAGTGGACCCTTCGACCGCAATTCAAAATCGGGCGCTGCGTCGACTCTTTCCGCCAAATAACGTGCGAGCGCGATCTGGCGTGCGATCTGCTGCTCCAATCCCAACGTGCCGGCATTCGCTGGCGTGACCCAAAGTTTCAGAGCTCGAAATCCCCTGGTCTGCTGCATGCCGTACTCAGCAAACCAAGGAAGATTGCCTATTCCCTTACCGGTTTCCGTGCGAATGTAAGGAGGAACAAGCGAGAAAGTGTCCCGAAGCAGCGCCCCATCGCGCACCAGCACGCACCCGCATTCCACCGGAACAGATAACCATTTATGCGGATCGAGAGCGATAGAATCCGCGCGCTCAATGCCTTCGAGCAGCGGCCTCGAATGCGGATCCAACATTGCTACTGCCCCATATGCGCCGTCTACATGCATCCACAGGTTCGATTCTGCTGCGAAACGAGCCAGCATGTCCAACGGATCGATAGCGCCAGTCTGAACGCTGCCCGCGCTCGCGACTACACAAAACGGATGCCATCCTCGCTCGCGGTCCTCACGCACCGCCCGCCGCAGGTGGTCCAACGACACCCGAAAGTCCTCATCCACTTCGATCCATCTGATCGAATCTGATCCAAGGCCCAAAAGCTCAACCGCTTTTTGAATGCAACTGTGCACTTCGGTGGAGGCATAAAGGCGGAGCCGGTCGTGGTTGCCGACGCCCTGTTTTCGAACGTCAATTCCGAGTTGGCCAAGCGCTCTGTGCCGCGCCGCCGCCAACGCCGTTAGAGATGCCGCCGATCCGCCGCTCACCAGCAGCCCGGCGCTTCCTTCAATTGGAAATCCGAGCACGTTCATGAGCCATCGGATCACGCAGTGTTCCGGATAGATGGCCGCGTGATCGCCACCGGCGCAACTGGGATTCATTGCAGCAACCAGAATCTCCGTGATCACTGCCAGCATGGCGGGCGGCGAATTTACCCAACCAAAAAAACGCGGGTGGCCGTTTCCCATCGGATGAGGCAGTATCTGCTCACCGAGCAACCGCAGGATTTCGTCGCCGGAGAGTGACGCCACTGGCATCGGCATGTTCATGAGAGCCTGTCGTTCGCTCTCGTGCATCCTCTGAAAAACGGGGCCGCGCGGAACCTCGACGAAATACTTGGCAGCCATGTCGACGGCCTGGTAGCCTAATTTTCGGAACTCCGCCTCAGTGAGTCGCACGGTGTTTTCTCCTTTCAGCTCGAAGGCGATGACGTAACTGCTCCGGATGGCCCGTGACGTCCATGGCAAGGTAATAATCGCAGCAGCGCCGCTGGTCCGGGTTCGCGAATTCGTGCACGCAGTCGCCGGCGTAATAAATGCTGTCGCCCTTCTTCAGAACGTAGGCTGTGCCATCCAATGTGAGCTTGAGTGCGCCTCGCTCCACCGCCACGTATTCCCTGGAACCGGGATTGTGAGGCAGAAAGGCTCCGGCGTTCACACCATGCCCGAGCGTCGTCCGCATAAACTCGAACTCCACATTCGGCAATACCGGCGAAAGAATGCGGCGTTCCCAACCAGACGGATCGCGGGCAACTTTCTGGTCCTCAGTGCGCAAGAGCATTACCCGCCCCTCCTGTTCCGATGCCAACAACCGTGCAATCGAGGATCCCAACCCGGTCGCGATTTGATCGAGAATCAGCACCGATGGCGCTTTGTCGCCTCGCTCCACCGCCGAAAGCATCGAGCGACTCACGCGCGCCTTTTCGGCGAGTTGCTCCAGGGACAGACCCCTACGCCGCCGCTCCCCGCGAATCCGATTTCCGAGCTCGTCCAACTGAAGTCCCTTTGACACTGTTCGCTCCGCCTCCTCTATAAAGGAATACTATCCCCTATAGAGGACACCTGCAAGTGCTGGTAACGAGAAACGAGAAACGAGAAACGAGAAACGAGAAACGAGTTAGAAACTCGGTTTTCTCCCCATCGCGTCCTCGACATAAGTGCGGAGGATCTCCGCCACGCTCCAGGCCTGCGCGATACAGCCCCCCGGTTGGTGCGGCGGATCGCCATCGAAGACTTCCGAAATCTGCCCCAGACCCGCTTGCCAGAGATGCGCACGTAGAGCATCCAGGAACTGGTCCGCGCGGTGGCGTGCCTCCTGGCTATCGCTGTGCACTTTGACGTACGCGGTTAGAAACGGGCCGAGCAGCCAAGGCCACACAGTGCCTTGATGATACGCGGCGTCGCGAGTATGCGGGTCGCCGCCGAATCTACCGTGATAGTTGGGATCACGCGGCGAAAGCGTCCGCAGGCCATAGGGCGTAAGCAGTTCCCACTCCACGACATCAAGCACGCGCAACGCCAGGTGCTGCTCAAGAATCGGATGCGGAAGGCTGACGGCGAAAATCTGGTTGGGGCGGATGGAGCGATCCGGCCCGTTGTCGCTCAGCACGTCGTAGAGGCATCCGGCATCTTCGTTCCAGAAGGCCGTCTGGAATCGGGAATGCGCGCGTTCCGCCAGAGCGCCGTAATGCGCCGCCTGGTCGTGGTCGGCAAAACCCGCCGCCAGCCGTTCCATCACTCGCAGCGCGTTATACCAGAGTGCCTGAATCTCCACAGGCTTGCCCATGCGCGGCGTCACCACCCAGTCGCCGACCTTGGCGTCCATCCAGGTGAGTTGTACGCCCGGAACGCCCGCGTGCAGCAAGCCATCCGAATCCAGGCCGATCCCATAACGCGTTCCGCGCTCGTGCCACGCCAGGATTTCCACCAATGGCTGATAGAGCTCCGTCCGCACGAATTCGTAATCGCGCGTGTAGCGTAGAAATTCGAAAACGGCGTGGAACAGCCACAACGTGGCGTCCACGGTGTTGTATTCCGGCGCTTCGCCGGCATCCGGGAAGCGGTTCGGCAGCATTCCGCGGTCGACATTCGCAGCGAATCCTCGCAAGATGCTGCGAGCGTCGTCATAGCGGCCGGTAACCAGCGTGAGTCCCGGCAGCGAAATCATCGTGTCGCGGCCCCAATCTCCAAACCATGGATAACCGGCGATCACCGACTTCTGTTCGCCGCGCGCCACAATGAACTGGTCCGCCGCGCTTGTCAGCAAGCGCGCGAAATCGTCGTTCACGGGAGCCGCAGCGACAATCTTCTTGCGGCGATCCACTTCGCGCGTCTTAAGCGTGTCGACCTCGGCGGCGGAGTGCTCATCGATGGATGCAACGACGGTGGGGCAAGCGGTTTTCCCCGCGTCGAAATGCAGCAGGAATGGGCTGTACAGATCTTCTTGATAATCCAAACCTCGCTCGCGCTCACGTTCGTAGTCGAAGTTGTAAAACCAAAAGCACGAGGCATCCAGCGCGTCGGCGTTGTGAGTGAAGTGCAGGCTGGGCAGATCCGCATAAGGTTTCACGGTCGCTACGCCCGGCCGCTCCTCCACCTGGCGATTGATCGCGTCATTGGCGTGCGTGGTGTTGTGATAATCGCGAAACGCAATCAATGGTCGAACCTCGAGTGAGCACTTCCGGCCCTCGAAGTTGCCGGAGAACTGGTAGCAGATCACCACTGTGTTCTGGCCGCGCACCAAAAAGAGGGACTTTTCGATTTGGATTCCGGCCACTCGATACGTGAACTGCGGGAATGGCTTCAAACGGAACGATTCCAAATAGACGTAGCCATGCGGATCAACCGCACCGGCGTATTGATTGGCGCCCAGATCGAAACGCTCGCTATCCAGGATCAGCGTTTCTTCGAGCTTTGAGAGCAGCACCAAGCGGCCCACCGGCGGTTTCGTTGCAGCAACCAACAATCCGTGATAGCGCCGGGTGTTGAGGCCGATGATCGTGGATGATGCAAAACCGCCGATGCCGTTGGTGTCAAGCCATTCGCGAGTAGTGGCGTCAGCCACGTTGCTGCAGACCTGATGATCGAACTCGATCTCGCTTGCCATGGTTAGCTCATAATAACTTGCGGCGGAAGGCGGAAGGCAGCGGGACACTACCCGGATGTTTGCGTACTGAGATGTCGGCGCTCAGTATTTCAGAGCTTGTGGGTGATGTGCGCAGACCCTAACGGCGGACGAAGCCACTTCGACTAGGACACCGGCGAGATCGAGGCGCTAGGGACCGTCCGCTTCAAGCCAAATTCGAGGTAGCCCCGCCCTCCCGCTTCACTGATTCACCAGCGCCCGCACGGCGAACGCAGTCGCGATCAGCGGATCGTCTTCCTTCACCAGATTCTCCGGATTCACCCAACTTCCGTCACGCCGCTGGGTTCGTTTTAGCGCATTGGCAACCGAAGGATCCATGAGCGTTCCCAGCGCGTGGAAAGCCTCCGTGGCCGACGCTGCGTAATAGAAGGCCAGTCCTTGCGGCCAGCGCTGGTAGGCCGGTCCGACGAAGCCTGGGACAGCCATATCGCGATGATGCGAGATCAACCAATTGTGCGCCGCGCGGATCCGGCGGTCCTGAAGAGTCCCGCCGATTGCCACCAGCGCTAGAATGCCGTCGGCGGTGGTAGTGCCGTAACTGCGGAAATGTTGGCCGTCCTGCCCGGCTTTGTTCGTATCGGATTCAGTCGTGGAAAAGAAGAAGCCGCCGTCGGCATCTTTCGGATGCTCGGGATCGTAGTTCTGGCAACGCTCGATGAATATCCGGGCCCGGGCGAAGGCCGGATCGTCGGAGGCAACGCCGGCGGCGCGCAGCGCTTGGAGCACATACCGTGTCATGGATAAATCCACATGGCCGGGATTCGGAGGTGGATGCTCCATTCCTCCCATGCCCCACGCCCCGTAGGGAGCATCCGCCGGTTTCCAGCCATTCTGCTCGCTGAACTGCATCCGCCGCAAGTACGCAACCATGGGCTGGATGTCTTTCTCCCAGCCTGCGCGTTTAGCCCGGCAGAGTGCGCTCACCGCGAGCGCCGTCGCGTAATTAGGGTAATCAGGCAGACTCGGATCCATCATTCCCAGCACCCCATCCGCGTTCGTGTTCGCGCGGATGAATCGGATAGCCCGCTCCAATTTGTCGGACGGCAGCCGATACACATTACTGGGAACCTGTAGCAGAGCGTCCAGAACGAACGGTGTTAAAGATTGTCCGGACCGCAGCAGCCCGTAAGTGCGGCTGGGCCAGCCTCCGTCGCGCGATTGGTGGCTCCAAAGGTAATTCGCGGCTCCCGCCAGAGCCGATTGCGGTCTTCGGGAACAACCGGCTCCCAGAACAATGGCGAGAACCGCGGCCGCCGGTCTAATTTTTCTTCGTAACGCTAGATGCAAGTATCGGCTCCCGATCCACAAGCATCACCAGAATAGCAGCGCTGGTTACTGCCACGCGGCCCGTGATGCAGTGGTGTCCGGCCCAGGTTCCGTCTTCGTTCTGCAACTTCAGCAGCTTGGCCTTGATTTCGCCATTCCATTTCTCCCATTCCTCGCCGCCTGTACGGTGCAAGCTGTCACTGATGTTGAGATACGAGAAGAACTCTTCGCCGCCGAAAGAGCCGAATCCCATGACGTGTTGCGGATTCGCGAGCCGGCCAGTCATGGCTTTGATCCGCGGGGCATTTTCCTTGCGATCTTTTTCAGTGCGGCTGAGCTGTTCCAGCGCCTGTGCGTCCTGATACAGCGGAACGCCGGCGGATACTACTACCATCGAAGAAGCGGCCCCGGGCGAAGAAGCCGCCCCGGGCGAAGAAGCCGCTCCAGCGACGGCGCCCGCCTGCGCCTGATTAGCCGTATAATCCTGCACCTTCGCCATGGTCCCGGCCGACACCGCGACGCCTTTCTGTTGCGCCACATATAAACTGCGCGACGCCATCGAGGTTCCTAGAATCGGCGCCCAGCCGCCCGCGATATTCCAGCTCCCATCCTTGAGCTGGTTCTTCTCAATCTTCGCGACGCATTTTTGGAGCGCTTGACGAACGTGCGCATTGGCGCGTGCATTTCCCATTTCGCCGTCCAGCTCAGCTAACAATGTCGACGTCAGGAACGTATCGATGCATGGCCCGAGCTTGCGTTGAATCTGCGTACCGCGCAGAGAAGTCACCTCTAGCCCCTCGGCCGGACTCTCGTCCACACGCCGCAAAATGAAATCCACAGCGCGCACTAACGCCGCTTGATATTCGCCGTGTGTTGGCGTGCTGCCGGCGTGGAGCAGCGCGGTAGCGGCCACCGCTGTGTTCGCCACATCGTTTCCGCCGGATTCCAGGCGCTCGCCTGGACGAACATAAGATGTTTCGCCACCATCCTGGCCCCAGCCTCCGTCTTTGCCTTGCGTGGATATTAACCACTGGGCGCCTTTTTGGACGGCGATAGACACTGGATCATTCTTTGATAAAGTAGTGCTGCCCGCCCAGCCGAGCGCGAGCACCGCGGCGGCAAGCACACTGAACGTGATGGACTTCATGTTGATCTCCTTCGCGCCACCTCCAAATTAGACGGCCTCGCCTCGGCGAAAGTGCCCGGCATCGGATGCGCGGCTCAGCCTAGGAATGCCGCGCCGGGAGAGTTCCTTTCAGATCGGCGAAGAAAAATCCATCACGTTCCACGATCTCTCCCAATTCCACTGGAATGGGCGCGCCAAACATCGGCCCCGCATACACGAAGGAATGGAACTCGCCATTTTCGCCACAGGGGTCCACGCCCGCCGGAAGATCGTTCAGGAAAGCGGTGTCGAACTCGCGCCCTGCGAATTGGCGCGGCAACAACTTCGGGTCGACGCAGGTAATCTTGGCGCGGAGTCCGGCTGCGATCATAGTGATGGCCAGCTCGCGCGTCGGGATCTGCCAAACCGGGAACAGCGGCTCCAGTCCGGTACCGGCTAGCTGCCGCTCACGATAAGCGCGGATATCCGCCAGAAATAAGTCGCCGAACGCAATCGCCTCCACGCCCTCTCCGATCGCCCGCGCACAAACCTCGCGCATTCGTGCTTCATATTCTTCGTTAGAGCACGGCCAAGGCAGGGGCACCCTCAACAGCGGCAATCCGGCGGCGTCGGCCTGCAGCTCCACCAGCTCACGCCGCACCGCATGCATTGCGACGCGGTCGAATTCCTGATTGATTGTTGTTATTAACGCGACAACTTCAATGGAGGGATTTTGCCGCAGCAGGTGGAGTGTCCACGCGCTATCCTTGCCGCTGCTCCAGGAGAGAGCGACCCGCTTCAAGCCGCCGCGGCCACCCGTTCGCGTGCGGCAATGGTCCGGCTGAGCCAGGCATGCAGTCCAAACAGAACGCCGGTGAAAATCAAATCGCTGGCCAGCGTCCGTCCGAAGAACGGAATCGCAGCGCTATAACAGGTGGCCAATCCAGCAGCCGTCTTTGGATAACCTTGGAACCAGAGCCAGCTTCCGAAATTGGTGATCAGGAAAAACTGCATGCTGTTTACTACGCTGAGTCCCGCGATCCGCACCACGCTTTCGGTACCTCGCAGACGCCGTCCCAACCAAACCGCAATCATGAAGCTGCCGTAGACAAATATCTGATATGGAGAGTAGGCGGGAACGTGGTAGAAGCTGGCCACTATCGGATCGGTAATGGCCATCAGCGCCAGCGGCACGAGGTAAGCTTGCCACACGGCCAATCGAGCGCCTGCAAACAAGCTGGTGGCGCCAACGGGCGCGAAGTTGGACGGATGCGGAATCAATCGAACGATAGCACCCAGCACCGTGAGTGATAAAGCGACAGGCCGCCAGTTCGAGTTCTGGGTCATCAATAAGATTATAGAACGTTATTCGGTTGTTCAGTTATTCAGTTCGAACCGAAGAACCGAATAACCGAACAACCGAAGAACCGCCGCCGCCGCGCAGCGCGGTTAGGCGCTTAACGCGGCCGATGCGCTTTTCGTCTGAAGATCGCAAGTCCCATCAGCCCCGTGCCGATCATCAGGAACGTCCCAGCCTCCGGTACCTGTCCCTGGCTCTGTTGTCCAGCCTGAGCCGTGCCCCACTGGAAATTGTCGAAGAAGGCATACGTGCTTCCGGCGGGAGCGCCTAGGTCTACCGTGGAAAAGGCGGTATCCGAGGTGATCCCGAAAAACGCGGGGGTCGGAACAGCGAATGTTGGAACAGAGAAGGGTGTAGCGAGCGTAGTGACCGTGTAAGTCAGATTAGGTGGGTTTGTAAAGAGATTGATGCCAAAAGCAGTCACCGGGGCTGGTAGCGTGATCCGGACGTCTGGTGCTCCCATGACGAATCCCGCATCGCCTGTGCCGAAGTTGTAGTACGACGCTTGGGTCGTGTCCATAACCCCAGTCGTGCCCGAGAGGCCGATGAACTCCACACCGTTCTGAAAAATCCCGCCGGAATAAACGGTGTAGCCGCCGGACGGCGCCATCCCCTCGAAATTATCCGCTTGAACTACGCCGGTCGTTGCAGCCAGCCAGCTAGCCGAATCGGAGTAAGTGGTAATAGTCGTTGAGTACGCTGGTGTAATCATCACAGCCAACGTGAAAAGCGTAAGAAGAAAAAGTGCACAAGATTTGGATCGATACATTTTCAACTCCCTTGGAAAAAACCATCGAACGATGGTTAAGCTCGCAGCGATTCGACTCTGCCAAGCGGAAGGTTAACTCTGCTCTACTGCTTCCTTTTTAGTGAAACCGGAAACTTTGTAGTGCAGCCGAGAGGGAGTTGCTCTCCTGGTTTTCGGTCAAGAAACTTTTATGCCGCTTTGCTCTTCAGGTACACCGCGACTTTTCGATCGGTCTCGCCAATATGATGACTCAACCAATCTTTCAGGAACTGCAACAACTCGATACTCATCGCCGTACGTCCTGCCGCGAAGCCCTTTTGAAACTCGATCACGCGCGTTGTCAGCTCATCGTGCAGCACTTTATGCTTTGCAAATTCCGGATAGTGATGCGTCTGCATCAGCCGTTCTTCGCAAGCGAAATGATGTTTCGTATACTCGATTAGATCATTCAGCGTCTTGCTCAGCGCAGCGTTGCCTTTGCCTTGCGCCATGGCTGTATGCAGGTTGTCGGCGAGTTGGAACAGCCTTTTGTGTTGCATATCGATCTCAGAGTGATCGACGCTGTATTCTTCTTTCCAATGAAACAGGCTCATGCTTTTAGAATCGGCCTGATCAGCCGGCCCTAATATAGTCCGAACCCTGAGCGGTGATAATACTGTGAAAGTGGCGCAGGCGCTTCCGCCTGCGAACGGCGTGATATTACTTTAACGACGCTACGACCTTCGCGGCGTATTCCTTGGCTTTGGAAAGGACTAAGGTTTGATCCAGCGTGAGCGAGCGTCCGTCCCGCACGATCGCCCTCCCATTGACCACCACATCCTGCACGTCCGAACCTTTCAACGCATAAACAATTTGAGAATAAACGTTGTAGAGCGGCACAGCGTGCGGCCGGTCCAGCCGCAGCGCGATCAAGTCCGCGCGCTTTCCCGATTCGAGCGAACCAATCTCCTTTTCCAAACCCGCGACGCGCGCTCCAGCGATGGTCGCCATTGCTACCGCCTGCTCCGCGTTGAGCACGGTTGGATCGCCGCTCGAGACCTTCTGCAAATCAGCGGCGAGATTCATCTCTTCCATCAGATCGAAATCGTTGTTGCTCCCCGCCGGTCCATCGGTTCCAACTCCCACCGTTATCCCAAGGTTCAGTAGCTTCACCACCGGCGCAATTCCGCTCGCCAGTTTCATGTTGCTGGAAGGGCAGTGTGCGATTCCAGTCCCGTGCGCTTTCAGGATCTGCATATCGGCATCATCGAGCCAAACTCCGTGGGCCGCGATGGTTGGTCCATTCAGAACGCCTAGAAGATCCAGCAACCGCGTGGGCGTCATCCCGCGCGTTTGGATAGCATCGTCATTCTCACGCTTAGTTTCGGAGAGATGGATCACCACGGGGACGCCATATTTGTCCGCCAGTTTGCGTGCGCTCCGCAGCGTTCGATCGTCGTTGGTGTAGATCGCGTGCGGAGCGGGCGCCGCCACTATCAAAGAATCGCCTCTGTATTCCCGCAGAAACTTCTCAGTGAACGCGAGCGCGTCCGCGGGCGTGGCCGAATCTGGCGACTTGAACTTCAGGATGGTCTCTCCCAGAACCCCTCGCATGCCGGCTTCCTTGGTGGCTTGCGCCACACGATCCTCGAAATAATACATGTCGACGAAGGTGGTGGTGCCCGATAACATCATCTCGAGACACGCCAATCGCGTGCCCCACAGCACGAAATCCGGCGTCACGTTCTTGGCTTCGGCGGGAAATATGTATTTTTCGAGCCATTCCTGAAGGTGCAGATCGTCGGCAATCCCGCGCAGCAGCGACATAGCAGCGTGCGTGTGAGTGTTGATCAGGCCCGGCATCAGGAGCGCTTCGGGCCGGTCCAGCCGATGCGTAGCCTGAAACTGCTTGTCGATATCGGCGCGCTTGCCCACCCCAACAATGCGTTCCCCGCGAACGGCAACCGCGCCATCGTCAATCAAACGATGCTGCGCGTCCATAGTAACGACATAGCGCGCACTATAAATCCAATCCGCAGGCTCACCGGAAGCGCTCAGACAAAAGGCAAAAACGACTGCAAACTGAAGAATGCTTGTTCTGGAGAACAGTGGGGCGGACCCCCAGGTCCGCGGCCGACGCCCTCGTCGGCCTGCTGGTACATTGATCAACTCCTCATCATGCGGGTCCAGGGGGACCCGCGCGGACCAGGGGGTCCGCCCCACGATCGTACTAAAGAAACGACGCATCAAACGGCCTCGGAAAAATGTCTTTCAACCCAAACGTCTCCGTCTTGCCTCGAAGATTCACCAACGTCACCTCAACATCACCACAAAATTCCCACAGAATCTGCCTGCACGCCCCGCAGGGCGGAGTAAGCTCATCCGTATCCGCCGCAACGGCAATCGCGACAAACTTCCGCGCACCCTCCGAAATTGCCTTGAACACGGCCACTCTCTCCGCGCAAATCGTCAAGCCATAAGTGGCGTTCTCAACATTGCATCCCGTGAAGATGCGCCCGTTCTCATCCTCGAGCGCAGCCCCGACCTTGAAATGTGAAAACGGCGCATGCGCCTGCTCACGCGCCCCCAGCGCCGCCTCAATCAGCTTACTCATGATGCTTTGTAGCGCACGCACTCGTGCGTGCCGCGTCGGCACTCATGCCGAGGCCCATAGCTTTTTCATACCTTCTCATAACCGCGGCAACACACCCATCAAAAACCGCATCAACGTATTTTGCACCCGCCGCCCAGTCTCCAGCACTTCCAGATGTACGATCTTCTGCGGCAGCACACCAGCCGCCATATTCGTGACGCACGAAATAGCCAGCACACGCATTCCCATGTGGTTCGCCACAATCACTTCCGGAACCGTCGACATGCCCACCAAATCCGCCCCGATTGTCCGCAGATAGCGTATCTCCGCCGGAGTCTCGTAGCTCGGCCCGGTAACCGCTGCATATACGCCTTCCGCCAGCTCGATGCCGAGCTCCCGAGCCACTTCGTGCGCAATCGCGCGGTAGCTCGCCGAGTAAGCCTCGGTCATATCAGGAAAGCGCGGACCAAAGGAATCATCGTTCACTCCTATCAGCGGATTCGATCCTTGTAAATTGATGTGATCGGAAATCAGCACCAGCGCCCCCTGGCTATACGCCAGATTGATGCCGCCGGCCGCGTTGGTTATCACAATGGATTGCACGCCCAGTTGATGCAGTACTCGCACGCCCATGGTGACCTGCGCCGGAGTGTAGCCCTCGTACAGATGGCTGCGCCCCGCCATCACCACCACATCCAAATCTTGCAGCTTTCCGAATACCAGTTTTCCCGCGTGGCCAATGCAAGTGCAGGGCGGCCAGCCTGGGATATCGGAATAATGCACATCAGTGGAATCCGTCAACTCGTCCGCGAACGCGCCCAGTCCGCTGCCCAGCACCACCGCGACTCGAGGCGCGAGCTTGGTTCGAGAAAGAATGTAGTCGACCGAACTTTCGATCACCATCGCATTACAGCAGAATCCCGGCGATGCATGCCGACATGAAGTTGGCCATCGTCCCGGCGGCGACAGCCTTCAGGCCAAGCCTAGCCAAATCCGACTTGCGCGATGGAGCCAGCGCCCCAATTCCACCAATCTGAATCGCGATGGAACTGAAGTTCGCAAAGCCGCACAAAGCATAAGTAGCGATGGTGAACGATCGTGGATCAAGCTGCGGTTGCAGCGGTCCCAGTTGTTGAAAAGCGATAAATTCGTTCAGCACCAGGCGCGTGCCCAAAAGATTGCCGATAGTCTGGCAGTCGTTAAACTTCACGCCTAGCAGCCACGCAATCGGCGAGAAAACATACCCGAAGATCTCCTGCAGCGTGATGTGGAAATAGCTGAGCATTCCATTCAACATCGCGATCAGCGCCAGAAAAGCAATCAACATCCCCGCGATGTTCAGCGCCAACTGCAGCCCGTCCCCTGCACCGCGCGCCGCCGCATCAATAATGTTCACGCCCGGCTTCTCCACCGCGATCTTGACATCGCCCATCGTGGCCGGCTTGTCGATCTCCGGAACCAGGATCTTCGCCAACATAATAGTAGCCGGCGCCGTCATGATTACCGCCGTCAGCAGGTGCCGGATCTCCACGTGCGCCATCAAAACATACGCTGCCATCACTGCGCCCGATACATGCGCCATGCCGCTGGTCATAATGGTGAACAATTCCGATTCAGTCAGCCCCGCCAAAAACGGTCGAATCGTCAGCGGAGCTTCCGTCTGGCCCATGAAAATGCTGGCCGCCACATTCGTGGATTCCGCGCCGCTCGCGCCCATCACCCGCTGCATCACTATCGCCATCCCGCGCACCAGCACCTGCATCACACCCAGATAATAAAGGATGCTGAACAGGCTGGAAATGAAGATGATGATCGGCAGCACCTGAAATGCGAAGATCACCGGCTGGCTCCCGCCCAATTGATCCCCGAACACAAACCGGCTGCCTGCGAACGAGTAGCCGATCAGCGAGTTCACCTTGTCGCTCGCTGCCTTAAAGGCAAATCCCACCGGCGTCCGCAGCACAATGAAAGCAAACGTGAGCTGCAGACCCACGCCCCACAGCACTACTGAAAGACGGATCGATCGCCTGTGTTTGGAGAAAAGAACGCTGACCAGGAGAATCGCGAGGATTCCAAGTATCCCGGTGAACCGGCCCATGTGCGGATCAGCTTACCACTTCCAGGATCAACTCGCGTTCCTCCGGCGCCGACGCCGAGATGCGGAACGCATCCTCGATCTGCTGGGACGCCTCCTCCACTTGATCCTCGCCGGTGTAATAAAGACGGCAGAGCACCGCGCCGCCTTCCACCTTCTGGCCCACCTTCACTTCCAGAATCACACCCACCGCCGGATCGATGACGTCTTCCTTGGTGTTCCTTCCGGCGCCGATCAGTGAAGAAGCCCGGCCGATTCCCTCGGCATCGATGGCGCTGATGTATCCGGCGCGCGGTGAACTGATTTCCCGGACACCCGTGGCGTTGGGCAACAGCTCAAACCGGTCCAGCACCTGCGGATTGCCGCCCTGTGCCTCAATCACATCTTTGAATTTCTTGTAGCCGGAACCATCCAGCAATTTCTGCTGCGCCAGTTCGCGCGCTTCATCCAGCGTGGTAGTGATTTTCCCCAGGAAGATCATGCGCGCGGCCAATTCCAGCGAAATGCGCGTCAGATCCGTCGGCCCCGCATTCTGCAGTGTCTGCGAAACTTCCATCACTTCCAGCGCGTTGCCTACCGCGTAACCCAGCGGCTGGTTCATATCCGTGATCAGGGCTTGTACGCGCTTGTCCATGCGGCGGCCGATGCCCACCATCATCTGCGCCAAGCGTCGCGCATCCACCTGCCGCTTCATGAAAGCGCCCGTGCCCACTTTCACATCCAGCACCACCGCGTCCAATCCCACCGCCAGCTTCTTCGACATGATGGACGATGCAATCAGTGCGATGGATTCCACCGTGGCCGTGGCATCCCGTAGCGAATACAGCTTGCCATCGGCCGGCGCGATCTCCGGCGTCTGGCCGATAAAAGCCAGTTGATGCTTGGCCAGTTGTGCTTTGAGTTCTTCGATGGTAAGGTCGGTGCGGAATCCGGGAATAGATTCCAGCTTGTCCAGCGTGCCGCCGGTGTGGCCCAGGCTCCGGCCCGAAATCATCGGCACCACCACGCCCGCCGCGGCTGCCAGTGGCGCGGAAATCAAGCTGGTTTTATCGCCCACTCCGCCGGTGGAATGTTTGTCCACCTTCATTCCAGGAATGGAGCTGAGGTCGACGGTTTCGCCGGACTTCACCATGCACTCAGTCAGTGCGCTCACCTCGCGATCCGTCATCCCTGAAAAGAATACAGCCATCAAGAAGGCGGACATCTGGTAGTCCGGAATTTCATTGCGGGTGTATCCGTCCACCAAGGCGGCGATCTCTTGCGGCGATAATTCTTCCCCATCGCGTTTGCGTTGAATCAAATCGACAGTTCGCATTATAAGTCCTTCAGAGTACCATACTTATGTATTTGAAAGTAAAGGATTGCCGCGCTTGGGCGTCCAAACGCAATAAAAGCGCGCGATGCGGAGGCTAGCAAATTCCCCGCTGCCGTGTCCTCATTATACAACCGTGGGGCAGGCGCTTTCGCCCAATGTCACTTAGTTTTCCCAAAACTGGGGATCCAGATGCAGTCGTGGGGCAG
>PMOK01000199.1 GCA_003162425.1 Bryobacterales bacterium | reverse complement strand
GCGCACGGATGTGAATTTCGCCTATCCAACCGCCGAAATCGCGGTGATGGGAGCCGAAGGCGCAGTGAATATCGTGTACCGCCGCGAGCTGGCCGCGGCCGAGGACAAAGTGGCCGCGCGAAAGCAAAAGATCGAGGATTTCCGGGACCGCTTCGCCAATCCGTTCGTGGCCGCCGAGCGTGGATTCATTGACGATGTCATCGAACCGCGAGAAACGCGCCCCAAAGTGATCCGCGCGTTGCGCATGCTGGCGACGAAGGTAGACACCATGCCTCGCAAGAAGCACGGGAACATTCCGTTGTAAACTGCGCCGAGCTTGTCCGCAAGCTCTTTGGTGGACCATACTAATACTGTGCCCTCAACCCTAGCCCGTGTCTTTGAAACATTGAAGGAGCACGAGGCCGAACTCCAGCGGCTCGGAATTCTACACGCAGCCGTGTTTGGATCGGTGGCGCGTGGAGAAGCACACTTCAAGAGCGATATAGACGTCTTGATCGACCTCGACCCCGAAAAGGCTATTGGAGTTTTCGAATACACCCGGCTTAAGCTATACATCAACGAGCTGCTAGGGGGCAGTGGGGATGTCGTCAATCGCAGGAATCTCAAGCCAATGCTGCGCGACAATATTGTACGCGAATCGGTCAATGTCTTCTAAGAACAGCGAGCAACGGCTCCGCGACGTCTTGGATAACATCGAGGCGATTCAAATCTTCACAGCCAGAATGGACTTCGCGGCATTTAGCGCCGATCGGAAAACTCTCTACGCCGTGACCCGAGCCCTCGAGATCATATCGGAGGCCTCCCGCAGACTGCCGGACGACCTGAAGCAGCGGCACAAGGATGTGGACTGGATAGCTGTTGCCGCCGCTGGCAATGTATACCACCATGAGTATGAAGCCGTTGACGAAATGCAATTGTGGAACACGGTTCAGCACGAACTCGGCGCGCCGCGAAGAGTCGTGACCGCTGAGTTAGAACGTTGAAGCTTTATGGAAAAGAGACGGCCAGAATCATCTCGGCAAGAGAAGCGGGTCCGCGCGAGCGAGCTGTTTAGGACTCCATTGACTGACCGGCAGCGCAAGGAACTCGAGCGGCTCGCCCGGATGCCGGATTCCGCCATCGACTTCTCGGATGCTCCAGCCATGAAGACCCCTTCCCGTCGGGTCCGAGTCGGGCGGTTTTACAGACCGTAAAGCCTCTCTGGCGTAGTTCCGGTCACGCGGCCCGTCTCCTCACTGAACCGGCAACAACACCGATTTGCTCATCGCCCCGCCGATCGTGATAATCACCGGCTGATTCCCCGCCGCGAGCCCAGAGGGAACCTGCGCGTTCACTTGATACAGTCCCACGTAGCCCGGCGCCAGCCCGCTGAAACTGACGGGAGCGTTCGCTCCGCCAATGGTAACGGTTGGAGCGTTCAACGTCATTTGTCCCGTGGCTGCCACACCGTCCGCTGGCAGAGGTGCAACCACGTACCCAAGGCCCGTGCAATAGATGAGCACAGTCTCGCCCGGTTTGGCCGGATCTGCAGTGTTCGCCAATTTGAAGTTGGAATGGAGTATCGCGCCGAAGACGTCGCCGCCCGCGCTGTAGTTAAAAACGGCGGGCTGGTTGATCTGGACTGGAGTGAAAACGATCGGACTAGCAGCGCCCCGGTTCGTGACCTGGATTTTGGCGATGGATTTCGTGGCCCAGGGAACTTGAAAATTGATTTGTTGCTGCCCGTTCACGTTGTCCACGGCGAAAATTGGAGCGGGCGTGCCGTTGACGGTCACCGAGACATTTTGCAACTCGGTGGGCAGGGGCAGAGACGAACTCAGATTGATCCCGGCGCTCGAGGTGAGATTGGATCCGAAGATGGTCGCGATCTCGCCCGCAACAACGCCGCCCTGAGCGAAGCTGGCGCCGTTCACCACTCCGCTTTCGGTGAAGCTCGGCGGATTGGCCGGTGGCGTCACCTGCGCGCCTACCTTTAGCACCACGCTGCCTTCCGCTATATACATATTCCCGCTGCTATCTAACGCCACGGCGTAAGGCTCGCCGATATTGGCAGTAACCGGAAATCCCGCCACCGTAGTGACTGTGCCATTACTGAGCTCCTGAATGCAGGTGCCCATTTTGTCTGCGATAAACAAGTTTCCGGCGCTATCCACAGCGAAGCCAGTGGCCGCGACATCGGAATTTGCGACCGGCTGGGGAGTTGCTACGCAGGTACCGAAGAATCCGTGTGCAACTGTATTAATGGTTCCCGACTTATTGACCTGGCGGATGTGCTCCTGGTCGGCGATGTACACATTTCCCGCGTTATCCACGGCGACGTCGGAAATACTGGACAATTCGGCCTTGTTAGCCGGTCCTCCGTCTCCCGCATCGGAACCAGTCACGAATCCGATACCCGCGAGGGTTGTGATGTTGCCCGAAGTGTCCACCTTTCGGATGCGCTGGTTGCCATTGTCGGCGATATAAACGTTTCCGGCGCTATCGAGCGCCACGCCGTCGGGCGAATTGAGCGCGGCGCTGGTGGCCGCGCCGCCATCGCCGGAAAAACCTCCGACGCCGAGGCCGGGGCTGTTGCCGGCCACTGTCGTGATTATTCCGGAGGAGACGTCTATCTTGCGGACGCGCATGTCGCCGGCATCCGCGATGTAAAGATTCCCTGCATTGTCCACTGCCAGGCCTGCATGCACTGCCGGGCCGAAATCGAGTCGCGCATTGGTGGCGAGACCGCCGTCGCCCAAATCCACCACGTTGCCGCCCGCGTAAGTAGAAATGATGCCCTGGGCGTCCACCTTGCGGATGAGGTTGAAAATCCCGTCCGCGATGTAGATGTTTCCAGCTTTGTCCACCACCACACCTTGCGCGGCGCCGATGGAAGCGCTAGTGGCCGGTCCGCCATCGCCGGAATTGCCCAGGTTTCCGTTGCCGGCCACCGTTGTGATCGTTTGGCAGAATAAGGGCGCGGCTAGGGCGGCAAGCGCTGCCAGTAAGTTGAAGCGGAAAAACCCGTTAGACATAATGACCCCTACTCTCTATGCGAGTAGGGGTCAAAATGTGCGAAATTTGTGGGGCAGGATGCCATCCCAATGTCACTTAGTTTTCCCAAGATTGCTCAATTTGCATTTCTTAGTGGGGCGGTCCCCCGGGACCGCAGCCGACGCCCTCGTCGGCTTGCCGGGTTTTGAAGGAAGCTGATTCCGTTGGCGAAGAGCGGGTCCAGGGGGACCCGCGCAGACCTGGGGGTCTGCCCCACGACTGCATCTGGATCCCCGGCTTTGGGAAAACTAAGTGACATTGGGATGCCATTCTGCGGCGGGTTGTTAACTCGCCTTCCCGGGCCTATTCGATGGGCAGTAAAACCGAATTGCTGGAAGCTCCCGAGAGCGTGATCACAACGGCTTGATTGCCGGCTTTGAGTCCCGCTGGAACCTCGGCATTGATTTGGTAAAGACCCACGAAAGTTGGCGCCAGGCCGCTGAAACTGACAATCGCTTTGGTTCCACCGATGGTGACCGTCGGGGTTGCCGTAGTTTCTTGTCCATTGCCGGCCGCGCCATCCGCCGGCGGTGAAGATACCGCGCCGAGACCAGTGCAATAGATGAGCACTGTCTCTCCCCCTTTTGCCGGATTAGCCGTATTCGCCAATTGAAAATTGGCGTGCAGGATGGCGCCGAACGTGTCGCCTCCGGCGGTGTAGTTGAAGATGCCGGGTTGAGCGCTCAAAACGGGCACAGTAATGGTCGTGCTGGTGGCTCCGTTACTCGAGACCGCGACGGTAGCAGTGGGTCGGCCCGCTACCTCCCACGGAACCTGGAAATTGAATTGTTGCTGGCCGTTGACGTTGTCGACCGCGAACAACGGAACGGGGGAGCCGTTGATTATCACCGAGTCTTTAAGGAATGTCGTCGGGAGCGGGAACGAGGTAATGTTGACGCCAGTGCTGGAAGTGAGATTGGACCCGAAGATGGTGGCGACCTCGCCGGGAACCATTCCGCCGCCCACGAAACTTGCGCCGTTCACCACTCCGCCCGTGCTGATTTCAGGTCCGGACCCGGTCCCGGTCACTTTGATGTTGACCACCGAATATTCGGTATTGTCGTCGGCGGAACCCAAGCTTGCCGACGCCTGCGCAGAGCCAGCTTCGACCGCCATGCCGGTGACGGTAACCGTAATGGTAGCCCCGGGCGCAAGCGAGGTAGTGGTACATGTTGCCGAAGTAGGCGGCGAGGGCAGGCTGGCGCAAGATCCGCTTGAAATGGAAGCTCCCGTGATTTGAACTGCACTACCGAAGAAACCTGCGTTCAGCGCGAGATGGGTGGCGGCAGCGCTGCCGGTGTTCTTGGCGGTGAAGGTATAAGTGAAGCTCGAACCTGGCGCAAGGACGCTGGGGGAAGCGGAGCCGGTGAAGACCACGGTTTGCGGCGGAGCCACGAGAAACACGGCGCCATTCCTGCCCGTTAGTGAGTAGGATCCGTTCGGTCCGGGCAGCAACTGAGTGGTGCCTCCCAGCGCAACCGAGCCATCCGGAGCGACGGCCACCGCCGTATAAACCGTAGCGTACGGGTAAGGCGTGAACGTGCGGATTACACTTTGGAAGAGCGGATCCAGTTCCACGTATATGCCGCCCAGGAAGTTTATCGTATTGTTCAGGCCAAGAAACGGGCCGTTCTGCACTCCTCCAGCCATTCCAATGACACCCGGCGCCCGGACCACGACCGCATTCCCCTGGGACGTACCAGTCGATCCTCCTAGATAGGAGCATGCCAGTACGGCGCTGGCCGAATTGTTCAGAGCTGCCACGAATGCGGTATCGGCCCCACTGAGAAGCCCTGGTCCGACCACTCCCGCCGTTACGGGCAGGTCCGGCGAGTCGCTGGTTCCAACGATATAGATGTTGCCGCCCGCGTCCAGAGTCATTCCGTTGATGACATCCGTTACCGAGCCTCCGAAATAAGTGGAGAAAACAAAGTTCGTGCCAGTGGGATTTAGTTTGGAAACAAATCCATTGGAACAGGTATTGCATAAACCCCCGCCGCGCTTGGGTTGAACCACGTTGCCGACGATGGGAAAGTCTTCAATAGTGCCGGTGCCTACATCTCCAGCAACGTATGCGTTGCCGGCGCTATCAACTGCGATAGCCGTACCTGCTGAGGAGTCAGCCCCTCCGAAAGCGGCCACGTAGTCGAAGGGGCCGCCAGCGGAACTCAACTTCGCCACCCAGACCGCGGCCCACACCTCTGGTAGGTTTCCCAGCATCGTTACCTCTGGACCACGGTTGAGTGCGCCGGGGGTGACCGGGAAGTGCTGTGAGGTTGTGGTGCCGGTTGCGTATGCCGCTCCGGCGCCGTCCACGGTGACGGCCAATGCCTGATCCGAGCTGCTTCCACCTAGAAACGTGCTGTAGACAAGGCTCGCGCCCGTTGGGCCGAGTTTCAGCAGGAACGCATCTGTGGGTGCGGCGCTAAGATTAACGCTCGTGACTTTGTTTCCAAAAGAGCCCTGGGCGGCATTGACGGTTGGAAAGTTGGTAGAGGTAGTAGTTCCTACGATATAGGCATTTCCCGCACTGTCGACCTGGATGGCAGTGGGGTAGTCCTTGGAATTTCCTCCAATGACTGTGGAGTAATACGTGGTGGCGAGGTCGGGACTGAGCTTATTGATGAAAACATGATAAAACTTTTGGCCCGGAGTGCCCAGTGTATGGGTCGCGGGGAAGTTGGGAGAGATGGTATATCCGGCGACATAGACATTACCGGCGCTGTCCCTGGCGATGCCGCTGAACTCTTCGTCGACGGAGCTAAAAATGTATCCGATTATCACCGGGTCAATGACGAGTGCGTGAGAGTGGTCGTATGCGTCGAGGTCGAAGTGGATGACATTCCCTTTGCCGAGCAGCATGCGACCGCCAACATCTTGGCGCCGCCCCGAATGGGAATCCTGGTAGATGCGCGGCCGGGGCTGGCGGATCTCGCCTGACGCTGTTTGGAGAATGATACCTCCGTTGCCATCGGGTTGGATGGACTGCGCGCCCTCGAAGCGCACTCCGATCCTTGAGGGATGGGCTCCGGGCGCGACTACGAAATCGTACTCCAGGCGATTGCTGGCCTCCCGCTTGAACACCAGATCGATGCCCGGGTAGACTTCAGCATAACGGACGCGCCCGGACTGCGCGATGCCGCGGCGCCATTCCGCCGGGTTGTTGCCGACGAAGTAGCTGCTGGTTCCCGGCTGCGGATCGAGAGCTTCCACCCGCTTGGCGCGGCGCGAACCCGCCAGTCGCATTCGCAGCTCAGAGGACGGCAGCCGGAGTACCGCGCCTTCGTCCCGAAGCAGCAGCGTGTAACCTTTTCCCCGGGCGAGAAAGCGTACCCCAGGTGCGGCTTGGCCTTGATTGGCCTCAAACACAAGCGGCAACTGCAGGCCGTCGAAAGCTGGATCGGGTTTCGGAGCTGCGAGCACAAGCGCACCGGCCATGCTGATCGCGAACAAGACGCCGCTTGAAGACCGATTCTTCACTGGACACTCCCCTTGGTCCCGGATCGAATAGTTGATCATATCAGTAGACATAGCTGGCCAAGGTTCCTGAGGCGTACAGATAGCGGCCATCTACCATGCCGACGCCACGCGTTAACCCGCTTTCCCGGGCTTATGTGACCGGCAGTAAAACCGAATTGCTGGAAGCTCCAGCGAGCGTGACCACGACAGGTTGATTCCCCGAGGCCGCGCTAGCTGGAACCTCGGCGTTGATTTGATAGAGGCCCACGAAAGTGGGCGCCAAGCCGCTGAAACTGACAAATGCTTTGGTTCCGCCGATGGTGACCGTCGGGGTTGCCGTAGTTTCCTGCCCATTGCCCGCGGCGCCATCCGCCGGCGGGGAAGATACCGCGCCGAGTCCCGTGCAATAGATGAGCACTGTCTCTCCCGCTTTTGCCGGATTAGCCGTATTGGCCAACTGAAAATTGGCATGCAGGATGGCGCCGAATGTGTCGCCTCCCGCGGTGTAGTTGAAGATGCCAGGTTGCGCCGCCAGGACAGGAACGGAGAGCGAAGCGCTGGTAGCAGTGTTGCTCTCGATAGTGATGTTGGCCATCGGTCCACTGGCTACTTCCCACGGAACCTGGAAGTTGATTTGTTGCTGGCCGCTGACGTTGTCGACGGCGAACAGGGCGGCGGGATTGGTGTTGACCATCAGCGAATCGGTCAGGAACGTATTCGGAAGCGGCAGTCCTGAAGTGAGGTTGATGCCGGTGCTGGAAGTAAGATTTGATCCAAACAGAGTAGCGATCTCGCCGGCAACCACGCCGCCTCCAACGAAACTCGCGCCGTTCACTACGGCACTAATAGTGGGGGCAACCTGAAGAGGCGCGCCGGTCCAAAGCCAGGTGTCGGCCTGAATTCCGCCTGGGCCTTCCTCTCCGAACCAAACGATTTGACCGTGGCTGGAATCGTAGTCCATGGCATAAGAACCCTGCGCCGACGGGCTGGTTTGCGGGGATTCCAATGTCCAGTTGGAACCATCCCATATCCAGGTGTCATTAACATCAGTGCCGGCAATTCCCCCGAACAGGACAGTTTGACCATGAGCGGCATCGAAGGCCATGGCGATTGAAATTCGCGCCGACGGCATAGTTTTCGGAGATTCCTCGGTCCAGTTGGAGCCGTCCCATACCCAGGTGTCATTGAGGTTCTGAGAGGTGCACTGATTGCCGAATCCGTTGGCGCCCACTCCCCCAAACACGACCACTTGGCGGCGTGCGGAATCGTACGCCATGCCGTGGCCGGCTCGCGCGGGGGGACTGGTTTGTGGAGTCGCTTGCGTCCATTCGGTGCCGTTCCAGATCCAGGTGTCACCGAGATACGAACATCCGGGCTGGGCCGGGCCGTTTCCCCCGAACATGACAACTTGGTTGTGGGCTGAGTCGTAGACCATGGTGTGGCCGTATCGCACAGACGGGCCAAGCGACAGATTTTGATTGATCCAGTTGGAGCCGTTCCATACCCAAGTGTCTCTTGCAAGGCCCACGTTACCGTTGATTACCCCCCCGAACATCACCAGCTGGTTGAGCCCGGAAGCGTACGCCATGGCGTGGAAGGCTCGCGCGGTCGGGACGGTTTTCGGAGTTGCCTCGGTCCAGTTGGAGCCGTTCCACAACCAAGTGTCATTGAGGTATGGGAAAAGGCCCTGCTGTATTTTGCCGTTGCCTGTTCCCCCAAACAGGACAGTTTGGCTATGGGTGGAATCGTATGCCATGGCGTGGCCGGACCGCACGGGCGGACTGGTTTCGGGCGATGCCTGCGTCCAGTTCGCTGGGGTTTGGGCCACAGCAGGTACAGATAATAATGCGAGTACCACGCCGCCTGTCCATTTCGTTATTTTCAAGGGATTATCTCCGTCGATCAGTAGTAACGTACAGAGATGTCTGTGGGCTACAAACTGCGCACACCCATGGCTGTAATGTCGTCCACCCGCATTGCTTCCTTCATCACAAACGGCTCGCCGTATTTCACGCCAATCAAATTGCCATAAAACCGCGCGATGGCGCCCAACCGTTCCCGGATCTCCTGCTGTTGCGGAAAAATATCCGACGCTTCCGGCTGCTCCCCGTATTGCGAGTCGTAGGCGAACAGGGCAGCCATGCGCCGCTCGAACTGAGCGGAAATATCCACCACGAACGATGGTGTCACGTTGGCATACAGCGATGAATACAGGATTTTCGCAGGACGATGAGGATCACTCTCTTCATCCAGCTTTTTCAAGCCAGCCAGAAAGCACGCTTCGAAGCCAATTTCGGACGCGCGGTAATGATCCGGATGGCGCGCCTCCCAGTAAGGCAGTATCACCACGCGCGGGCGCAACGCGCGGATCTCGGCAGCCAAGCTCATCCGGACGCTCACCGTATTTTCCAGCCGCGCGTCGGGCAGGTGCATGTTGCCGCGCCAGGCCAGCAGCATATGGCGCGCGGCACGTTCGGATTCGGTGATCCGGATCTCGGGCGTTCCGCGGCTGCCCATATCGCCGGCCGTGAGATCCAGCACACCGGTGCGGTAGCCCAGCTCCGCCATTCGGATCAGCGTGCCGCCGCAGGTCTGCTCCACGTCATCGGGATGCGCGGCGATAGCCAGAATGTCGAGAGGCTTCTCGATGCCGGCCGAAGCCAGGTTCACCTGTTGAAACATTTCACGACCACTGCTGGTAGCGCGGCCGCCGGGGCGCCATCAACATAATCAATCCCATCCCGGCCAGGAATCCGCCAATGTGCGCGAACCACGCCACATCGCCGCTGGATGCTGTCGAATATCCCACCGAGCCCACTCCGCTGAAGAATTGAATAGCGAACCAATACAGCAACAGAAATGCCGCGGGAATATCGAGCGTTGTGAAAAAGAAAAAAATGGGAATCAGGGTTACGATGCGCGCCCGCGGGAACTTGATCAGATATGCCCCCATCACTCCGGCAATGGCGCCGCTCGCTCCCACGGTGGGAACCGGCGAATTGGCATTCACGATAATGTGGATAATCCCCGCCGCGATTCCGCACGCGAAATAGAAGACCAGAAATTTAGCATGACCCAGAAGGTCTTCAATGCCCCTGGCGAAGATCCAGAGGAACCACATGTTTCCCAGGATGTGCAGGAATCCACCGTGGATGAACATCGAAGTGAGCACAGTGACAGGGCGCAGTTGGTCCGGAACAATGCCATAAGCAGCGATGAAGTAATTCATTGGCCGGCTGTTTAGGCCCAGACTGAGCTCATACAAAAACACCAGTACGTTTGCGACGATCAGCAAAAGGGTAACGGTAGAGGGCGTGTAGTGGCGCTCGGAGGACCGCAGAGGAATCATGTACCCACCCCGGTCCCTGTCCTAGTTAGTGCCGAAACCTGTTGATCCAGCGAAGTGGCACAGAGCAGCATAGCCGCAACCAAAACCGGGCCGACGGGGGCGTCGGCCGCGGACCAGGGGGTCCGCCCCACAAATGGTCGCAGGCTGCAAAGATCTTCAGGTCCAGTGGCGCAGGCGCTTCCGCCTGCGAACCGGATGGTCCGGAGCTGAAAAAAAGGCCATGATCGCCGAGTTGGCAGACGAAAGCGTCTGCCCCACGGCTTCCAGGATTGATCGGGGCTTTTCGTTAGGGCCATCCTAGCGGTACGGCTCGTAGTCGCGATGCGAACGCCGCTCGCCTCGAAACATCAGCGCGCGCGCCTCTTCCACCGTCGAAATGCGGCCGCGGGCGCCCAGGGCGGTGCAGTTGAGAGCCGCCATTGCATTTGAGAACTCCAGCGTGTCCCGCAGAGGCATGTTCTGGAGAACAGCATAACAAAATGCTCCGTGGAACACGTCGCCCGCGCCTGTGGTATCGGCGCAGTTGACCACAAAAGCCGGCGAATAAATGAAGCGTCCGTGCGTCCGGGCGAGCGCGCCCAGCGCACCCAATGTCATGGCGGCAACCGGGATGTGATATTCCTCCTGGATCATTTCGAGCGCGCGAAACGGGTCGCGTTCATGCGTCCATTGCACCGGGAACTCGGAGCTGGCGACCAGATAATCCACATGCGGCAGTACCCGGTCAAAGCCATGGTAGATGGTATCCACGTCCACGGTCACCGGGATGTGATGCTGGTGCGCGATTTCGGCGGCGCGAGCCACCGCAGGAGTGTCGTGGGCGTCGATATGCAGCAGGCGCGCGCTCAGAATCTTTTCCGGCGTGATGCTCTCCGGCTCCAGCCTCAGACATTCATCGCGCTGCCATAAAACGGTCCGCTCGCCGGTGGCTTGATCGATCAGGATGTAGGCGGTTTGGTTAGCGCAATTCTCTCGGATCTCGAGGTCGTCCAGGTTGATGCCGCTTTCACGCAAGCTCGCCAGTTGGATGCGGCCACGCTGGTCGTCCCCTACCGTTCCTATGTATTTGACCCTGAGACCCAGCTTCGCGCAGGTCACCATGGCGCTAGCCACCTGCCCGCCCGGGCTCAGGATCTCGCGTTCGAACGCCACTTTTCCCGCATAAGCCGGAAAGTGAGACAGCAGGATCAGAGTGTCGGTGGCGTTCAGGCCGACTCCAACCACGTCGAATTCAGTCACAAGCTAATAGCATACTGGCAAAACCGAGCCGCGACATAAGGGTGAGGGGTCGTGAAAAAAAAGCAATAACCGGTCGCTTACGCTCGCGGTTCGGTAGCGGAGCTGAACAGCGACCGTGAGGGAGCCGGCGCCGTTGTCGCGCACCTGCACACCTACTGTCTAACCAGTACCTTTTCCTAGGGTTTGCTAAGTTCTTTCCCCGCTGGCGCAAACGGCCATCCACCTTTACGATTCAACTAGAGGGAGAAATCCATGCGCTCGCTTGCTCCTATCGCTTTACTTGGAAGTTTCTTATTGGTCACCGCCGTCCAGGCGCAAAGCCTCGCCGAACATGCGGCTGCCGCCTCGGGCGCCACCATCGGAACGGCTGCCGGGAAACCCCTGAGCAACGCCATGACCAAGATCTTCGGCCAGACTGACACCACCACCAAGAAAGCCGCGAGTGCGCCGGCCGTTACAAAAACGCCGGCCAAGCTCGAGCCCGAGTCCGCGCCACTAATCCACGCGGTCCCTCAAAGTGGCGGGGGCGAATCGCCATCCATAGGCGGCGGCTCACCACGATCGCGACACGGAGGTTTCGCCCCGCGCCGCGCGGACGCCGAATACGCTTCCATCAATCCTCCTAAGGCGGTGGTTGCTTACCAGGAGCCGGTACGAAAGGAACCGACCGCCGAAGACCTTGCCATAATCCAAGTGGGCGCATCCGAAGAGTGGGTGGTCGCCGTGCTTGGCCAGCCCGAATCCAAAGTCACCATTCCCGACGATGGACACCTGCTGCAGATCTGCCAGTATTGGTCCAAAGGCAAGCAGCTTGGAACCGTCCGCCTAGACAACGGCCAAGTAGTAAACGTCGAGTCCCGCACTCAGAATTAGATGTGCCGCATTTCTTCTTGTGTTGCACTTGTGGTACACTCGTGGCGTGAGATCCACAACGTCGAGCTTCCGAGTCTCAAATGAACTGCGCACGCAACTTGAGCAAGCTGCGCGCCGGCTCAAATGCGGGAAAAATGCAATCATCACGCTTGCGTTGGAAGAGTATCTGGACAGATTCAACCGTCAACGGTTTCTCGAAGAGGCGCGCCGGCAGTCTATTCTCGCAAGCGCAGCATCTGGCGAAGACGAGACCCTCTGGGCGAGGCACGCTGACACAAGCGGATGGAAATAGTCAGAGGCGACATCGTCGTCGCCGTGTTGCCTGGTGACTACGGCAAAGGCAGACCCGGCCTGATCGTCCAATCGGACGCATTCAACCCCACTCACGCCAGCGTTGTAGTTTGTCCGATCACATCTCATCTGATTGACGCACCCCTATTCCGTGTCCGGCTGCTGCCAACGAGAGAGAACGGCCTGGAAGCTCCGTCCGAAATAATGATCGACAAAATGATGGCCATCAAACGCGCGAGAATCGCAAAAGTGATCGGCCGCCTGAGCGAGGCTCGGATGCACGCTGTAGATCGCGCCTTACAGATGTGGTTGGCGCTCGACTAGGCCGTCGCCAGCCACCAGTCCCTTGGAGTACCCAGTCCCTAGCCCCAGGATCGGTCCCCAGTTACAATAAAGGGGCAGGCAGCTCTTGATCCGTCCCCTCTTACTCATCACAATTTCCGCCGTCGCCTTCGGTCAGACCGCGCCCCGTGCGCCCGAGAACCAGTTGGACGGCAGCCAGACTCTGTTCACCGTTCTGGCGGCAATCAATGCAGCGGGCTACGACGCCGACCTCGATTCAGCGGCGAACGCGCCCATACGCAAACAAGTTCGAGATATCATCGCGGCAAAAAATCTGGCTTCCGTCGACGCGCTAAAGAAATTCTTCGACGCGCACCGGCAAGCCAGCACTGACGCTGAGTTGAGCCAATACATCTCATTCGCGCTCACGATCGAGGGCCCGCCCGATTTTCAATACCGTATGAAACCGGAGGAAATCCCGCACGATGTCCGGAAGCTGGAAGGTCTCAATCCTCTCATCGCCGGCTTTTACCGGGAAGCGAATATCGAGGAGCTTTGGAAACGATCACAGTCCGCTTACGAGCGCATGATCGCCGTCAACCACAGCGGCGTGGCCAAGGCTCTGCTCGAAGCGAACGCCTATCTGCGCAATCCCACCAGCGGCTTCTTCGGCCGGCGCTTCCAGATTTACGTGGATATGCTGGGCGCTCCGAATCAGATTCAGAGCCGCAGCTACAAGGACGACTATTTCGTGGTGGTGACGCCTTCGCCCGAGCCGCAGATCGATGAAATCCGGCACGCCTATCTCCACTATTTGCTGGACCCTCTGTCGCTGCGGCATTTCGAACAGTTGAGCCGGCTCAGGGCCCTGGCTGATTTCGCGGCGCCCGCCCCCGCCCTGGATGATGCCTATAAGGACGACTTTCTGTTGCTCTCCACGGAATGCCTCATCAAGGCCGTGGAGAGCCGTCTCGCCCACGGCGCCGAGCAACGGCAGGCCATCGTGCGTCAAGCTCTGAACGAAGGCTTTGTTCTCACTCCGGCCTTTGCCGAGGGTTTGGCGGTCTACGAAAAACAGGTTGATTCAATTCGGTTTTACTTTGTGGACCTGGTGGGCCAGATCGACCTGGACCGCGAAGACAAACGGCTTGAGCATGTTCAATTCGCGAAGGAAGCGGCCGTAAAAAAAGCGAAACACGCGCCTCCTCCCCCGGAACCCGTGCTGACCGGTGCTGCCAAGACGCTCCAGGAAGCGGAGGATCTTTACGGCAAGCGGGACCTGGGATCCGCACGGCTTAAGTACCTGCGTGTGCTGGAGCAAGGCTCGGACAACGGGCTGCATGCAAAAGCGTATTATGGTTTGGCGAGAATCGCGGCCTTGCAAAAGGATCCCGAACTCGCCGAGAAACTGTTTCAAAAAACGTTGGAGCTTTCTCCCGACAAGGACACCATGTCGTGGGCCTATCTATACTTGGGCCGGCTGGCGGATGCGGCCGGCGAGCGTGAACAGGCCGAGAAGAACTACCGCTCGGTGCTGGCTATCAACGGCGCGCCTGACTCAGTCAAGAAGGCCGCCGAGAAGGGGCTTGCGCAGCCCTTCAATAAAGACAAGTAGCCCGCGATTATCGCGCGGCGAAAATTTTCGAACGTAGGAGCTAGAATGAACAAGAGACTTACACGCCTGCTGCCGCTCTGCGGCTTCCTGATCCTCGCAGCCTGCGCCCTTTGGGCGCAGAACCAGCCCAAGCCGAAATCGCAAAAGGAATTGGACGCCCTGCGCGCCTGGCAAGCCGCAACTAGTCCGGACGATCGGATCAAGGCTATTGAGAACGTGCTGACCAACTTCGCCGACACCGAGTTCAAGATTTTTCTTCTCCAGGACGCCATGTTGACGGAGCAGCGCAAAGGTGACTTCGCGCAAGTGGTTTTTTACGGCGAGCGATTGCTCGAGGCCGATCCCAAGAACGCGGTCGCGCTGGTTACACTAGCCGGCGAGACGGCTCGCCATACTCGCGAATTCGATCTCGACAAGGAAGAGAAACTCACCAAAGCGGACAAGTACGCGAACGCCGCTTTGGATGCCGCCAAAGTTATGCCCAAGCCCCGGCCCGATATCCCAGATGCGCAGTGGGAAGGCGCCAAGAAGGATGTGCAGGCTCAAGCTTACGAAGCCCTGGGGCAGTCCGCGACTCTGCGGAAGAAGTACGACGATGCCATAGCGGACTTTAAGCAGGCGCTTGCCGTACAATCGACTCCGGACCCAGCCACCTGGGTGCGGTTGGGCCAAGCCTACGAAGACTCGGGCAAGTTCGATGACGCCACGGACGCTTTCGACAAAGCCATCAATACGCCCGACGTCAATGCGCAAGTCAAAGCGGTGGCGCAAGCCAAAAAGGATGAGACGGCCAAGAGAAAGGCCGCCGGATCCAAGCCCCCTGGCGCTCCGTAACCGGTTCTGTTGCCGGCAATGAGCGCGCACCTGGAAACACTCGAGGAAGTTCTCGGGCATCCCTTTAAGAATCGGGAACTGCTGGAGCGCTCCCTCACGCACAAGTCTCGCGTCTACGAAAAAAACGCCGAAGCCGCGGCCGCCGATAACGAGCAGTTCGAGTTTCTCGGCGATGCGATCCTGGGCTTCCTGGTCAGCGAGGCATTGGTGGCGCAGCACCCGGCTTTTCCGGAAGGCCGCCTGTCCAAGCTCAAAGCTCACCTGGTGAGCGCTTCGCATCTGCACCAAGTAGCGTTGCGGCTGGATTTGGGACACCATCTGCTTCTGGGACGCGGCGAGGAAATGAGCGGAGGCAGGGAGAAGAAGGCCCTGCTCGCGAATGCGCTCGAGGCATTAATCGCGGCTTTGTATCTGGATGCTGGTATGGAACCCGTGCGCTCGTTTATTGTTCAGCATATCGTTGGCGAAGCTCACCTGCCCGAAGAGGGAGCGCAACTCACCGATTACAAGAGCGCGTTGCAGGAGATGGCGCAGGCCTTGAAGCTGCCGCAGCCGCGTTACTCGATCGTCGAAGAACGTGGTCCCGAGCACGCCAAGACTTTTCTGGTGGAAGTGCGATTAGGCAAGGATTGGGTGAGCCGAGCCGAAGGCCTCTCCAAGAAGAGCGCAGGCCAGAAGGCCGCCCAGCAGATTCTGCAGCAGTTGGCGGACTGGGGACGGTAGCCAGGAGGCAGGAGGCAGGCGGCAGGCGGCAGCAAACTGACGCTGTATGGGTGGCCCCTTGTTACTGCTTCCTGCCGCCTGCCTCCTGCGGCCTGACCATCTTCTCCGGTTCCCCCTTCAATCCCGTATCATTCAGAATGATGATGTCCACGCGCCGGTTTTTCGCGCGGCCTTCTTCAGTATCGTTGTCCTCCAACGGATTGGTGTCGGCATAGCCGGCAATGGAAAGCCGGTCTTTCTCCACGCCAAAGCCTTTGATTGCCTCCAGCAACGCGATGCTGCGCGCCGCCGATAATTCCCAGTTGCTTCGGAAGCGCGAATTGTGGATAGGAACTGCATCGGTGTGGCCCTCCATTCGCGCCGGATTTGGGATTTTTTGCATGGCTTCCGCGATCTTTTTGATGCTGGGATAAGTGTCTCTCGCAATTTCATCCTCGCCGGAGGGAAACAGCGCCGCTTGCGTGAAGCTGATCGCCAACCCGCGCGGAACCATGCTGATTTCGAGCTTGCCGCTCTTGATTTCCTCCGCCAACTGCTTGGTCAGAATGTCGAGCGAGGGCGACAACTCCACCGCTATAGACTGCGATTTTTTGTCGTCGGCCTTCACGGGCCGCTTGTCTCCGCCGGGCCCATGCTTTTGCGCGTTCCCTTGGCCGGTATGATCGATGGTTCCTCCCAGTATCACCTTGACCACGCTGTTGAATGATTCTCCCTCCAGCGCCTTCTTCACCGAATCGGACACGGCCTGCGCTTTGTTTTTGTCCACCTGCGAAGTAGCAAACATCACCACGAAGAAGGCGAACAGCAGGGTGATGAAATCGGCGTAGGAAACCAGCCACCGTTCGTGGTTGACGTGCTCTTCATGTTTTTTGCGGGCCATGGCGTTTTATCGAGATCAGCTCTTGGCAGGGGCCGGCGCGGGGGCTGACGTCTTTTTCTCCTTGGTCACTTTCTCCTTGGCAGGGGCTTTTGCCTCGTATTTGTAAGCATCCAACTTGCTGCGAATCAATTTCGGGTTCAACCCTTCCACGATGGCAATCACTCCTTCGAGTTTCAGTTCTTTCAGTTCGGTTTCCCGCTCGATACGGGATTTAATTTTGGCGGCCGCCGGCAGCAGCAGGATGTTGGCCAGCGCCACGCCGTATACGGTGGCTACGAATGCCACAGCGATTCCATGGCCCACCTCCTCAATGTTCGCCAGGTTCTTCATCACTTGGATAAGCCCCATCACGGCGCCTATGATACCGATAGTGGGTGAGTACCCCCCGCCGCATTCAAACACCTTGGCTTCCGCTTGCGCGCGGCTGTCGCTGATGTCCATGTCGAGCTGCATCATGTTACGTATCTCTTGCAGATCCGTGCCGTCCACGGCCAGAGTCAGCGCTTTTCTTAAGAATGTATCCTGGATCTCCATGGCTTCCGATTCCAGCGAGACCAATCCATTCTTGCGGGCCTTGGTGGCAAATCCGATCAGTTCTTCGATGGCTGTATCCGGGGGCTGCGTTTTGTCCAGCACCACGTGGATCAGGCGCAGCGCGGCGCCCTTGATCACCGACAGAGGAGTGCTTACCATCACAGCGCCCAGCGTGCCTCCCAGCACGATGATCGCAGCCGTGATCTGCGAGATGTCTTTGATTTTGCCGCCCTCCATCAGCAGACCTCCCAGAATCCCGCCGAACGCCAGCGCGATTCCGCCAATGGTGGCAATATCGGGGCGTGAACCAGCTTTCTTGGCCTGACCCGGCTTTACTTTGTCGGGCTTGGCCCCCTCGGTTTTTGGCTTTTCGATTTTAGCTGTGTCCGCCATGTCGGGTCTACGCCACTACATCCTCGGCAGGTAGGTCGTTTGTGTGCACCACTGCCGGTTCATCTCGATTCATAATCGCTCGGCGGAACTGGATTACCCTCCGGATGACTTCGTCGGCCGATTCCAGCACCATGAATTTCTGACCGCTGGTCATAGCGATCACCGTATCCGGTGTAATCTCAACGTGTTCGATTAAATCGGCATTTAAGACCAACGGAACGTGGTTGATGCGAGTGAGCCGGATCATGGAGCTGCCCACTTTTCTTATCGACTCGCTCTGGGCAACTATTAGAACTGTCAGGCTTCGAGTGCGAGGAGGTTAGTGGAGAAGTTCGAGCAGTTCGATAAGTTCTTTGCGAATCTGCTGCAGCACCGGCGCCGGATCCCGGAACAAGTCACCTTGCGAGCGGCCGGCCTTTTTCGCGGCTCCCTCGCCCGTCCGCGGAGCCGCCTCGCGCGTGCGTGTATCCAGATATTTCCGCGCGCCTTCGATGGTGTAGCGCTTATCGTAGAGGAGCCGCTTGATCTCCAGCACCAGTTCCACATCCTTGCGGCGGTACAGCCGATGACCTTTACCCGATTTCTTCGGGCCCAGGGAGGAAAACTCCGTTTCCCAGAACCGCAGAACGTACGGTTTGATTCCGGCCAGGCGGCTCACTTCGCCGATGCGAAAATAAAGCTTGTCGGGAATCTCTGGGCGGCGTTCTTCTAGCGCGGCTTCGAGCATACTGGGATTTTAGCAGAAAGCAGATTGCAGGAAACAGGCGGCAGGAGGCATTTTACGAAACAGCAACAGCGCGCGAGTGGTGTCTTGGCCGGAATCCATCCGGTGCGCGAAGCGTTACGGGCGGGGCGAGGTCTTGACCGGATTTTGATTGCTCGCGGGGCGGGTGGTCCCAGGCTGCAGGAGATCATCGATCTGGCGCGACAGCAGTCGGTGCCGGTGCGGTTTGAGCCCAGAGAGGCGCTCGACCGGGCTTCGAATAGCGCCGCGCACCAGGGAGTGCTGGCGTTCGGCGCGGCCGAGCGCTACGCTGAGCTGGATGAAATTGCGGTCAACGCGCAATTGTTGGTGGTGTTGGATGGCGTGGAAGATCCGCACAATCTGGGCGCCATCATTCGCACCGCGCATGCCGCGGGCGCTGCGGCGGTTGTGGTTCCCGATCGCCGCGCGGCCGGGCTTACCGAGACGGTCGCGAAAGCGGCTGCCGGCGCGCTGGAACATTTACCGGTGGTTCGGGTGGGAAACGTGAACCAGACACTGGAGACGCTTAAAGCGAGAGGGTTCTGGATTTATGGATTGGATGAACGCGCCACTCACCTGTACAGCGAAACTGACTATGCGAAGCCGACCGTAATAGTGTTGGGCGGCGAAGGACAAGGCTTGCACCAACTGGTTAAGAAACATTGCGACGTTCTAGTGCGCATTCCGATGGCGGGCGCCATCTCATCGCTGAACGTTTCAGTAGCAGCCGGCATCGTCCTATTCGAATGGAACCGCCGCAGTAAATAAAAAAGGCCCGCCCCGAAGGGCGGGCACTCCACATTCTGACTTCTTGAATTCCTGAATTCTTGAATTCGTCTTCTTAGTAATCCATATCCGGACCATGCGGGCCGCCGCCCGGCGCTGCCGACGACTTCTTCTCCGGGATCTCCGCCACCATGGCTTCGGTGGTCAGCATGAGAGCCGCGATGGAAGAAGCGTTCTGCAGAGCCGACCGAGTGACCTTGGTCGGATCGATTACGCCCGACTTCACCAGATCTTCGTACTGCGCCGTGGAGGCGTTGAAGCCGAAGTTGGGATCGGCGTTGGCGCGGATCTTCTCGATCACGATGGCGCCCTCGTAGCCGGCGTTGCCGACAATCTGACGCACCGGCTCTTCACAAGCCCGCTTCACGATGTTCACGCCGATCTGCTCGTCTTCGAGGACCTTGAAGTTGTCCAGAGCTCGGACAGCGCGCAGTAGCGCCACGCCGCCGCCTGGAACGATGCCTTCTTCAACGGCCGCACGCGTTGCATGCAGCGCGTCTTCCACGCGAGCCTTCTTCTCCTTCATTTCGGTCTCGGT
>PMOK01000197.1 GCA_003162425.1 Bryobacterales bacterium | reverse complement strand
CTCCTGGCGACGCACGGCAGTAGCAAAGATGCAGAGCGGACAACCCACTAATATGGAACTTCTGACACGGACGGCTAAGACGCGGGCACTCGTGATAGGTTACGGCAATCCGCTGCGGGAAGACGATGGCGTCGGCTGGCGCGCGGCGGAACTTCTCGAACAAAAACTTCCGGCCGGCGCAGCCGAGATCATTCAGTGCCACCAGCTAACGCCGGAGCTGGCGGCTAGCTTCGAAGGCGCAGCGGTGGTGGTGTTTCTGGATGCGGCCTGCGATCAGGAACCTGGCGCCGTTTCCTCAGTGCAGGTGCAGGCCGAAGGCGCAGTGGTCTGGTCGCACTATCTCACGCCGGGCCAGCTGCTGACGCTGAGCGAACAGCTGGGCCGCAAAGCTCCGCCGGCCTTTTTGATCCGCGGGGGAATCCAACGCATGAGCCTGGTCGAAGGACTCACGGAGCTAGGGGAGCAAACCGCATCACGGATGGCGGATTTGGCGCACGCCTGCGTGCGTGACGCATCAATGGGGTTGAGTTGCAGGCCCCTAGGATCACGCTGAGTGGGGCGGACGCCCTGGCCGGCCTCTTTCGCCTGTTGACGGAGCCGGACCAGGGGGTCCGGCGCGGACGTGGGCGTCCGCCCCACTAGTTTTCATCCCAGCGGATGGATGTCAAGCTCTTGAGATGAACTCAGTGTGAGAGCAATCTCGCCCGCAACGCGTTCCACCGCCTCCAGCACCTCGCGGCAGGGCGCCTCACCCGGCTCGAAGCTTGCTGCTTCAATTCCGTAAATCTGAATCCGCGCGGGCAGCCGATCCAGCGCGCGCGCCAACTCGATGGCCTCGCGTGGCCCGAACGCATGGGTGGAACAGCGGTAACTTTCAGCACACAACGGATGCGCGATCGGATCCCAGGTCAAAACCGTTCCCCGATTGGCCCCGCTTTGCATGGCGTCCACCAGGATCACTTCGTCATCAATGTTCCAGAGCTCCATCAACGCCAGGCCGTCGCCCGAGTGCTCCAGCGCGTCAAGACCTAGCTGGCGCAGGCGCCGGGCCACCAGAACGCCCGCGCCGTCATCGCCGCGATCGGAATTTCCGCAGCCGATGATCAGCGTCATTCCCGTTCCATTTTGACTTTGAGGAAATGCGTGGCGCAGGAGATGCAGGGGTCGTAGTTTCGGACCGCCTGTTCGCATCGCCGCGTGAGTTCTTCCATAGGCTGCTCGATGATGCTGGGCACGAACGCGCGTAGGTCGTCCTCGATCCGTTTCTGGTTCTGCGAGGTCGGCGGCACGATGCGCGCCGATAGAATCATACCTTTGTCGTCGAAGCTGTAGCGGTTATATTGGATGCCGCGCGGCGCTTCGGTGATGGCTTGCCCGGTGGCGGCGCGGACCTCGTAACTAGCTTTGGGCGCCGGCGGCGGCTCGTACGCCTGTATGGCGCGCAACGCCTCATCCAGCGCGAATACCGTCTCCACTGCGCGAGCCAGGATGCTCTTGAACGGGTTCAGGCACGGTACCCGTAGGCCACAGATATCAGCGGCCTGTTGCGCCACTTCAGGCAGTTTCGAATAATTCAAGTTGAAGCGCGCCAAAGGGCCAACTTGGTAAGAATCGCGTCCTCGAATGATGGAGTGCAATGCGTGCGAATGCTTTACGTGCTGCTCGACAAACCGGTCCTCGTACTGGCTGGCGTCGATGTTCAGGCCGCGGTTAGAAACCAGCCGGCCCTCATTCAACGGGTACTCCGACGGATGCGAAAGCGCCACGAACTCGTAGGCCTGCTCGAAATCGGGAAATTCAAAGCCTCCTAAGAACTTGGCCTTGGCGAGCGCGATATCGAGCGCCGCCTTCAGCTCCTCCACAAGCGGCAGCAAATCAGCCTTCGAAGGTGTCTTGTGAAAACCGCCCACCGTCACCGACACGGGATGGATTTCACGTCCGCCCAGGATCGCCATGATCCGGTTGCCCAGCTTCTTCAAGCGCAGCGCCTCGGTGGCTTCCTTAGGATAATCCTTCGCCAGTTCGACGAAGTCGCGATAGCCGAGAAAATCCGGCGCGTGCAACATGTAGATGTGCAGCACGTGGCTTTCGATCCATTCCGCCGCGTACAACATTCGGCGCAGCAGCCGGACCATGGGATCAATCGTGATTCCAAGCGCGCGTTCGATGGAGTGCACCGCGGTCATCTGGTAGGCCACAGGGCAGATGCCGCAAATGCGCGACGTGATGTCGGGCACCTCCGTGAAATGGCGGCCATGCAGCAACGCTTCGAACAACCGCGGCGGCTCGAATATTTTCAACTTCACATCCTGCACGCGGTCCGCTTTGAGTTTGATCAGGAGCGAGGCCTCGCCTTCGACGCGCGCCATGTAGTCCACTTTGATGGTCCCGCTCTTCTTGCGAGGTTCGGTGGCGTCGCTCATGTCAATCCCTTTCCCTCGGCGGCTTGCCGGAACGGCCAGGCGCAGGCATTGTACGACCGGAATGCGCGCACTACTTCATCCGAGGGATGTCCCTGGGCGATCAGAAGCTCGGCGAGAATCGTGGAACTGGCCGACTCCGCCGGGCCGAAGCAGCCGTAACATCCGCGCGAGTAAGTGGGGCACAGCGCGCCGCAACCGGCCTGTGTCGCAGGTCCCAGGCAGCCTACTCCCTCGGCCACCGCGATGCAGATATTGCCGCGGCGTTTGCATTCCACGCACACGCTGTAGGTAGGGATATTCGGCTTACGCCCAGCCAAGGCCGCGCTCACCAGCTCAAGCAGTTGATATTTGTTTACCGGGCAGCCCCGCAGCTCGAAATCCACTGGCACGTGCCCTGAAATCGGTGTCGACATGCTCAGAGTCTGGATGTATTCCGGATGCGCGTAAACCTGGTTCACCCACTGCTGCGTGTCGCTCCAATTCCGCAATGCCTGAATTCCACCCGCCGTAGCGCAGGCGCCGATGGCCACCAAGTTCTGGCACTGTTTGCGGATCTGATGGATTCTGGCCGCGTCCTGGTGCGTAGTGACGGAGCCTTCCACCAGCCCGATCTCGTACGGCCCGCTCCGCATGTTGCTCGACATTTCAGGAAAAAAGGCGATGTCCACTGCGCCTGCCAGCGCGACGAGCTCGTCCTCGAGATCCAGCAGACTCAACTGGCAACCGTCGCAGGATGCGAATTTGAAGACGCCGATGCGGTGCTTGTGTTTCACTTACTTAGCCTTTCCAACTCTCAACATCTGGAACAACCCTCGTCGGGTGCTGGTGGGGCGGCCCCCCTGGTCCGCGGCCGGCGCCCTCGCCGGCCTTGGTAGCTCCGGAAACAGCGTTCGAAAATCATAGGCAGTGCCGGCCAGGGGGCCGGCTGCGGACCTGGGGGTCCGCCCCACAGTTGTGTTTGATTGGTCCTTGTTAGAGCTCACGCAGGTCCCCCATCCAGTGCCGCATCTGCCCATACGTAAAGACCGGCCCATCCTTGCAGATGAAATAAGGACCCATCTGGCAATGCCCGCAGAATCCCACGGCGCATTTCATGTTGCGTTCCATGGAAAGATAGATCCGGTCATCCGGGAATTTCCGGCCCTGCAGGCCGCGAATCCCGAAGCGCATCATGATCTCCGGACCGCACATCATGGTTATGGTTCGTTCCGGCCGCAGAGAAACAAAGTTGAATAACTTGGTGACTACGCCGACGTACCCGCGCCAGCTCGGTTCGCCGTAATCGACGGTGGTGAGTACTTGAGTATCCGGCGACTTGCTCCAGCCGCTCAGTTCCTTGCGGAACAGCAGTTCCTTGGGACTGCGCGCGCCATAGAGGATCACCAGGCGCCCATACTCGCTCCGATGCCGGAGGATGTGATAGATCACCGGGCGCAAAGGCGCCAGACCGATGCCGCCGGCCACCAGCAGCACGTCCTCGCCGGCGGCTGCTTCCATCGGCCAGCTGGTTCCAAACGGACCGCGCATGGCGACGTAATCTCCCACTTTCCGGGTGATTAGGGCCGTGGTGACAGCGCCTACCGATCGAATGGTGTAATCCAGCCTGTCTGGATTACCAGGGTCCCCGCTGATCGAAATCGGCACTTCGCCCGCGCCGTAGGCATATAACATGCTGAATTGGCCGGGAACGAATTGAGGAAGAGAACCGGTAGCGGGTAACTCAGTACTGATGGTCACTGTGTCACTGGTTTCACGAGTCACGCTCGCGATCCTCGCCAGTTGCGGCCGAAACGGATCCGCGAGCGCCGTGGAGTCCAAAAGTTCGGGCTCAGCAATGACGGTCATGCGCGCGCCACTCCCGGATTCGAGTACATATCCACCAACTGCATCCGCGATGCGTCCAGGCGCTCGGTCACCAGCGTGAGCAGGGCCTTCATCATCCGGTAACCGAAGGCCGGGTCTGACTCGCAGGTCGACCGCAGCGAAGGGCCATCGAAGGATAGGGCGCGAACTGGGGAAATGACGCGTGCCTGAAAGTGCGCCCCGCCCTCTGAATCCACTAGCGAAGACCAGCCCATGGCTTCCCCGCCGTGCAGCGTCTGCAGCAACATCGGATGGCCCCCAGCAGTGATTTCCAGCACTACGCTGCCGTCCATGATCAGATAGAAGCGTCCGTGGGTCTCACCTTCCCGAAAGACGATCTGGTCGCGCTTGAAATGGACTTCCTTCGCGAGCGCAGCCAGCCTTTCCAAATCCTGCGGCTCAAAGCCTTCCAATATGCTTTGGCCTTTCGTGTATTGAATGAATTCCTGGATGCCGATCACTCGCCACCTCCGTTCGTTTTTTCCGCCGGCGCCGCCGCGCGCAACGCTGCCACTTCCTCGGTAAGATCTATCCCTGCCGGGCACCACGCAATGCAGCGCCCACAACCTACGCAACCGCTCTCGCCAAACTGATCGTGCCAATAAGACAGCTTATGGGTGAGCCACTGCCGGTAACGCGATTTCGTGGATAGACGAACGCTGCCGTAGTGAATGTACGAGAAACCCAGCGCGAAGCAGGAATCCCACTTACGCCAACGTTCGGCATGGTCACCGGTGACATCGCTCATATCTTCCACCGTGACGCAGAAGCAGGTGGGACACACCATGGTGCAATTCCCACAAGCCAGGCATCGCGACGCAACATCGTCCCAGCGCGGATGATCGAAATTTTCCTTCAGCAGCTCCGCGACCCCGGCATTTTCAAACTGCCGCTGGATGCTGCGTTCGGCCCGCGCGGTCACTTCATCGGACTTGCGCCGAAGCTCTTCCGATGCCTCCGAATATTCGGTCCCGGCCAGGAGATCGGCGCCTGTTTCGCTTCCCACTTCCACCAGGAACTCATGCGTACCGCCGTCGATGACTTCGGTCAGGGCCAAATCATAACCAGCCTTGGCGCGCGGCCCGGTTCCCATCGAGGTGCAGAAACATACGCTCGACGGATCGGAGCAATTGACCGCGATGACGATCGAACCAGCGCGCCTCTGGCTGTAGATCGGATCCTTGAAACGATCCTCGATCAGCACCCGGTCCTGAACTCCTGCCGCAGCCAGTTCACAAGCACGAACTCCGAGAAAAGCGCGGCGGGGCGCAAGACCGTCGTTGGACAGGATGCGAAACGTGCCGTTCGTGCGTTCAGCCGTGAATAGTTTGATTTCCGACGGGTGCAGGAAATTCTTCAGGCTCTTGGGACCGGTGGCGTAGCCGAACAGGGCGCCATCCGTCCTGCGCTTGAGCCTGTATGATCCAGGCCCCTGTTCCGAGGTCCAGCCTTCCGGCAGGTCTTCAATAGCATGGATGGGGCCGTAAGATATCGCGGAATCGTGGATGGTGGGTCCGAGGACCTCATATCCGCGCTGATCCATCTCAGATATCAGCGCTTGGAGGGCATTGCGGTGGATGCGGACCGCGGATCCGATGACGGGGCGCTGGACATTCATTTATCTTTCGAGTAGCAGTTGGCAGTCCACCCTATACGGGGGCATTTTTCAAGTGGTTAACGAGCCGGAAGCGGAGCCAAACACGACCGTCCCCCTATGGTGGGTGATTTGCCCCAAAAAATTGGCCGGACTCGAATTCGCTCTGAGCCCGGCCCGCATGACCGAATTGAGACATGGAGGAGTTGGTCTCAGTCCGGGAACTTCGAGCAATTTCCAGCGCAAATGAAAGGCCAAAATCCGTTTCTCGTTTCTCGTTTCTCGTTTCTCGTTGGGTGCGCTCTACCGTCCCTAACGAGAAACGAGAAACGGTCTTTAACAGATCCTCGGCAACTGATCTCCGGCCAGCATATCCACGATACGCGTGGTTCCAAAGACAGTCCGCATCGTCACCCAGCCTGGATCGGATTTCGTAACCGTGCCGATGCGGCGCGCATCGCGTCCCAGCGGATTCGCCCGCATGACGGCCACCAGCCGATCTGTGTCCGATGGATCTACAATCGCGAGCAGCTTGCCTTCGTTCGCGACATAGAGTGGATCGAGCCCCAGCATTTCGCAGGCGCCGCGCACTTCGTCGCGAACGGGGATGGTTTCCTCATCAAGGAGCATGCCCACATGCGCCTGCGCCGCGATCTCGTTCAGGGCGCTCGAAACTCCGCCTCGGGTCGGATCGCGCAAGCAGCGAATGGCGTTACTCGACCGAAGCATATCGGCCACCAGCTCATGTAATGGCGCGGAATCGCTGACCACCGGGCTGTCGAATTCGATCCCTTCGCGTTCAGCCAAAATAGCGATGCCATGATCCCCGATGGAACCGCTGAGGATAATGGCATCGCCCGCACGGGCCTGGCTGGCGGATAAAAATAAACCATCTGGTACCACGCCAATACCCGTCGTATTAATAAACACTCCGTCGCCACTGCCCTTGTCGACAACCTTCGTATCGCCGGTCACCACTTGTACACCACAGGCTTCAGCGGCGCGGCCGAGCGACGCCACCACGCGCCGCAGTATCTCCATCGAAAGCCCCTCTTCGATGATGAATGCAACGCTCAGGAACAGCGGCTTCGCGCCGCCCATGGCAAGATCGTTCACCGTGCCGTGCACGGCCAGCGAACCAATGTCGCCGCCGGGGAAAAACAAAGGCTTGACAACGAACGAATCGGTGGTGAAGGCAATGCGCGACCCACCGATGTTGACCACCGCCTGGTCGTCCAGCCGGGCCAGAGTCTCGTTGCTGAACGCCGGCAGAAAAATCTCGCGCATCAGCTCGGCTGAAAGCTTGCCGCCGCTGCCGTGCCCCAGCATGACTTGATCCAGTGCGGTGACCGGGACTGGGCAGTTCAATGTGAGAACGCTCATAAAGTGCAGACCAGGCTGCTCGCGTGGCGGCGATATTGATGGTAGGCGGCGCATGCGCCTTCGGCGGAAACCATGGGCGCACCCAGCGGATGTTCGGGAGTGCAGCTCAACCCAAAGGCCGGGCAATCCACGGGTTTTTTCAGACCTTTGAGCACTTGCGCGCTGATGCACTCGGGCGGTTCCGCGGTTTCCACTGTATCCAGCCCGAAGATCTTCTCCGCGTCATAAGCGGCGAACGCGGGACGCAGCCTTAAGCCGCTGGCGGGAATCTTTCCGATGCCTCGCCATTTGCGATCGGTTACTTCAAAAACTTGTTCGACGATGCGTTGCGCGGGTTGGTTGCCCAGGTACGTGACGGACCGTACGTACTGATTCTCAACTTCCGCCCGCCCTTCCTCGAGTTGAGCCACCAGCATCCAGATCGCTTCCAGCAGATCCACCGGTTCAAAGCCACCCGCCACGATGGGAACGTGGAACTCATCCGCCAGCAGTTTGTATTCCCAGTAGCCCATTACCGTGCAGACGTGGCCGGGCGCGATGAAGCCTTGCACGCGATTGTCAGGCGAGTTCAACAGAAGGCGTATGGCCGGCGGCACCAAAACGTGCGACACCAGCTCAGAGAAATTCGTTAACCTTTCTTCCCGTGCCTTCCACACCGCCATGGCGTTGGCGGGCGCCGTGGTTTCAAAGCCGATGGCGAAAAAGACCACCTTACGGGATGGATTGTTTCGAGCAATCTTCACCGCTTCCATGGGCGAATAGGCGATCCGCACGTCGCCACCCTGCGCCTTCACATGCAGCAGGTCGGACTTGGTGCCGGGCACGCGCAGCATGTCGCCGTAGGACACGAACGTGACATCAGGGCGAGAAGCTATCTCCACCGCTTTGTCGACAATCTCAATGGGCGTGACGCATACCGGACAGCCGGGACCGTGCACCAGTTCCACTTGCTGCGGTATCAGCTCGTCGATGCCATAGCGCATCAGCGTGTGCGTCTGGCCGCCGCAGATTTCCATGAGCACCCACGGCCGGCTGACCGTGGCGGAGATTTTGTCTACCAGGGCTTGCGCGATCTTGGGATCGCGATACTCGTCAATGTATCGCATCGAGATTTCCCGCTACCGATGCTATGCGCGCCTCGTCTTCAGCTTCAATCTCGACGTCCGTCTCGAGCATCCCGATCCGTTCCAGCAATTGGTAGGTCCGCTGGGCTTCTTCCTCGTCGAGGACGTTGAGCGCAAAGCCGACATGCACCAGAACGTAATCGCCCGCTTTGGCCTCCGGCACGAAGTCGAGAAAGACCGAGCGCTTGATGCCGCCGAACTGAACCGTGCCCACGCGGTTATCGCCGATCAACTGCGTCTCCATCAGTTTTCCCGGTACAGCGAGACACATAAAACCCGTTTCTCGTTTCTCGTTTCTCGTTAGGGCCGCTCGAACGGTCCTGCGACCGAACGAGAAACCAGAAACGAGAAACCAGAAACGTCTTTTAATAATCTATTCACCATCATCCGCGCAAAACCGGCCGCCATTCCTAAACTGGCCTGGACGCTCGGCGACAAACCGATCCCGAGCCCGATTTTTTCGGGTTCGAGGCCGATCATTGCAATATCCTTCGGTGTTTCTCCAAGCAATTCCAAGGCCGCGAGAATCTGCGGAGCGCTTCCCTCGTGTGCGGTCGTAGCTGGACGACCGCCCATTCGCATCAGCTCCTCACCGCGTAAAACGTGAACCGCGCCAGGCTTGTCACCCAAACGGATGGCATCCAGGAACACTACGGCTTTGCGTCCTTCAAATACACCCAGCAACGCAAGACCTTGCGTCCCACCATCCACGAACTCCACTTGCGGCCCCCAGGCGGAGGCGAGGGACGATAGCTTGGACAGTAGCTCCTGTCCAGCGCCATCGTCCGCCATCAGTGGGTTCCCCAACCCCAATAACAAGACCGGCGCGGTCTGGCCCGATTCAACTGATCCACTTGTCCGCATCGTGGTCTCCCGGTTCGTAGAACTTCGGACCAGCAATGATGGAATCAACGATCCCATTTTTGTAGAGGACAGAATCGTAGATCGCGATGTAGAGGTGCAACACCACAAACACTACGATCAACCAAGCTACTAAGTGATGCCACATGTGAACGCGGAACGAACCGCCCAGCAGAGGAGTGGTCCAGCCAACCAGTTTGTCCCAGAATCCTCCTGGGTTCGATTCTCCATAAAGGGCGAAGCCGGTAACTCCCTCGAATCCGCACATCGCGAAAAATGCGACGTAGGAAATTCCGGCTAGCGAGTTGTGCCCGATATTGATGTGCCCGCGCTCCAAGTGCGTATACTCCACCACCTGCCCGAACACTGCCTTGTACCAGGACCTTCGCCAGAAGAACGGGAAGCCCGACCGGGCGTAGTTGTTCCCCACAAAGAACCAATACACCCGGATCGCTATACCCACCACCAAAGCGTACGCGAAAGCGAAGTGCAGCAGCCGCATTTTCCCCATCAGGAAATGGTTGTAGGCTTCTCCATTCGGCGCGGCGACTGGACTGGCGATGAACAGGCCCGTAAGGAACAGAACCCCGATCGCAATGGCATTCACCCAATGCGAAAGGCGAACCGGGAACTCCCACACATAGCGCCGGCGCTCGATCGGATCCAAATTGGCCGGAGGAGCATTGGGTTGAGCAATGGTCGCCATATCATCCTCCTATCGCACCACTACTTCGGCGAGTGTTTCCCCGTCCGGACTGGTGACGTGCGTCGCGCAGGCCAGACACGGATCGAACGAATGGATGGTCCGCAGGATCTCTACGGGCCGTTTCGGATCGGCCATCGGCGTTCCGATCAGCGCCGCTTCATAAGCGCCGCGTTGTCCCTGGCCATCTTTCGGCGATGCGTTCCAGGTGCTCGGAACCACGATTTGATAATTGGCGATCTTCTCGTCCTTGATATGGATCCAGTGTCCCAGCGCGCCGCGTGGGGCTTCTTCCGGACCAAAACCTTTGCAGTCCGCGGGCCAGGTTTTCGGATCCCAGAATTTGGTGTCGGCCGTGACCGTGTCGCCGGCCTTGAGATTAGCGATCAAACGGTCGTATTCTTCGAGCAACCACCCTGCCGCCAGCTTGGTTTCAAGCCCGCGTGCAGCGGTGCGGCCAAGTGTTGAAAACAACGCGGCGGGCGTCAGCTTCAACTTGCCCAGCGCATCCACCACGACGTCTTTGATGTCGGTACGTCCACTCGCGAAGCCAACCAACAGCCTGGCCAGCGGCCCCACTTCCATCGCGTGGCCCTTCCACCTTGGCGCCTTCACGAATGAATACGTGGCCTTTTCGTCCAACTGCGCGTACGGCGGTTGCGGACCCGTGTAGTCGGGATCCGTTACGCCTTCCCAGGGATGCAACGCCTTTTTCCCGTTCGGATATTTGTACCAGGAATGATCGACCTGTTCCTGAATCTGATTGGCATCGGCCAGGTCAACCGGCAGCACCTCGGAGAGGTTCTTGTTGAGGATGATGCCGCGCGGAAACCGGAAGTGTGACGGATCGTTGATGCCGTTCTGCGGGATGTCGCCATACGCCATGTAATTCCCGATCCCGCCGCCATAGGTGGTCCACTCAGGATAGAACGAAGCGATAGCCATCAAATCGGGAACATACAGCCCTTCCACGATTTGTTGCGCGCCTTTGATCAAGTCGCGCACGTACTCCAATCGCTCCATGTTGATGGCGTTGTCGCCCTGCATATTAATGGCACAGGCTACGCCGCCCACCAGATAATGCGGGTGCGGATTCTTTCCACCAAAGATGGTGTGAATCTTGATCACTTCCTTCTGCCACTTCAGTGCTTCCAGATAGTGCGCCACCGCCATCAGGTTCGCTTCGGGCGGCAATTTATAGGCTGGATGACCCCAGTAAGCATTCTGGAAAATTCCGAGCTGTCCGGAATCCACAAACTTCTTGATGGTGTTCTTGATATCGGAAAAGTATCCGGGCGAAGATGTTGGCCAGCTCGGCGACACCTTTTGCGCGAGGCCGGCGGTTGCAGCCGGATCCGCTTTGAGCGCCGACACAATGTCCACCCAGTCCAGCGCATGCAGGTGATAAAAGTGAATCACGTGATCCTGGACATACTGCGTCAGCGCCATGATGTTGCGGATGATCTCCGCATTCTTGGGGATGGTAATGCCGACGGCATTCTCTACCGCCCGCACTGAGGCCAACGCGTGCACCGTGGTACACACGCCGCAGATGCGCTCGCAGAATGCCCAGGCATCGCGGGGATCGCGACCCTGCAAAATCACTTCGATGCCCCGCCACATGGTGCCGGAAGAGATTGCGTCGCCGATGACATTGTGATCATCGAGAATGGCTTCCACCCTCAAGTGACCTTCGATGCGCGTTACCGGATCCACTACTACGCGTGTTGACATGGCTTACTCCTTCTCCCCCGCCTGACCCGCGCCGTCCTCGGGCGTCTTCAGTTTGCTGGCTTGTTTGCGCGCCGCCATCGTAATCAGGTGCGCGCCCACGCCGACTCCGGCGATAACCGTCAAAGTCTTGCCGATCTGGTCCGGAGTGGAGTCGATCCCAGGCACCACGACATTGGACAGCCTCTGATAGAACGGACCGTTGTCCCAGAAATTGTCTTCCGCGCATCCAATGCAGGGATTTCCGGAATTGACGGGCCAGCCTTGACCGCAATTCCACTTGAACGTGGAGCAGGAGTTGAACGTGGTCGGCCCGCGGCACCCCATTTTGTACAGGCACCAGCCTTTGCGGGCTCCTTCATCGTCCCAAGCCTCGACGAACTGTCCGGAGTCGAAGAACGCACGCCGGTAGCACTTGTCATGCAGCCGCTGGCCGTAAAACATTTTCGGCCGGCCCTGCCGGTCCAACTCGGGCAGCGCATCGAAGGTAAGGATGTAGGTGAGCACGCCGGTCATCACTTCCGCGATGGGCGGGCAGCCGGGCACGTTGATTATCGGCTTGCCGGTGATGAGTTTTCGGACCGGCATTGCGCCAGTCGGATTGGGCCTGGCGGCCTGGATGCAGCCGTTCGAGGCGCACGAACCCCACGCCACGATGGCCTTGGCGTCCGCGGCGGTCTCCTGGAGAACCTTCAGGAACGATTCCCCGCCGACGGTGCAATACACGCCACCGTCTTTCGTGGGTGCGTTGCCTTCCACGGCCAGCAGGTATTGGCCCTTGTAATCCTTCATGATCTTGTGGCGGATCTCTTCCACCTGGAACCCGGCGGCCGCCTGCAGCGTGTCGTCATAGTCGAGAGAAACCATGTTCAGGAGAATGTCCTGAGCAATGGGGTGCGATGAGCGAATGAACGATTCGCTACAACAGGTGCATTCCAGTCCGTGCAGCCAGAGTACGGGAATCCGTGGCTTGGTCTCCATGGCGGCAACAACCTTGGGGACGAATGCGGCGCTTAAACCCAAGGCCGCGGCGGACTGTGTGCAAAATTTCAGGAAATCTCGGCGATCGACTCCATGTCTCTGGAGGACCTGGTAGGTAGTGAATTGGTCCGAAGGCTCCACGGCCTTACCTCCTTCGGTTATTACAGCGGCCAATAAGTGCGCTTCTCATACGAGGATCGGCGCGAAACAGTCACGGGAATGCATGTCGAAGGCCATGCCCGAGATCGAGTGTAAAATAGCGCTTTTGTCAAGATCGGGATACTACAGTGAGGAAATTCCCACAGCGATTTGAGCAATATCACCCATCAGTGCGCACTTTCAGAAATAGCGATGCCCTGGGGCATTTTCCGCAGCACAACCTTCCGACCTCGTTCTTTCAAGTACATCCGATGGCCAATCACTTGCAGTCCACGTAGGGCAAGCCGCCGGCGTGCTAATTGGGGGAGATAAAACAAATGAGCAATACATCCTTTCGAACCGAGCGACCGGTCTACCAGGACCATCTTCCTCCCTGTAATCATGCCTGTCCGGCGGGCGAAAACATCCAAGCCTGGCTCAATCGCGCGGAGGTCGCAGATTACCAGGGAGCTTGGGAATCGCTGGTGCGCGATAACCCCCTACCGGCCATCATGGGCCGCGTCTGTTACCACCCGTGCGAATCGGCTTGCAATCGCGCCCAAAAGGATCAGTCGGTGAGTATTCACGCCGTCGAGCGCTTCCTGGGGGATGAGGCGATCCGGCGCGGTTGGCAATTCACCGCGGGCGTCCCAAGCGGCAAACAAGTATTGGTGATCGGCTCCGGACCATCTGGGCTATCGGCGGCGTATCATCTGGCGCGCTTCGGGCACAAAGTAACCATTTACGAAGCCGGACCAACGGCGGGCGGAATGATGCGAGTGGGCATCCCGAAGTATCGCCTGCCGCGCGAAGTTTTGGACGCCGAAATCGCCCGGATCGAAAACGTGGGGGTTACCATCCGCCTCAACACCAAGGTGGACGACCTGGATCGAGTGATGGCCGAAGGCAAGTTCGACGCGGCGTTTCTGGCGGTGGGCGCTCACGTGGCCAAACGCGCTTACATTCCGGCCGGCGACGCGTGCAAGATCCTGGATGCGCTCTCTCTGTTGCGGGATGTGGATCGCGGCGATCCGCCGCTGCTGGGGCGACGCGTCCTGATATATGGCGGCGGCAACACGGCGCTAGATGCTGCCCGCACCGCCAAACGGCTGGGAGCCACCGAAACCCTGATCGTGTATCGCCGGAATCGCGAGAAAATGCCGGCTCACAATTTTGAAGTGGAGGAGGCGATCGAGGAGGGCATCCAGTTCAAATGGCTCTCCACCATCAAGCAAGCCGGCGATACCACCTTCACTGTAGAAAAGATGCAACTCGACGCCAAGGGATTTCCGCAACCCACGGGCGAGTTCGAAACCATCGAAGCCGATTCGCTGGTGCTCGCGCTCGGCCAGGATGTGGACTTGAGTTTCCTGAAGCAAGTCCAAGGGCTCGAGATCTCGGACGGCGTCGTGAAGGTGGACGCGCGTATGATGACTGGCCATCCCGGCATCTTCGCCGGTGGCGACATGGTGCCGGCGGAACGAACCGTGACTGTCGCAGTTGGCCATGGCAAGAAAGCCGCGCGGAACATCGACACGTATCTCCGTGGCGAAGTTTATGCGGCTCCTTCGAAGCATGAGCTGGCGGGTTCGGAAAGGATTAATGCCTGGTACTATCCGGACGCGCCGGTGACTGTGCAGCCAGTGCTCGAGAACATTCGCCGCCAGACTACTTTCGAAGAAGTGGTCAGTGGGCTGGATGAGACCAATGCGCTTTTTGAGGCGCGGCGCTGCTTGTCGTGCGGCAACTGCTTTGAGTGCGACTCTTGCTTTACGGTCTGCCCGGAGACCGCTGTCATCAAGCTCGGCGCCGGGAAACGCTATGAGTTCGACTATAACTACTGCACGGGCTGCGGCAATTGCGCCTCCGAGTGCCCTTGCGGAGCCATAGACATGGTTGCGGAGCCGGCTGGATGAAAACACCGATCGATCAATTACTGGCCGAGCACCGGATTATCGAAAAGGCGCTGCGCGCGCTGGCCGGCCTGTGCGACAGGCTGGAGCGCGGCGAGCAGGTGGATCCGGACGCATTTGATCGAATCTTCGAATTCCTGATGACGTTTGCCGATCGCCGTCACCATCAGAAGGAAGAGAAATGCCTGTTCCCGGCGCTCGGCGCGCAAGGGGTGCCACGCGATCGCGGCCCCATCGGAGTGATACTCCAGGAACATTGCACAGGTCGCGCTTTGATCGCGCAAATGAGGCGCGCGGTAAGCGCTCACGCGAACGACCAGTTCATCGAGGCTGCCCGCGCTTATGTGGACCTGTTGAGCGAGCATATCCAGAAAGAGGACAACGTGCTCTTTCGCGTTGCGCAGACGCTGCTGGACGAGCGCTCCATGCGGTCGCTCCAGGACGATTTCAACCAAGCTGAGGCGGAGCTGCCGGGATCGCTCGCCAAGTACGAGCAGGAAGCACAAGAAATGGAACGCGCCTGGGCCGTTTAGCGGCCAACCACTTCAGAGCAGACCGTACAGCAGCGCTTTCCAGCGGGGAATATCGATTTCCCAGTGGACTAAAGCGTTGGGACCTTTGCCAAGCAGCGGCGCCCAGACCGCACGATTGCGTTCGTCACCGGCCACGTTCAGCCGATCCACCACCGTCATGCCGCGCGTCAGTTCGCTGTCTGTTTCGACGTCAACGTAGTGGCTGCTCGAGCGCGTGGAGATAGATGGATCGAGCGCAATGGCCATAGCGGTGGGATCGGGCAGGCAGATTCCGATTTCACCGGTCTGCAGGCGGTTCGCTTCCATGGCGGTGCGGTTGCAGTTGATGGCGAAGCGAGCGAGATCGGTATCGAGCGATAGGACGTAATCGATATCTGCGGCGGTGAGGTTCGCTTCTCCGCGGCAAAGATGCCAGCCGACCAGCTCAATGGGAAGGCCTGAACGCAGCACGGCGCGCGCGGCCTCCGGATCCACCCACATGTTGTATTCGGCGGCGGGAGTAACGTTGCCTTCGGTGCAGGGGTTGCCGCCCATTACAACGCATCGGCTGACGTTCTTGACGATGCCCGGCGATCGCGCCAGAGCGAGCGCTACATTGGTAAGCGGGCCCAGAGTGACGACGACAATGCCAGGATTTGCGGAAATGACGTCGACGATGGCGTCCACGGCGTGCTTCGATTCCCTCTTTCGTACTGGCGGCGGATAGCCCTGATCGCCCAAGCCGTCGCGGCCATGAAACCACTGTGCGCTTTGGTGCGGGCGCATAAGCGGACGCGCCTCGCCGGCGTAAACAGGCACGGACGATCCGCACAGCTCGGCAGTATAGAGCGCGTTGCGGGTGGCTTGTTCGAGCGGGACGTTGCCTGCTACGACAGTGATGGCGGCCACGTGGACATCGGGCGATCGCAGGGCCATGATGAGGGCCACGGCGTCGTCAGATGCGGTGTCAGTGTCGATGAGGAAGGTTCGGGGCATTTGATTTGTAGGACAAGCCTCCGGCTTGTCCTAAGCAAGCCGGAGGCTTGCACTACGGGGACGGGGACGGGGACGGCGGCGAAGATGGAGACGACGGGGCGTCCGGCGGTTTGGCGTCTTTGTTTCCATTCAGAAAGCGATCGAACCAGTACAACTGCCAGTTGAGACTCTCCACCAAGTGTTTGGGCTCGCCGGTGCGTGTCAGGTTGTGGTTCTCACGCGGGAAGATGACGAACTCGGCGGTTACGCCGTAGTGCTTCAGGGCGCGAAACCACTGCTCGCCTTGTTCCAGCGGCACGCGATAGTCGTTATCGGAATGAAGAATCAAAGTGGGAGTTTTGACGTTGCTCGCATATTTCAGCGGCGATGCGTTCCAGTACTGATTGAAATCGTCGAACAGAAATCCTTTGAAATCGTCTTCGTGGCCGTAGGCGCCATCGCGCGTACCGTCATCGCTGATGAAGTTTGAAACGCTGCGCAGCGTGACAGCGGCCTTGAAGCGATCGGTGTGGCCCACAATCCAGTTCGTCATGTAGCCGCCGTAACTGCCGCCGGTCACGCCCAGCCGTTCCCGGTCGATCCAGGAATTCTGCTTCAGCACCGCATCGACGCCGGCCATGATGTCCTGGTAGTCCATACCGCCCCAATTGTTGACGATGCCGCGCTCGAACTTCTGCCCGTAGCCTGTCGAACCGCGCGGATTGCAGAAGAAGACCGCGTAGCCCCGGGCCGCGTAGACCTGAAATTCGTGATACCAGTCCACACCGTACTGCCCCGCCGGACCTCCGTGAATGCTGAGGATCATCGGATATTTCTTGTCCGGCTGCCAACCTATCGGCTTAACCAGAAAGCCGTCGATAGCCCAATGATCGGTGCTGTCATAAGGTAGCCGTTCCACCTTCGCCGAGTCGAGTTCGTGCCACAATTTCGCATTGACGTGCGTCAACTGGCGCTCACCGGCGCCATCCAGGCCGGCCACGTAGAGATCGTCCAGGTGCTCAAAATCGTTCGCGAGATAGGTCATCAAGCCGGCCTTTTCGTTGATGTCGAAGGCGTGCACGGAGCGCTCGCCATGAGTGACCGGGGTGACGGAACGGGCGGCGAAGTCGACACCAAAGATCTGCGTGGTGCCCTTGAATCCGGATTCGAAACGCAGGTTGTTCGGGCCGGGTCCCCAGTGGACTCCAACGGGAATCAGGTCGAGATTGTCCACCACCAGGCTGGATGGCGCACCGCCCTTGGCGTCCGCCACGTATAGCTTCGGAAACTGGCGGCGAGTGGTCCTGCCGGCGAAGACAATCCGCTGGCCGTCAGGCGACCAACGCGGGAGATCGTCTTCAAACGCGTGGTCGGAAATTTTGGTGAGCGCGCCGCCCGAAGCCGAAATCACCCACACGTCCGTGTTATGGCTGTCTTCGTACTCCTGGCCGGTGCGATCCGACACAAATGCAATGCGCGCGCCATCCGGTGACCATTGCGGATCGGTATCGTTCCAGTCGTCACCCGACGTGATTTGCTGATCTTGGCCCGAAACGGCATCCACCACCCACAGATGGCTGCGCTTGTCGTCGTACCAACCCGTGTCATTGAACTTATACAGGATGTGCCGGTAATGGCGGACATCGCTCCTGTGGGCGTCGCGTGGGACTTGATCGCTGGGACCAACGCGGCTGACGGCGACGAAGCGCTTCCCGTCCGGCGACCATTGAAACACCGTAACGCCGTTTTTCAGATGGCTCGCCACTTGCGCTTCTCCGCCATCCATATTGAGGATGCAGATCTGTGGGCGGGCGGGTTCGGCTGGTGCACCCGCGCCACCCGGAGCCGGGTCCGGCGTTTCCACATTGCGAGCGGAAAGGAAGGCGAGCCGTGAATCATCCGGGCTCCAGCGCGGCGAATTCGAATTGAGACCCTCGGCAGTGAGCCGGCGCGGAGCGGACAGGCCGTCCACCGCGACCAGCCAGATGGACGAATTCCGGCGATTCTTTTTCTGATCGATGGCGGTGAGAACGTAGGCCACTTGCCGGCCATCCGGCGAGATCCGCGCATCGCTGATGAATTGAAACGCGAAATAATCCTCCGCGGTGATTCCACGATTCGCGAGCGCGGCATGCGAAAAAATCAACGCGATTACTACGAGCGAGACTGCGCGGCGAGAGAGCATAGTCACCACCCTGGACGACTGTCGAACCGGTAAGGGATCTCATCGGTATCGATTGGTAGCCGGTACACATCCGGGTCGTCGTGCTGATAAGCGCGCGTGGGCATACTGACAAACAAAGCGTCGGTAGTCCCAATATTCTGGTGCGCGTGAAAGACGTAGGCGGGAATCACCATCAAGTTCCGGTCCAGGTCGGTGCGGTAAATCTCATTCACTAATCCATAGGTCGGCGAATCTGGACGGCTGTCATAAAGCACCACCTTCACCTGTCCCTGGCTGATAAAAATTCGATCATCATGCAGATGGTGAACATGCCAGCCCTTGATTTTGCCGGGGCGGATGGTGAACTGATAGACATAAACCACCGGCGCTTCCAGCGGCGCCGCGTAGGGGGTGTGGATCTCGCACAGTGTGCCGCGATCATCGATGTGCGTGACGGCCGATCGAACGATTACGCCGTCGATAAGCCGCGCCAACGGCTGCCCATCTACAGTTACGGTCTGCTTGTCCTTTTTTGGACTGGAAGCTGTCATTCTATCTATCACTCCAAGCCGCGTATTTTACGGTACTGTGTTATCTGCCATCCCGGCGTCTGCGGAGAAGGTGGCGGCGGAAAAAACGGAGCGTCAATCGGCAACCTTCGCAGATGAACCCACGCGACGGCAAGCATCTCCTTCAGCAGAAACCATGGCTCGCTCCGGATTCTCTCGAGGTACGCCTTTTGCTCATGCCAGGGCTTCTCAATGTAGCAGTTCTTCCTCAGCGCCGAGTTGAACTTGAACACAGTCAACTCATTAGTAGACACAAATCGAAATCCTTCCAGGAAAGCTTGATAGCCGAACTCGCACTCGGGGTTCCTCCAAATCGTGCGATAGTCCCGCCATTCCCCTATTCGTCCGTAGACCTCGCGCGTATGCATCAGCCCCGACGGAGCCAAACACTTCACGGCATCATAGCCGGTAGCCGGATAAATTCCGTGGACGAGCCGGTAATTTGTTCCGCTGGGTCCGATCAGTTCGATGAGCGACGAGGCAATGTCGGCGGGGGTTGAAACGATAGCCCGGAGCATCGTGCGGAGATGATCCGGATGCCAGATGTCGTCATGGCCTAGAAAGGCGATGTATCGGCCGCGCGACATAGCGAGGCCAGCATTCACAGGGGCGGACTGATGGCCGGAGTTGGACGGTAGATTGTGCCAACGAATTCGCGCGTCGCCGAAGGCGTTCGTCACCGCTTCGGAATCGTCTGTACATCCGTCCCCTACCACCAGGAGCTCGAAATCCTGCTCGGTCTGCCACAGCACGCTGTGGATCGCCATCCGCAAAACGTTGCTCCGGTTAAAAGTGGGAATAATGACGGATACCAGAGGTTCGCCCGGCGGCATGTCTCGCACAATTCGCAGCTTCGGTCTTGGCCGGAAGATGTACTTCAGCGAGCGGCCGAGCAGCATCCACAGCTCTTCGTGACTGAGGTATTCGGTGACGCGTTGAAAGCTGGAGACAGGCACAGCGCTAGGAATCAAGTTTAGCTTATCAACAGGCCTTCCGGGATCAGTTGCCAAGCGGTGCGGAAAAGGCTTTCACCGCCAGTTTGGGGCTGCCGTCGGCACGAAACAACCCGTAGTTCATCTCCGGATCAGTCGAGTTATTGGCATCCCGCAGCGTGTACCAATACAGGCGTTCGACGTAGGGTGTACGCGCCAGAAATGTTCGTGCCTCGCTCAAATATTCGGCTTGCCAGGCCTCGCTTACTGATCCAGGACCGTTCGTGTAGCAACCCATTTCCGTAATCCAAACCGGCTTCGCGACGTCGCCGTTAGAATCCATTACATACCGGATTCCCAGCAGCTCGTCCGCGAGCCAATCCTCAAGCGTGCCCTCGCCATAGGCGTGGTACGCAACGGCGTCGAAAAAAGCTCCGCCTCCGCCCTGGTAAATCTGGCTCAGGAAATCGGCGGCTGAAACAGAGTCCGCAATGCTGCTGCTATTGCCGGGGCTCAACCCACCCAGGATCACCTTCGCTTTCGGATTGGCCGCCTTCACTGTCAGAGAGGTTTTCTTGAGTAGATCCGTGTAGGCGTCGACACCTACTGCGGGTCTCCAGAAAAACGAAGTGTTTGGCTCGTTCCACACCTCCCACGCTTGAATCTGAGGATATCGCCCGGCCAGATTAGCCGCGTAGGCTGCAAAGGCATCTGGATCCTTCGGTGGATAGTTGATCACGGCTTGCAAATCTTGACCAATCTCCTGAGACATCGAAAGCGGAACGCCATCGACCAGAATTCCAGCGGATTGCCAGATCGCCTCCGCTACCGAGTAGCCCGGAACCCGATCGACGTTGAAGAAAAGCTCGATCGAAGTCCCCGCCAGGTTCGAGATATCGGCAGTGAGCGTGGAAAGAGTCCCGTCCGGTCCTTTCTGGATGCTAGCCAGGCTGGGGAAGTCGGTTCCTTTCAGGTATGTCACCGAAAAATTGGCGCGTGTCCGAGTGTCGAGACCTTGAAGAAAACCAACCTTCGCCCAAAGCACCACCGAATGCCCCGCAGGGACTTGAAATTGAATGCCACCGTGGACAAAGCCGCCTTCCTCCGTCGGGGTGACTGCTACCACGCGGGGATAAGTTTGTCCGTCATCGAGCGTCACATTCCAGAGGTATTTTGCGGTTCCTTGGGAGCCGGCCGATCCCCAGGGCAACGGCCCTACTGCGGTATCCCACGAGACGTTGAATGGGCTGATTTCCGTGAAGTCGAAATCAACCGGCATGGACGATTCATTCAGGGACGAGTATGCCAGGATGCCCAGTATTGGTACACCAGCCTCGGTGGCCGCGGCAACCTGCGAATCGTAGTAGTCCGGAGCGTCGGCAACCTTGTGCCGGTAGAAGGTCATTCGCAAGGGAACGGGCGACGGGCTGAGTTGTCCAAGCATTTGGGCATCTCCAGCGCCAAATCCATAATGATTGACGCCCAACGTCTGTGCGCTGGTTATCGCGGCCGCCAACGCCAACACGCCGGCCATACGCGCTCCCTGAAATAGGTTCATGGGCACTCGTTTTGAGATTCTTAGCTTTCGCTCTAACCCAGTTAGCGCAAGCGAGGACGAAACTGCATCATTCTTCGCGCGTTTTTAGTACTGGTGGTCTGTCCGCGCACGAACTTTAGCA
>PMOK01000277.1 GCA_003162425.1 Bryobacterales bacterium | reverse complement strand
TACCGGATTCCTTTGAAGCAACTAACGGAACAGGCAATTTGAATCCCATCGAAGCAACTGATGGACCCGGCGCTCTTAAGGCTCCTGAAACAACCGACGGAACGGGCTACAGCAGAATGGAGTGCCCGGGCTGCGGCGAGATCGGAGCGCGGACGCTTTTCCACGGCAGCGATCGGCTGTTTCACACTACCGACAAGAGCTTCCTGCTGGTGGAGTGCAAGAACTGCCGGCTGATTCGCCTGGAGCCGCGACCCTCTCTGGAGGAATCAGCGCATTATTATCCAGCAGAGTATTGGTTTACGGCGGAAGAAGACACGGCTTCGAAAATCGAGGAACAGTACCGCCGTTTTGTCCTTCGCGATCACGTGAACTTTGTGATGCGGGCCGTGGAGAACTCGGGAGAAAATGGCCTGGTAGTGGATGTGGGTTGCGGCGGTGGTCTGTTATTGAGAATGTTACGAGAGCGCGGCTTGGCAGTTCTGGGCCTTGAAAAATCCCACGCGGCGGCGAGCGCGGCTTGGAAACGGAATCACGTAGCGGTGGTCCGTGGGGATTTGTCGGAAGGACCGATTGAGCGAGGAACCTGCGCGGTGGTGACCATGTTTCACGTGCTGGAGCATCTGCACGAACCCGTATCCTATTTGAGGTCGGCGCGCGATCTACTGGTTCCCGGCGGGCGGCTGGTGATCCAGGTGCCGAATGCCTCGTCGTGGCAATTTCTGATGTTCGGCGAACATTGGAACGGCGTGGATGTTCCGCGCCATCTGGTGAATTACCGGCAGAGGGATCTGGAACACCTGCTCGACTACTGTGGCTTCGAGGTGGTGCGGCGGAAGCACTTCTCATTGCGTGATAATCCGGCCGGGTTTGCGTCCAGCATTGCGCCTGCACTTGATCCCATGGCTCGCCGGGTTCGCAAGCTAAGTGAAACATCCACTATGAAGCTGGTCAAGGATGTGCTTTACTTCGGCATTGTATTAGCCGCGCTGCCATTCACATTGTTCGAGGCCGCGTGCGGCGCAGGCTCCACGATCATGCTGGAGGCGCGCAAGAAAGCTTGACGTATCGAGCCATCGAGCGTCGCCTTCCTCGCTTTCTGCGCCGTCACGTGCTGCACTTCGAAGCGGCGATTGACGATTCGCTCGAAAATTTCTCCGCTGCTCTGGCCCGTGGTGCGTTAGTTCTAGACGCGGGTGCGGGAGAACGCGTGCACGCCCGGTATTTCGAACGCCAGCGTTACGTTGCGGTGGATCTTGCCGTGGGTGACGCAGCCTGGAATTACGGCAAGCTGGATGCCATCGCGGATCTGACCGCGCTCCCTTTTCCGAGCGGATGTTTCGAAGCTTGCATCAACATTGTCACGCTGGAGCACGTGCGCGAGCCTGCGTGCGCGCTGCGCGAGCTAGAACGGACGCTGGCCCCCGGTGGCCGTTTGCTGATGATTGTGCCGCATGAGTGGGAAGTGCACCAGTCGCCCCACGATTACTACCGGTACACGCGCCACGGCATCGCGTACTTGCTGGGAAAAGCCGGATTCACGGATTACACAATTGAGCCGGTGGGCGGCTATTTCCGGCTGCTCTCCCGCCGATTGTTGAACGGCCTGCAATTCTTTCGCGGTCCATGGTTTTTCTTGGCGGCGATATTTCTCGCGCCGCCGGCGCTGATTCTGCCTTGGTTCGATTCACTGGACCGCGAGCGTAACTTTACACTGGGATATATATGCACTGCTCGAAAGCGCTCCTGATTCTGCTCGCGTCTGTCGCCTGGGCGGTCGATTTCAACGGGGCGGTCGCGCTGGAATTCACGCGCCATGCGGTAGCTTTCGGACCGAGGCCGCCAGGTTCCGCGGCGAATCAAAAACTGCAGTCCTACATCGAGGCGCAATTAAAGAACCTGCACTGCCAAGTTTCTTTTGACGCGTTCACTGCCGAAACTCCAGCCGGACGGGTTGCGATGCGGAACATCATTGCGAACTTTCCTGGTACGTCAGGCCGCGCATTAGTCGTAACCGGCCACTTCGATTCCAAGCCCATGCCTGGAAGGGTTTTTGTCGGCGCCAACGATGGCGGATCTTCCACTGGATTCCTGCTGGAACTGGCGGTTGTGGTGAACTCCATGACTCACGCCGATGACATTATCCTGGTTTGGTTCGACGGCGAAGAGGCCTACGGCGAATGGTCGGACACCAATGGAATTTACGGCAGCAAACATCTGGCGGACAAATGGTCGCACGATGGAAAGCTCGCGCGGATCAAAGCGTTGATCAATGTCGACATGATCGGCGACAAGGATCTGGGTATGATCCAGGAGGGGAACTCGTCGCCGACGCTGCTGAAGCTGGTGTGGACAACGGCGCATGATTTGGGATACGGGAAATACTTTCTCGACTCCGGGTTTGCAACCGAGGACGATCATCTGCCGTTCCTCCGCAAGGGTGTGAACGCGCTGGATCTGATTGATTTCGACTACGGCCCCAACAACGAATATTGGCACACTGAGAAAGACACCATGGACAAGCTCAGCGCGCACAGTTTGGATGTAGTGGGCAACGTGCTGATAGCGGTCTTGCGAAAGCTGCAGGGGTAATGCAACGGATCTACGTAATCGCAACCGGCGGGACCATCGAAAAAGTATATTCTGAGCAAACCGGGAACGTCCAGAATCTGGACAGCAAGATCGATCGCTATTTCCGGCTGTTGCGATTGCCGGATGCCGAAATTCAGGTGACGCATTTGATGAACAAAGACAGCCTAGAGATGACGGACGAAGATCGCGCGCGGATACTGGATTTGGTGCGTGAAAAACTGAGAGATCCGGCGCCGATTGTCATCACGCACGGAACCGACACAATGGTGGACACGGGTTTGGTGCTGCAGAAGGATCTCGCGGGCTTGCAGGTTCCCATTGTGCTCACCGGCGCTATGACGCCGTTGGGCTTTGAGGCGAGCGACGGATTGCAAAACCTGACCGAGAGTCTGCTGGCGGCTCGCGTCCTAGCGCCGGGAGTTTACGTGGTGATGCACAACCAGGTATTTCCAGTGGACCGCGTGCGCAAGGACCGGGAAGCGGCGAGGTTCGTGTGGAAATAAAGCATCGCGAGCAGATTCTGGATCAGTTCACGCGCCAGGCTGTGCCATTTTCAAGCGCGCCGGCGATTCGCAATCAGGAAGCGCTCAATCGGATTGTGGAACTGGCTGATGCGGGTCCTGAGGATACGGTGCTGGATGTGGCCTGCGGCCCGGGACTATTGGTTTGCGCTTTCGCTCGCGTCGTGCGACACGCGACCGGCATCGATCTGACTCCGGCGATGCTGGAGCAGGCCCGAGAGCTGCAGCGGCAGCAAGGTCTCCTGAACATTACTTGGCGGCTAGGCGATGTTTTGCCGCTGCCGTATGAGGACGGAGAATTTTCGATCGTCAGCGCGCGGTTTGCGTTTCACCATTTTCTTAATCCGCTGGCGGTGTTGAAGGAGATGCGGCGAGTTTGTCAGGAAGGCGGGCGAATCGTGGTGGCGGATAGCGCGCCGGCTCGCGGCAAAGCTGATGCTTTTAATGCCATGGAGCGGCTACGCGATCCATCACATGTTCGCGCCATGCCGGTGGAAGAACTCCGTGAAATGTTTGCCAGGGCGGGCTTGAGGGCGCGTGTCGAGAGCTATCGATTGGAAGGGGAACTCGAGGATTTGCTGCGACGCTCGTTTCCGAACGAAGGGGATGCCGATAGAATCCGTGAGATTTTCGAGCGCTCGCTCATGGACGATGCGCTCGATATGGCGACGCGGCGCAAAGACGGCAAGATTTACTACGGTTTTCCGGTGGCGATTGTGGTGAATCAATTAGACTAGCGGATTCGACCATTTCAACTTTGGGAATCGAGCGAAGTCCGCATCCAATGAACAAAGTTCAGCATCCTGTTCGACCGCCAACGCGGCAAGATGGGCATCCGAAGTGAGGTTGCCGCCGGTACCCGCTTGAAGCAGGAACTCCCGCAATAGTCCGAGGTGGCGCGGTCCAGGATGAACGAGGGTGACGGATGGCTGGCTAAGCCAGGATTGCACCAGGTCGAGCGCGAACTTGACTGACAGCGGATTCCTGAACAGGCCGGGCCGGGTAGTGAGACGCAAAAAGGCTAAAATGACGCCCCAGGAAAGTCCCACCGTCTCCGAGCCGGAGAGGGTGGATTCCATCCACGACTTCGCTTTGCGATGCAGGGGAGCATCCTGGTTTACGGCGTAGATGAGAAGGTTAGCGTCGAGAAGTATCATTTGCGAAGGGCGAGTTTTCGACTCAGCTCTTCGTCTTCGATGGCATCTGCGGCCGCCAGAGCCTTATCCCAACGGAAATTCTGCTCAGGACCCAGCGAGTACGTCTTCTGCACAAAGCGGCGGGCTGGCCGCGCATTTCCTCGAATGAGTCCCGTTCGAATGGCGTCGTTCAGCGCTTCCTTGAAGGAGACGCCGCGTTGTTTCATGCGATCCCGGACCAGCCGCTCCACATCGGGATCCAAGGTGACCGTGGTCCTCATCTTGCAATCATAGCATCAAAAATTATGCTGTCGTGATGCTTCATGGCGGCAAGAGAAGCATCAAGCCCGGGTGATGGTGACGAAGATGTCCTCGCCTGCGAGGGACATTTTAGCTGCGCCGTTTTGCGTGGTGCTCGGTTCCAGACGTTCTGCTAACAGTTCGCTGCGCAGGTATTCCTGATGCGCAGCGATCGCTCCCGCGATGCGGGGTGAGGCGGTGTAATTCACTAAGATGCGGTCCGAGATATCCAGACCCAGAGCTTTGCGTTGATCCTGGACCAGGCGATTGAAGTCACGGGCGACGCCCTCCTGCAGCAGTTCCGGCGTGAGCGTGGTATCGAGCGCCATGAAGGTGCCTTGTTCCTGGCTGCACTTCAGGTTGTCCGGACCTTCGTAAGAAATGATGATCTCGTCGGGTGCAAGTTCGAATGTTTGTCCATCGACTTCGACTTTGTTCGTGCCAGGTGCGGCTTGCTCCAGTGCCTCGGCGATCGCCTTCAAGTATTTTCCGGCGCGCGGTCCGATTTTCTTGGCGTCGGGTTTCAAGCGCACTTTTACCAGTTTGGTCTCGTCTTCAATGAGACTCACGCGCTTGATATTGGCTTCTTCCAGGATCTGGGCGGCGTAGTCGGGATTTTCGAGAACGCGGCGGTCAGCTGCATCACGCGGACGGACGTAGAGAGTGCTCAGCGGTTGGCGGATCTTGACTTTGCTTTGAGTCCTCAAGTGCAGAGCGAGATTCTTGAGCCGGATCACCGCTTCGATACTTTGCTCCAGCGCTTCGTCGATCAGCGCGGCATCCACTCGCGGATATTCGGTCAAGTGGACGGACTGCGGCGCGGATGGATCCACCGAGCGAACCAAATTTTGATAGATTTCCTCGGTCAGGAACGGCAGCGCCGGCGCCATGACGCGCGTAACGGTGGTCAGGACCGCATAGAGCGTCTGATAGGCTTCGTTATCGCTCGACCAAAAACGGCGGCGGGAGCGGCGCAGATACCAGTTGGAGAACTGCTCATCGAATTCCTGGAATGCTTCGATCAAGCGGTAATGCTCGAAGTTCTGGAAAGCGCTGTTGGCGGCATCCACCAGACGTTGCAGGCGGCTTAAGACCCAGCGGTCGAGTTCGTTCATCGGCCTCGGTGGAGCGCTGGTGGGTTTCCAGCCGTCGGCGGTGGCGTACATGACGAAGAAGCTGTAGCAATTCCAAAACGTGAGCAGTTTACGGCGTGCTTCGGCGTCGATAGTCCGTCCGGTGTTCGCAGTTGGATGCAGGTCGGGAAAATTGAGGTTCTGGGCGGTTTTTTGTTCGGTGTAGATGTAGCGCATCACCTCCGCGCCCAAGGCTTCGGCCGCGTCGTCGAAGGCGATGGAGTTGCCCTTGGACTTGTGCATCTCTTCGCCGCGCGCGTCGCGGACCAGCGCGTGACCGAGCAGAGATTTAAATGGAGCGCCGCCATCGATCATGGCGCTCATCGCGAGCATCGAATAGAACCAGTTTCGGAACTGGCCCGGGAAACTTTCGAGCACCAGGTCTGCGGGGAACCACTTCTCCCAATAGGCGCGATCGGTGGTGAATCGCATGGTGCTGAAGGGCACGATGCCGGCGTCGAGCCACGGATTGCCGACGTCTTCAATTCGGGTCGCCAGCGCGCCGCATTTTTCGCAAGCGATCTTGACGGCATCGACGTAAGGACGGTGCGGGGAGTTGCCTTCGAACGTGTCCCAGCCTTCGACAGCTTTCGCTTTCAACTCCTCGCGGCTGCCGATCACCATGAAGTGCTCGCAGGTTCCGCAAACCCAGATGGGCAGCGCCAATCCCCAAAAGCGTTTTTTGGAGATCATCCAATCGTTCATGTTGCGGAGCCAGTCCAGCTCGCGGGCCTCGCCATCGGGCGGAATCCACTGGATGGTGGGCACCACGCGCTGGATGCGATCGCGCCAATCCATGCGAATGAACCACTCGTCGACGGGACGGAAGACCAGTTCCTCTTTACAGCGCCAGCAATGTGGGTAGACGTGCGGATAGCGCTCGCGCGAAACCAAAAATCCGGTGGACTTCAGAGCCGCGACCACCAGATCGGCCACCTGGCTGGCATTGCGGCCGGTGAACTGGCCGAAGGCGTCCTGGAAAGTCGCGCTCTCGTCCAACGGTGCAATGAAGGGCAGATTGTTCTCGCGGCCGAGCTGTTGATCCTCCGCGCCGCATCCAGGCGCGATGTGAACCAGGCCGGTGCCCTCAGCCTCGCTGATCTCGTTCCATGCAATGACGCGATGTGATTCAGCCGATGTGCGTCCCCCGCCGGTTTCGCCGTAAGGGAAAACGCCGCCGGGCTCGTTCTGCGCGGGAAGATCGTCGAACGGACCGGTGTAGGTGAGACCAATCAAGTCGCGCCCCGGAATTTCTTCCAGCACTTCGACACCGCCGCTTCCCTTCAAGATGGTGCGGATGGATGGCAGCTTGTGGGTCTCGTGCTTGCCTTCCACTTGAAGATCCTGCACGCGTTCATGATCGAAGTTGGCTTTGGCGACGTAGTAAATCCAATCGCCGTGGCGAACCTTGAGGTAAATCATTTGCGGATTTACTGCGACCGCGACATTGGAGGTGAGCGTCCAGGGAGTTGTGGTCCAAACTAGCAGTGCAGTGTGTTCCTGGCCCTTCACGGGAAATCGGACAAAGACTGAAGTGTGCGTGGTAATGCGGCGGCCCTCCGCGACTTCCATTTGGGAAAGTCCGGTGCCGCAGCGGCCGCACCAGGGCATCACGTCGTGCCCGCGGTAAATGAAACCCTCGGTGTGGCATTTTTTCAGGAATCCCCAGATGGTGTAATTATTTTCGTCGGAGAAGGTGAAGTAGCTGCCGCCGTATTCGGCCGAGCCGAGTTTGCGGACGATCTCGCTCGCTCGCGCAGTTTCCGTGAGGCCGCTTGGCAACGTTACGGTGACCACCTGGTCGCCATTGGCCAGAGCATCGCGTAGCGTGAGCAATACTTTGGGATCATCCCAATCGCACCAGTAGCCCAGGCGGATGGATTGCTCGGTTTGACGCGCGGCGTAGGTGAGCACGCGCTCCTTGCAGGCGCGCACAAAATTTTCGATGCCGTAATCGCGAATGTCGCGCTTGGTGCCGAGTCCGAGACTTTTTTCTACTTCGACTTCCACCCACAATCCCTGGCAATCGAATCCGTTCTGGTAGCGCAACGCCTGGCCGTTCATGGCGTGATAGCGCTGGTACATATCCTTGAGCGAGCGGCCCCAGGCGTGATGGACGCCCATGGGGTTGTTGGCAGTGATGGGTCCATCGAGGAACGACCAGCGCGGGCCGTCGGCGTTATTGGCGCGGAGTTTTTCGAAGATACGGTGCTCATCCCAGAAGCGCAGGATGTCGCGCTCCATGGCTGGGAAGTCGGGTACTCTTGGCACGGGCCGATACATGGTTAAGGAATCGACGGACGGAGAAACGGCGGAAGAACGCCCAGATGATTGATGATAGCACCGTCGGGAGAACGCCGACGGCAGGCGCTAAATCTGTGCGCCCCGATATGCGGGGCCTAGCGCGGAGCGTTTAATAATTCTCCTAAATGAGTTTCGCTTGGGTACTGAAACATGGGCTCAATTTCTAACCTAGGGTCGTCACTGCTAAATTGCTCTGGAGGCGAATCTAATATGAACATGGCATACCCTTCTTTGGGCCTGCCTCCCCTTCCATTGGATTGAATCGCATAGGCCTTGTGGCCGTTTTTCTTAAACCAATTAGCCTGCAATCTGATTCTGTCCGGGAGGGCGGTCACCTGCAAGACCACTTTCCCTCTGTTGTCCTTCACTTCAAGGGAGTCTTGGTTGTAATTCCTATCCCAGGACACTGGACGCCCAGCCACACTCCATTCATTTCGAATTATCTCAGCAACGACGTTACCGTTGGCGTCGCGAATTATGATCGACACCTTAATTTGGCCTGAGATGGATTCCACCGAAAACTCGCATTCCTTTAGGATCGGAATCAGGTCGTCTAAGTTGTAACCACCGTTCCCAGGAGCGCCAAAGACAACGCCCGATGCCCCAATCTCTATTGCAGGAACAATTGCGCGCTTGGCGGATAGGATGGTCTTTGGAACAAGTACGGGGGGAATTGGAGTGATCCATATCGCGATGCCCCAGAAGACAACGGCGACCATCAGTAACGCAAGTGCGCTCGCCCACCACTTCCATTTGGATGGAACACCGGAGACGAGAGGATTGCCTAATGCAAGTGGCACGATCATCAAAGCTGCCACCGCAAGTAATACGTATAGCATTCCGCCCTTCACCTTCTCCGCCTTATCGAGAACGAGAAGAATGAATGTGAGGGCGATACCCCCGATGGCCAATCCAAGCTCAAGTGAGACCTGAGGCATCCAAAAATCATATCAGTGCTGAGCAAGCGCGCGCTGCTGAAGGCTAGGCGCACAGATTTAGCGCACCGGCTGGAAAGCCGATGGCAGGCTAAAAGCCTGACCCCACCACTGAGGCGGAAGCGAGGCGATAGAATTGATACCCGCGCATCTCGGTCGCTGGGCGGCCTGCGCGTTGCCACACCTCTGCAACGCTCAGATCCTGCTTCAGTCGCAATGCTCGTGCGGCGAGATACTGTTCGATCTCCTCTGGATAAAGCCCGAAGGTCCAGGGCTCGCCGTAGGAGCGGAGCCTGGACAATAGTTTTTGTGCGCCGAAAAATTGGTCTGGCTGTTCGAGAACTCTGCGATCAACATACGTAAACAGCAAGACGCTTCCGGACGCAGTCGCTGAAATCTGGCGCAGCACCTCATCCACGGCTTCTGCGGATAAATAGTTGGTGACGCCTTCCCAGAGGAAGCACGTGGGTTGTGCCTTATCAAAGCCGGCACCGGTCAGAGCATCCGAAACTGACTGTTTGTTGAAATCGACAGTGACGAAATGGACTTGCTCCGGTAGTGATCCGATTTTCGTGCGTAGGGCCGCTTGTTTGGCGAGGGACGTCTCGGACTGGTCGAGTTCAAAGGTGATTACCCGTTGTGCAGCCAGCAGGCGATATGCGCGGGTGTCGAAACCGGCGCCGAGCAAAACGAGTTGCGTGGACGTTTCCAGAGCTCCGGTGACTGCGTCATCGATCCACTTGGTGCGGGCGATGCCTGCTGCTCTGGCGCCTGGGGACTCGCGATCCAAGATCCGCTCAACCAGCTGGCGTCCTGCGTCGAACCGTGCAATCTTCGAGATCCACTTGCGCCATCCACTAAGGAACAGCGGGGCGAAGGGATCGTAGAACAGCCGGGAACCCGCCGGCCGTGATGATTCGAGGGCGCGGAATAACGCCATGTATTCGGCTGTCAGGCTGGCGCGAGTTCCGGTTTCCATCTCTCACAAGTATGTTCCAATTTGCTTGTCCACTCACCGCGAGCGTTTAGTAGGATAAAGGTATTGGATGGTCAGCGTTGACTGAGAAACCCCGGCGCCTTCTTCCGTTTGTTCTGGCGGCGGGCGTGGTGCTGCTGGATCGCATCACGAAGGGGATTATCAAGTCCAACATTGGCCTGTGGGATCGGCCGCGGGACGTGATTCCTGGCTTTTTTGATATTGTCCACACCGAGAATCCGGGCATCGCTTTCGGGCTGTTGGCCGATGCGTCCGGTCCGTGGCGCAACTTGTTGCTGATTGGCTTTTCGATCGCCGTGCTGGCCGTGATTGCAACCATGCTGCTTCGAGGTGCACACGGCGCGCTGCTCAGAAGCGGGCTGGCCTTGGTGCTGGGCGGCGCGTTTGGGAATCTTTACGACCGGATTGTAAATCGGACCGTGACGGATTTCATTGAAGTCCACGCCGGGCAGCACTTCTTTCCGGCTTTCAACGTGGCCGACAGCGCCATCAGCGTGGGCGCGGGGCTGCTGTTGCTGGACATGTGGCTGACGCGAGAAAGGAAGAGCGCCAGCAGCTCACCGGAATGTTCCCGAAGCTAATCACGATTGGGAAGTTTTTCATACCCACCTACGGAACGCTGGTGGCGCTCGGATTTCTGCTGGGTTTGTGGATCACGATTCGGCTGGCGAGGCGCGCCAAGCTCCCTATTGAGCCGGTGACCAATCTCGCCATCTACTGTGCGCTGGCGGGGTTGGTGGGCGCCAAGCTGTTCATGATCCTGTTCGACTTCAAGCAATATTGGGCCGATCCTGGGTCGCTTTTTTCATTTAGCACGCTGCAGGCGGCTGGAGTTTATCAAGGCGGCTTTTTGCTCGCGCTGGTGGTGGCGATCGTGTATATGCGACATAACCGGTTGCCTGCTTTCGAGACCTGCGATGTGTTTGCGCCGGGCCTCGCAGCCGGGCAAGCCATTGGACGGCTGGGCTGTTTCGCGGCGGGCTGTTGCTGGGGGACGGAGTGCGATCGTCCCTGGGCGGTTACCTTCCGCAACCTCGAAGCGCACGACCTTACTAATGTCCCGCTCGGCATTCCACTGCATCCGGCGCAGCTCTATGAAGTTTTGGCAGATGCACTGATCTTCGCGGCATTGTATTGGATGATCCAGCGGCCGCATCGATCAGGCGCGATTATCGGATGGTATCTGGCGCTGTATTCTAGCGCGCGATTCGTGATTGAGTTTTTCCGCTTTCACGAGCAGGGGCTGCATTTCGGGTTGTCGTTGACGCAATGGATTTCTCTTGGAACGCTGGTGGCCGGAGTGGCGCTGTTGATGGCCAGGCGTGGCGTGAGGAAAGCATGAACATAGTGCGAATTTGCGGGCTGGCGGCGGTGGTACTTGTGTGCTCTGCCTCCGTGGGGATCTTTGAGCGAGACGCCGATGTCGGAGATACGCCGAAAACGGGCGCTATCGAATTCAATGCCGACACCGGGGATTATCGAGTCAGGGGCGGCGGCGCGAACATATGGGCGAAGGTGGACGCGTTTCACTTCGCTTGGAGACAAATATCGGGAGACGTAGTGGTGACGGCTGATGTGAAGTTCGTTGGCACGGGCGCGGTGGACCACCGGAAAGCCGTGCTCATGATCCGACAAAACCTGGATCGTGACGCGGCGTACGCCGACGTGGCTCTGCATGGCGATGGACTTACATCGCTGCAGTTCCGGCCTTCAGCCGGCCTCGAGACTTTGGAACAGCGATCCACATTGAATATGCCCACCAAGATTCGCATTGCGCGGCGCGGCAATCAGTTCACGATGTATGCGGCGAAGGAGGGTGAGGAGTTGGTTCCTACCGGGCCTGCTACGGTGGTTCTGCAGGATCCTGTGTACGTGGGGATCGGCGTTTGTTCGCATGATGGGAATGTGCTGGAGACGGCGATTTTTTCCAATGTGAGGATTGAGACTGCTGGGAAGTAGGGAACTGCACCGACTCCCTTACGGTCGCGGTTCGGTTACGCAATGTGGATTCGTTTTAGGTGCGATGTTTCGCCAGAGATAATTCGGACGCGGCTTTTCGCCACGCCAAGTTTCTCTGCAATGAATTCGCACAGGGCGCGATTGGCTTTGCCTTTTTCCGGCGCGGCAGCTACTTTCACCTTCCAGGTACCGTCCGGTAGATAACCGGTCAGCTCGGTCTTCGAGCTCTTCGGAATTACCTTAACGCGGATGTCCATATTGCGCCGGGTGGGATGTCGCGCGGCGTCTCCAAGGTCCAAACATTCGTGTCGGGCGTGTACTCGCGATCCAGAAAGAAGCATTTGGTCACTGCTTCCACTCGGCAGGGTGAATCGGAAGCTTTCTCGGGCACCAGGCATTCGAAACCGATCTCGGCGATTTGTTCCGGCTTGGTGCCCGGCGGAAGTTCCACCGTGGTGCGGACGAATCCATTCGAGCTTTCGGCGGGATTCCGCTTCCAGGTGCGGATGGCGAAATCGGCGTGGCCAAGGTGAGAGCTGTACCAGCGCGGGTTGCCTTTGAGGCGCACCAGCGTGGCGATGGCGGATTCGCTGCGGCCGAGCTGCATCTCGAAGTAGAGATAATTTCGCGGATCGCTCACTTTTTCGCCGTCGACAGTACCGAAGGGCCGCAGTTTTTGCTCGCGCTTCAGCTCCTTCGCCATCAGTTTGTAGGTTATGGGATGTTGATCCATTACTTCTTCGCGCGAGTGGCCGGTGAGATCGACGAGGACCGGCGCTATTTGATATCGGATGATGTTGGGTTTATCCACCTCACCGATCATGTTGTTGTCAGTCACCGGCATGAGCAGCGGATGCTCGCCATCGCGGCGCCCGGCGAATTCCTTTTCCTTGTGGCCGTCCACCTGGATGGTGGCTCTCTGCACAGATCCATCGGGCGAAAGAAACACGCGGTAGACATATTCGACGTCGGTGGTTCGTCCCCAGCGTGCCATCAATGCGCGCGTAGAAGTGCCGCCATCTTCATTCGAAAAGATCAAGGTGTATTGCAGAAACGGATTGCCGTTTTCCGACAGACGCTCGCAGTAGAGCACCAGCGGAATATCCGTGAATTTTCCGATGGTGTTGGCGCGCGCATAGAAGATCGGCGCGTTGGCCACGACGTCGGATGAATCTTCATGGAATCGGGCTGCGGTGAGTTCGATGCCTTGGCCGCTGTAATCCAGGCGATGCGCGCCGGCGAGCCTGCCGAGGAAAACCGTGTATGTGAACTGATCGGCGCCGGCATACAGCATGACCTGTTGTTGCGGTTCGCCATCCAGCACCAGCGTTGCAAGCCTGGCCTCGTGACCTTCCTCAGCCCAATCGGTTCCCGGGGCGCGCATATCCAGTTCCGCGACCACTTCCGCTGTCTTCGAAACCGTGAAGGATGCGGCGTGCAGCATGATGCACAGCGAGATCAGCAGCAGGCAGAACCGGGCAATGGTTTCGAGTAGCTTTCTGGAGGAACACGGTTTGGTGAGAAATTCATCCACGGGCAGAGGAGTCTCGGCGTCGCCGGAGAGCACGATAATTTTGGCGGAGCCCGATGCCGCCTGAATGAGCCGCAGGCCGTCTTCCGGCGTCGGCAGCCGGAGATCCATCACTACCAGATGGGAGCCGGGCAACCGCTCGATCGCCTCGGCGGCATTTTGCGCGGTGATTATTTCATGGCCGGCCTGTTCCAGAATCAGCTTGCGCATCTCCAGTTGATCGGGATCATCTTCCACCACCAGGATGCGAGCCATCAGCCGAATTGTATCTGCGCGATCACCAGTTGCGGCATCTGGTTGTTCCAGCCCTCCGGGATATCGTCGAAAGGCAAGCGGAACGCGCGCGTCTCGCCCGGTTTGAGCGGGGTGGTGATAATGGGTACGCGCTCGCGAATCACAACCTCACCATAGGCGTTGTAGAAGATGCAGTAGACGTCCACGTGCTGCGCGATGCGATCGCCGGCGTTGGTAATTTTTCCTTCGATCTCGGTCACCGTCTGGCCGACGTAGCTCTCGGTGGCCTTCATGGAAACCTCGCTGAGCTTCAGGTTGCGAACGTAGGCCTTCGCGTCGGCCGTGAGCGCAGGCGACGAATTGGTGGACGCGGAATTACGAAGGACAAACCAAGCCCCAATGCCGCCGAGAAAGAGCAGCACCGCGGCCGTGTAGATGATGGTCTTACTGGCCACTGACGGTCATCTCCCGGATCACCAAAGTCGGCGACGCGACTGAGCTTCGAAACTCCAGATCGGAACCTGGAGGCTCGATGTCCATGAGCATCCGCTGCAAGGTAGACGCAATGGTGATCTCGGATACAGGATATGCGAATTCGCCGTTCTCAATCCACTGGCCGGCGGCGCCGCGCGAATAATCGCCGGTGACGATGTTGACGCCGGAGCCTATCAACTCTGTGACGTACAATCCTTTGCGGATGCCACGGACCAATTCGTCCGGCGAGCGCTCGCCTTTTTCGAGGAATAGATTGCCGTGCCCGACTCCGGTATTGCCGGTGATGCCGCGCGCCGCATTGCCGGTGGTTTTCATCGCGAGTTTGAGGGCGGTATAGGTATTGAGCAAATAGCTGCGCAGCACTCCGCGATCGATCACCACAGTACGCCGCGAGGGAACACCTTCGTCATCGAACGGTGATGTGCCGAAAAGTCCGGAAAGGGTACCGTCGTCGATGACGGTGACGTTTTCCGAAGCCACTCGATCGCCCAATTTGCCCGCCAGGAAGGACGCCTGGCGATAGATGGCATCGCCTTCCACGGCATCGAAAATATTGCCGAGCAGAGAGCGGGCGGTCTGCGGATCGAAAATCACCGGCACTTTCTGGGTTGCCACTTTGCGCGCGCCCAGACGGCGAACGGTTCGCTCGGCCGCACGCCGGCCGATGTGGGCGGGGCTTTCGATCCGGGAGTAGCTTCGCGCGGAGGAATACCAATAATCGCGCTCCATGAACTCGCCTTGACGCGCGACGGGCGTGGTGCTGAGCGAGCAACTGCTGGTCCGGTAGGAGCCGAGAAACCCTCGCGAATTCGCGAACAATCGCTCGCCGGAGTAGGCGCTGAAGGAGGCGCCTTCGGAGTTGGTGATGCGCGGATCGGCGGCGAAGGCAGCTTCTTCGGTTTGGCGCGCCTGTTCTATTCGATGGTCGGTATCGAGGGTGTTTACATCAGCCGAAAAAAGTTGCAGGTCGCCCGCGAGTTTGCCGAGTTCGGAGGGGTCGGGCAGACCGGCATGCGGATCTTCGCTGGATATGGCTGCAAGTTCGATGGCCGAATCCACCAGCTTGCGGATCCCTTCGGCGGATAAATCGGAGGTGTATGAGGAGCCCACGCGCTGACCCACCAGCACTCGCAATCCGGCGGCGCGGGAGCCCGCGTCCTTCAGCGTCTCGAGCGATCGCATGCGCACTAGCGCGGAGAACTCTTCGCCTTCAGCCAGCGTGCACTCGGCATCGGTCGCACCGCGATCGAGAGCCAGGCGGATGGTTTCGGTAGCAAGTTCCGGATCGATCATCCTGCGGTGCCGCCCACGGTCATGCGGTCCAGTTTGATGGTGGGAATCCCAACGCCGACCGGAACGCTTTGACCTTCCTTGCCACAAATGCCGACGCCTTCATCGAGCTGGAGATCGTTGCCCACCATGCTGACGTATTTCAGTGCTTCCGGTCCATTGCCGGTCAAAGTTGCGCCACGAACGGGCCGCGTGATTTTTCCATCTTCAATCAGGTAGCTTTCCGAGGCGCTGAAAACGAAATTTCCGCTGGTGATATCCACTTGGCCTCCGCCGAAACTGGCGCAGTAGAGGCCGCGAGGCACGGAGCGAACGATATCGCCCGGGTCGCTATCGCCGGCCAGCATGAAAGTGTTGGTCATGCGAGGCATGGGAATGTGCTGATAGCTTTCGCGTCGGCCATTGCCGGTGGTGCCCGAGCGCAGCAGGCGGCTGGATAGCTTGTCGAAGAGGTAGCCGCGCAGCACGCCATTTTCGATGAGCAGGTTCCGCTCCGTGGGCACGCCTTCGTCGTCCACATTGAGCGACCCGCGGCGATTCCGGATGGTGCCGTCGTCGACGACGGTGACAAGCGGGCTGGCCACCAGTTGGCCGATGCGGTCGCTGAAGGCGGAAACTTTCTTGCGATTGAAATCGGCTTCCAGGCCATGTCCCACGGCTTCATGCAAAAGAATGCCGGGCCATCCCGGGCCCAATACCACGGTCATTTCACCGGCCGGCGCGGGTACGGCATCCAGTTGCACGATGGCCTGGCGCGCGGCTTCCTGTGCGAAATGCTCGGGCGTCTTTTCATTCAAGAAGAAATCGAGTGCGACGCGTCCACCGCCGCCCGCGTATCCACGCTGCGGGCTGCCATCGCCATCGCGCGCAAGGACGCTCACTCCGAGACGCGCCAGCGGTTGGCGATCGAAGCTGAGGACGCCGTCTGAAGTGGCCACTAATACATAGCGGAGGCTATCGATGTAGCTGGCCTGCGCATGAAACACGCGCTTGTCGTAGGCGCGCGCGGCACGATCGGCGCGCTTTACCAGGTCGACACGTTCGGTCAGGCTGGTTTCATGGGGAGCGGTCAGCAACGGGTAGAGATTGCGCTTGTGCGATTCGTCGAATCCTGTTTTTTCTATTTGACTGGGACCCTTGGCGATGCAGGCGGCCACGCGTGCGGCATGACGAATCTTATCGGGGCTGAGATCGCCACTGTAGGCGTAGCCTGTGCGTTCTCCGGCGATGACGCGCACGCCGACGCCTAGCGAAACGCCTTGCACCGCGCTCTTGACGATGGATTCGTCGATGCTCAGGTTGCTGGTGGCCAGGTATTCAAAGTAGAGATCGGCGTAATCGCCGCCGGCTGCGAGGGCTTCGGAAAGATACGATTCGAGATCGTGCTCCGTGATGCCAAACTTCTGGCCGAAGAAGGAATCGGAAAGGGCCATCTGATTCAAGGGTAACATCCGCTGTGATTACGTCGTAGCATGGATGAGATGAAACTTCGGATGATTCTACTCTCGCTCGCGACTGGAGCGGTTCTATGTGGTCAGCAAAGCAGCGGTGGCGCTTTAACGGCGCGGCAGGTGATTGAGCGCATTCAGGCGCATGTGGGTATGCCCTGGCACAAGGAAACGGTGGATACTTTCAAGGCGGGCGATCCTGACACTCGCGTGACGGGTATTGCAACCACGATGATGGCGACTTATGACGTGCTGGTTCGTTCGGCCGCCGCGGGCAAAAATCTGATCATCACGCACGAGCCGACTTTCTACAGTCATTTGGACCGCACGGAAGCGTTCGAGAAAGAGCACGATCCGGTGTGGGAGGAGAAAGAGCGCTTCATCAAAGAGCACAATCTGGTGGTGTGGCGATTTCACGATCACTGGCATCTGATGAAGCCGGATGGGATCATGTTCGGCGTGGTTCGAGCGCTCGAGTGGCAGAAGTTTCAGAGCGCGACGGATCCGAGCGTGTTTGTGGTGCCGGAGATGACCGTGGCGCAACTGGCGGAACAGATGAAGAGGCGCCTGGGGATCCATGTGCTTCGCTTTGTCGCCAATCCCGACATGAAGATCACGAAGGTGGGGCTAGCGCCGGGAGCGTCCGGGCCCGAACGTCATCGAAAGTTGCTGCAGCGCGACGATGTGGAAGTTCTGGCGATCGGCGAAGTGCCGGAATGGGAGACGATTGAGTACGTCACGGACGCGGTGTCGGAAGGCAAGAAGAAGGCACTCATTTTGCTGGGACACATTCCGAGCGAACAGCCGGGCATGGAGTACTGCGCGGAGTGGCTGAAGACTTTTGTTAGCGAAGTGCCGGTGGAGTTTGTTGCCACGAGGGAGCCGTTTTTGTTGGCGAAGTGAGAAAGGGCGCTGGGAATTCAGGAATCCAAGAAGCCGAGGAAGTCGAGGAAGAAGGTTCGCCTGCGGCGCTTCATTTTTTTTATTGCGCTCGGTGATCACGTTAGACTCACTGTATGAGTAAGCGGCTTCAGGTACTGTTGCCCGATTCCGAAATGGCCGAGATCCAGGCTCTTGCTCGCCGCGATCAAGTGACGGTTGGGGAGTGGGTGCGTCGCGCATTGCGTGCACAGTTCAAATTGAAGGCCATTCGCAAGGCGGCCGAATATTCGTTTCCCACTACAGACATTGATCAGATGCTGAAAGAAATCAGAAAATGAAGCGCCGTAAGGCGGTACCTTCTTCCTCGGCTTCCTCGACTTCTTGGATTCGTGAATTCCACTCCTACTGCCCCACCAGTGCCTGAATCGCTTCCAGTTCCTTGCCTGCTTCTGACAGCTTGCCCTGCGATACTAACTCGCGATAGCGCTGCAAATGGCGGCGGATTTCAGTGATGCGTGGATCGGACGCTGGCGTGGGGGCGGGGCGTGTTGTTCCGGGGGTGGCGGGCTGTGGTGTTTGCGCCGCGGCCTCGGGCACGGGGTAATTCTGACCCGCCAGTTGTTCCAGTGCCTGTTGATACGTGTCGGCGTACACTAACGTGTTGCCCATCGCCAGCGCGATCTTCTTCAACTGCGGCATCTTGGCTTGCGATGCTTGCAGATAGATGGGCTCTACGTATAGGAACGTATGTTCAATGGGCAGAACCAGCATTTGGCCGCGCAATACCTGGGAGCCTTGCTGATTCCACAGCGTGAGATCCTTCGAGATGTTCTGATCCTGGTTGATGCGCGCTTCCACTTGCATGGGCCCGTAAATGATCTCCTGCTTCGATAGCAGCAGCACCACCTTCTCACCCAAGTGCTCGCCATCGCAGCGAGCCATCATGAGCCCGATAAGATTGTCGCGGGTGCGCGGCGTAAACGGAATCATCAGCAGAAATTCGGGCTTCGTCTCGCCGGGCAAAGTGGCAACCACGTAGCTGGGGACGACGGGCGCGGGTTGGCCGTTCTGCTCGCCGGTGAATTTGGCGATGTCCCAGGCATCGGACTTGTTGTAGAAAGTGTCCGGATCGCGCATGTGGAACAGCCGGTAGATCTCCGCCTGCGCGGCGAAAATTGTCTTGGGGTACCGGACGTGCGCGCGCAGTTCGGCTGGCATGGCGGAGGCGGGCTCGAACAGCGCCGGGAAGAGATTCCGATAGGCCTGAAGCAAGGGATCGTCGGGATCGAACACGTACAGGTGGATGGTGCCGTTGTAGGCATCCACGGTGGCCTTCACGGAATTGCGGATGTAATTGAACGTCCCGACGCCTTCGAGACCAATCTCGCGCGAGTATGGATGCACTCGCGATGTCATATAGCCGTCCACGATCCAGACCAAGCGGCCGTCCGCCGTCAGCACCAGATAGGGATCCGCGTCCCACGCCAGGAAATCCGCCAGCGTATCCAAGCGCTGGCGCACATTTCGGCGAATCATCATGCGGCTTTCGGGAGTGAGGTACTTGGTGAGCAAGACGTTCCAGTCGCCATTCGAAACCGCCGCCGCAAGACGCAAGAGCAGGGACGAAATTGGGAATCCGCCTAGGCCGTCGTAACGGTTCTCGACATTGTGTTCGCCGGCGGGATAGTTGAATTCAGGCTGGGCAGTTCGAACGAACACCGGATCGTGGACGTTTTCTCCGTAATAAAGCTCGGGCTTGTTCAACTTCAAACCTGGCAAAGTGATTTCGGGCGGCGTGTCTTTGATGGCGAGCACGGGCAGGCCGTTGGGGGAAACCTGATTGGCCTCGGCCATCACAATCCCGTAGCCGTGCGTGTAAATGAAATGCGTATTGATCCAGCCGTTGCTCAGTTGCGTGAGATCGAGCTCGCGCGGCGAGATGAGCACCTGCCGCATTTGGCCTTCGATGGTGTATCGATCCACGTCGGTTTGCGAATAGGTGTAAAGCCGGTAGGGTTGCAACTGGGGAAGCGTGTCATGAAAGGCGTGCCAGTCCCACAGTTGTACGTTATCGAGCAGCGGTTTGTGCTTGGCCTGATCGATCTTCTGTTCGGGCTGGGCCTGGAAATCGATCTCGTTGGTGCGCTGGTCGATGCCGTAGGCTGAACGGGTAGCCGCGATGTGGCGCATGATAAACGGGCGCTCGAGAGTGATTTCGCTGGGTCTCACGTATGTAGCCGTCACAATGGGAGGAATCACGTTGCGCAAAATGAACGCCAGCACTACCAACAATGCCAGCCGCCACTTATTGGCGAGCAGGGCAACAGCCGAAAGCACACAGCTGACGATGAGAAACCACACCAGCGGAATAGCGATGTTTTGATCGACGAAATCGACGCCCACCATGAAGCTTCCATGCTCATCCAGCAGCATGCTGTAGCGGCTCAAGAAAAAGCGCACCGCGAGCGCCAGCAGAAACACGGCGCCCAGGCCACGGAAGTAACTCGAGTCGAAGCTGCCCGCCAGCCCGAGTTGGTTGAGATTGATCTCCTGGAGGTTGCTCCAATCCGGCACGCTGGCGCGAAGTTGCCACACGCGCCCCATCACCCAATAGATGAGAGCCGCGATCACCACCATGCTAATGGCCAAGGTGAGCAAGTCGGAATAGAAGGGAACCTTGAATAAGTAAAACGACAACGGATTTCCGAAGGCGGGATCGTGCCAGGAGGTTGCCGCGCCGCCCAGGTCCTTGCCGCCGAAATAGCGAACCACGGTCCAGGTGTCCATGCTGGCAAGAGACACCAGCAAGGCAAGGAAGAAGATCACGAGCGTAGAGAGCTTGGCGTAGAGCGGATGCTCACCGAGGCGGGTACCGGCATGTTTTAGCGCCCGCGCGTGTGCGATCCAGAAAACAACAAAACCGAGCAGCGTGCCTGCGGCCGTCGGAATGAAGCCGTAGGCCAGCATGCTGAACCAAGTGGGGAGCTGGCCCATCTCTTTCCACCATTGATAATCGATGGTCCAGGAGCAGAAAAGACGCGCCGTGAAGAACAGCACGGCAAGGACAACAACAATGGATAGGCAGCCAAAACGTTTCTGGCCGCTGTCAATCCGGCGATTGCGGTAGGGATTAGCCAAGTCTCTTGTAACTGTACTCTAGTTAGCGGTGACTGCGTCGGCGTCCTGACGCTCCGCAGTCCAGACGATGCGCCCGTTGACGATGGTCGCCACCGGACCGCCGCGGAAAATATGGCCGTCGAAGGGCGAGTTGCGGCTCTTCGAAGCGGACTTGTTTACGTCGTAGGTCCAGGCGCGTTCGGTGTCGAGAATCGTGATATCGCCGGGAGCGCCTGAGGCCAGATTCCCGCGATTGAGATTCAACACGCGGGCCGGACCGGTGGTGAATAGCTCCACCATGCGTGCGAGCGAAATCTTGCCGGGATGCACCAGCTTTTCGAGCGCCAGCCCGATGGCGGTTTCGAGGCCAATGACGCCGAACGGGCATTTTTCGAACTCTTGCATCTTTTCGCTGCCCGGGTGCGGGGCGTGATCGGTGGCGATGGCGTCGATGGCTCCGGAGATAATGCCGTTGGTCACGCTTCCCACATCGCAATCCGAGCGCAACGGCGGTTTCATTTTGTAATTGCTGTCGTAGGGAGGCATTTTGCCGTCGGATAGCGCGAAATGGTGCGGCGTGGCCTCGGAGCTCACAGAAAATCCGCGGCTCTTCGCAAAGGCCACCATTTCGACAGAATGCCGCGACGAGATGTGAGCCACATGAAAGCGAGCGCCGGTGAGCTGGGCCAGCAGTATATCGCGCGCCACCATCACATCTTCGGACGCGGCTGGAATTCCGCGCAGTCCCAGGCGCACGCTTTCCACGCCCTCGTGCATATCGCCGCCGGCGCTCAGATGCAGGTCTTCGCAATGATCGATCACGGGGATTCCGAAGGAGCGCGCGGTTTCCATGGCACGTCGCATAACGCGCGCGTTCATAACCGGACGGCCATCGTCTGAAATGGCTACAATGCCGGCCTGCACCATGGAACCGATGGAGGCCAGTTCCTCGCCCGCGCTGCTTTTAGTAATGGCGCCGATCGGAAACACGTTCACGATGGCATGCCTTTCGGCGCGCTCGATGATGTAGCTGGTTACGGTGGCGTTGTCATTGACGGGCGACGTGTTCGGCATGCAGCAAATGGATGTGAAGCCGCCGGCCGCCGCAGCCTTGGAACCGGATTCGATGGTTTCCGCATACTCAAAGCCCGGCTCCCGCAGGTGTACGTGCATGTCGATGAAACCCGGCGCGACGATGAGACCAGTGGCGTCGAATTTTTCAGCGCCCGTGACATGCAGCTTTTCTCCGATGCCGGCGATCTTGCCGTTTTCGATCAGAACGTCGCGAATGGCGTCCAGGCGCGTGGCGGGGTCGATCACGCGGCCGTTGCGGATGATTAGCTTGCGCATGGATTCAATTACTCAATACCCGTTCCAATACGGCCATTCTTACCGCGATTCCGTTCTCCACTTGATTCAGAATCACGGAGCGCTGTGAGTCCGCCACTTCAGACGAGATCTCGCGGCCGCGATTAATGGGACCCGGATGCATCACGATGGCATCGGGACTCGCGAGCGACATATGTTCGAGTCCCAATCCGTAAAACCGGAAATATTCGCCTGAGGAAAACGCCGACTCATGCTGGCGTTCGAGCTGTACACGCAGCATCATGATGACATCGGCGTCGCGAAGAGCCTCCTTAATGTCATGAGTGAGGGTGACGCCGGAAGCGATTTGCTGGAGCTCGACCGGTAAAAGCGAGGCCGGTCCGCACAAAACGATATCCGCCCCGAACTTCGACAGCAGGTACATGTTGGAGCGGGCTACGCGGCTGTGCGCGATGTCACCGATGATGGCCACGCGCAGGCCTTCCAAAGTTGGCCGCCGATCCAGAATAGTGCGCGCGTCCAACAATGCTTGAGTGGGATGTTCGTGCGTGCCGTCGCCGGCGTTGATGATCGGTGTGGGCAAGTGGCGCGCCAGGAAATGCGGAGCGCCGGAGGCCGAATGGCGCATCACAATAGCGTCGGGGTGCATCGCGCCCAGCGTATTCAAGGTGTCCACCAGCGATTCGCCTTTGTCCACGCTGGAACCGGAAGCGGTGATGGAGATGGCATCCGCGCCCAGCCGTTTGGCGGCGATCTCGAAGCTGGTGCGCGTGCGTGTAGAGGCTTCAAAGAACAGATTTACGATCATGCGCCCGCGCAGAACATCGCGCTGGTTCTGGGATTGCCGCGGTTGAAAATTCTTGGCCCGGTCGAGTATGGTTTCAATCTCGACCCGATCGAGCGATTCGATTCCCAGCAATCCACCGGGCATAGTGCTAAACCTTTTCTACCAACAATACCTTTTCCATCTGATCCACTTCCTGGAACTTTACTTCGATGATCTCGTTGGTACTGGTTTGCACCATGCGGCCGACGTAGCGAGCCTCAATGGGCAACTCGCGCCAACCACGGTCGATCAGCACCAGCAGTTGCACGCGCGCCGGGCGTCCTTGATCGAATAATGCATCCAGGGCAGCGCGAATGGTTCGCCCAGTGTAGAGGACGTCGTCCATCAGGATGACGTCTTTGCCCGTGACCGGAAAATTGATTTCGGTGGCAGCGTGGACGGGCTTTTCGGATACCGTGGAAAGATCGTCGCGATACAGATTGATGTCCAGGATGCCGACCGGGACCACCAGTTTTTCGAGGTTCTTGATCTTCTCGGCCAGCCGCAGAGCTAGCGGCACGCCACGGCGGCGAATACCGATGAATGCCAAGCGATTCAGATCATCGGTCTTTTCCAAAATTTCGTGCGCCAGGCGGACCAGCGTCCGGTCAATCTCAGAGGCGCTCATCAATTGGGCTTTGTCGCGAGTGGCGGGCATCTTCAAACGCTCCAGCGTAACACATCAATAGTGCTTCATCCGGTCGTGGATTCGTTTGGCCAGTTTTTCGATATCTTCGGTCTTCTTGAGAGTGGGGATGGAGAGGACATAGCGGTCGTTCTTCTCCAGATCGGCCTTCAATTGGTCGGCGAGTTTTGACAGCTCACGGGCGTCGTCGAGCGATTTCTGGAAGTCGGCCTTGAGGATCTCGTCCTTCTGCAGCTTGCCGTTGGGCATGCGGACGTCTTCATCGGGATCCGTGGCGCGCGGCAGGCGCTGTGGAGAGTTCGAAGGGATTTGCGCGGACATCGCGAGTGCCAGCGCCAAGGGGAGCAGATTTGAGAGACGCATATTGATCCACCTTTTTCATGATATCCCCGTACCCGTAGGACAAGCCTCCGGCTTGTCCAGGCAAGCCGGAGGCTTGCCCTACGAAGACTGATTTATAATCCCTTCATGGCCCACGTCGACAAACATGCCCCTGGCGAGTTTTGCTGGATCGAACTCGCGACCACCGACCAAAATGCCGCGAAGAGTTTCTACAGCTCGCTTTTTGGATGGATAGCGAATGACATGCCCATGGGGCCGGACAGTTTTTATACGATATTCCGGCTGCAAGGTAAAGATTGCGCGGCGGGCTATACGATGGGCGCGCAGGAGCAGGGCATTCCGCCGCATTGGAACCTGTACATCGCGGTGGAGAATGCGGACGCGGCTGCGGGCAAAGCTGCGTCGCTGGGCGCCAAGGTGCTAGCGCCGGCTTTCGACGTCTTCGATGCCGGCAGGATGGCCGTTCTCGAAGATCCCACTGGCGCAGTATTCATCGTGTGGCAGGCCAATCGTAATGTTGGAATTGGCATCGCCGGCGAACCGGGTGCTCTGTGCTGGGCGGATTTGAGCACGGGCGACGCCGCGCGCGCCCAGAAATTCTATTCGGACCTGTTCGGCTGGGAGATTTCGCCAGGAGAAAAGGATCCGAGCGGCTATCTGCACATCAAGAACGGCGACCATTTCATTGGCGGCATTCCGCCCGCCCAGTCCCGAGACCCGAATTCACCGCCGCACTGGCTGATCTACTTTAATGTCGCCGACGTGGATGCTTCAGCGGCAAAAGCCAAAGAGCTAGGCGCGAATTTTTATGTTCCTCCGATGACCATTGAGGACGTGGGAAGAATGGCGGTGATGGCGGATCCGCAGGGCGCCGTATCGGCGATTTTCAAGGAAGCACCAAGGCAATAATTCTAGTATGGATAATCTTTACGGAAAGGCCGTGGCGCTGGCAGTCCCGGTCTTTCTGTTTCTGATCGCGCTGGAGCTGATTGTCGACCGGGCACGTCATACGCGCTGCTACAACCTGGCCGATTCCATCAACAGCCTCAGCTGCGGCATCGTCAGCACGGGCGTGCGTGTGTTCTTCGGCTTCCTCGGAATTTTCTTTTACGAGTGGATCTACCTGCATTGGGCGCCAGTGCGCCTTCCCGCCAGTAACTGGGGCGTGTGGATCGTCGCGTTCGTCTTCTATGATCTTTGCTACTACTGGAACCACCGCTGGGGCCATACAGTAGGTCTATTCTGGGCATCACACGTGGTTCATCACCAAAGCGAAGAGTTCAATTTGACGACGGCGCTGCGGCAGACGGGCACCGGTGCATTCACCAGTTGGATTTTTTATCTGCCCATGGCGTTGGCAGGTGTGCCGCTGGTGGTTTACCTGATGGCCGGCGTGGTCCAGCTCTTCTACCAATTCTGGCCGCACACGCAGATGATCGGGCGGCTGGGATTTCTGGATCGCTGGATTCAAACGCCCTCAAACCACCGCGTCCACCACGCACAGAACGATGTTTATCTCGACAAGAACTACGTCGGCGTATTTCTGATTTGGGATCACCTGTTCGGGAGTTTCCAGGAGGAGCTTGACGAAGAGCCTTGCCTCTATGGCATCCGCGGCCAGCTCAAGAGCTGGAATCCGGTGTGGGCCAATCTGCATTATTACTGGGCTATGGCGAAGGATTGCTGGCATGCCGAATCCTGGATGGACAAGGTGAAGGTGTGGTTTGCGCATCCGGGTTGGCGCCCGGCGGATGTGGCGGCGCGTTTTCCGAAACCGGCCTACGATCTGCATCGCGACTTCGTCAAGTACGATCCGCCGGTCAGCGTTTCGCTCAGCCTGTACGGTTTCGTGCAGTTCGTCGCACTGCTGGCTGCGAACAGCCATTTTCTCGCGCTGCTGCCGAAGCAATCCACAGGTTGGAACGTCGTGTATTTCCTGTTTATCCTGGTGAGCCTGGTGTGCCTGGGCGGCGTACTGGAGAGCCGGCGGGAATTCATAATGCTGGAAGCCGTGCGTTTGACCGCGACCGCTTTGATTGTGCTGGCTGCGGGCACGTGGTTCGGTGGAGTGCGCGATGCGCGGACACTTGTGTCCATCGGAATCTTCGCGGTGTTCTCGCTGGGGTGGTTGTGGCTGGCGTCGCGGACGAGGCAGGAGACGGCGGCAGCGGCGGCGTAGGATTCGTTTCCGAGCCGCGACCGGGAGGGAGCGTCACGACCGCGCCGTAATTCACGAAAGTGTCGTGACGCTTCCTTGCGGTCGCGGCTCGGCTAGTCACCCGCAACCTGGTAGCGGATCGGGCGTACAGGAAACCTGTACAATGAATTCGTGGCCGTTGAAACAACCTATACCCATCTGCGCGACAAACTTGCTTCTGTTCTCGACCAGGTAGTGGACGACCGGGAGGTCATCATTGTCCGGAGGCGTGGAGCGCGCGACGTGGCTCTAGTTCCCGCCGATGAACTGGCCGGGCTCATGGAGACTGCGCACTTGCTTCGCTCGCCGAAGAATGCGCGACGGTTGCTAACGGCATTGCGGCGCGCCAAGGGCCGGAAGGGAAAACCGGAATCCATCGAGAAACTGCGGCGCGACATGGGGCTAGCTTCTGCCCAGTGAACGAGAGGCTGTCTTCCATCGAGAGTTTCGAGAAGACCTGCGCTGGTGGGTGGAAACGGACCGCGCCACAGCTTTACGGATTCTGCACCTCGTCGAGGACGTCCTGAGAGATCCTTTCCACGGCATCGGCAAGCCAGAGCCGCTCAAGTATGAGCTCGCCGGGGCATGGTCCAGGCGAATCAGCCAAGAGCACCGATTAGTTTACAGAGTAAGTGCCGCGCGAATCGATTTTGTTCAGGCGCGCTATCACTACTAACTCATGCTGCGATAATAGCCTCATATGCAGGAGGTGAACGTTGGCATCATCGGGCTGGGCAACGTGGGGATGGGTACGCTAGGCATCCTTGCGGAAAATGCCGGCCAGATCGCGCTCAAGCTTGGCTTCCACCTGCGGGTGAAGGCGCTGTGCAGCCGTTCGATTCACTCTAAGAAACTACCCGCCGGGCTGGACTCCGTTCTGCAGACTCCCGATTGGCAAGAAGTGGTCCAGCATCCGGAAGTGGATATTGTGGCGGAACTGGTGGGTGGAACTGGGGTCGCGCGCGAGATCATCGACGGCGCCATCCGGAACAGAAAGTCCGTGGTTACCGCCAACAAGGAATTGATGGCGCTGTGCGGAGCTGAAATCTGGGATCGCGCCATCGCCGCCGGCATCAACCTTGCGATGGAAGCCAGTGTCGCTGGTGGCATCCCGATCCACAGCGTGTTGCGCGAGGGGATTTCGGGCGACCGCGTGACCACGCTGTACGGAATTCTGAACGGGACCAGCAACTATATCCTCACCGAGATCGAAAAGCGCGGCGTTTCATTCGACCATTCGCTCCAGGAAGCCCAGCGTCTGGGCTACGCCGAGGCCGATCCCAGCGCTGACGTGGATGGATTCGACGCGCGCTCGAAGCTTGCAATCCTCGCGGCGCTGGCTTTTGGCGAAAAGATCACGCCGTCCGACATTTACACCGAAGGTATCCGTCGCATTCTGCCGGTGGATTTCCAGTACGCGCATCAATTGAATCACACCATCCGGCTGCTGTGCTCCGCGCGTCAGACGCCCAACGGGCTGATCCTTTCGGTGCGCCCGGCTCTGGTCCCGCAGTCGACAATTTTGGCCGGAGTCCACGGCGCTTACAATGCGGTGTGGGTGCGTGGCAAGTATGGCGAAGATACGTTTTACTATGGCCGCGGCGCCGGACCCTCGCCCACCGGCGTGGCCGTGGTGAGCGATTTGATGCGAGTGGCGCGCGAGATCCGCTCGGGAAGCCCGGAACGCGTCTCACCGTTTGCGCACGAACGTCTGGGAGAATATAAGCCGATTCCGGTGACCCTGCAACATTCGGCCTACTATTTGCGATTCCGTGTGGAAGACCGGCCCGGGATCATCGCCAAGCTGGCGGGCGTACTGGCGGACAAAGGGATCAGCCTGGACGCGGTGCTGCAGATCCCGGCCGAGAACTGGCGCGATCTGCCGTTCGTCATCACCGTGGAGCCGACTTCGGAGCTATCCATTCGCGAGGCTCTAGCTGAAATGTCCGCGCACGAATTCCTGGTGGAGCCTCCGCTCGCCATGCCTATGGAGAAATCATTGTGAAACGTTTTGCTTGCTTTTTGTTGTTTTGCGCCGCCGCTTTCCCGCAGGCGGCAGACAAAGCCAACGAAGGTTATAAGACCAAGGAAGGCCGCGAGAGCGTTGCCCGTGGTCTGGCGGATCCGAATCGCGACGTTAACCAGAAGCCCCGCGACATCCTGGACGCACTCGCGTTGAAGCCCGGGAATGTGGTGGCGGACGTCGGCACGGGGGTTGGATTCATGCTGCCCTTTTTGAGCCACGCGGTGGGCGACAAGGGACAAGTGATCGCGGAAGATATTGCCACTGACTTTCTCGACAAAGCCAAGGGGCGGGCGCAGGTGCTGGGTCTGACGAACGTGAAATTTGTGCTGGGCGTGGAACATGATCCGAAGCTCCCCGCCGACACAGTGGAGGCCGTGCTGGTGCTGGATACCTACCATCACTTCGACTATCCGGAAGCGATGCTCGGGCACATCCGCGACAGCCTGCTTTCGGACGGGCGGCTGGTGATTGTGGATTACTACAAGCGTCCGGACGCGATGCCGGGCGGCCGCGCCATGGAGCACATCCGGCTGGATGAAGACGACGTGATCAGCGAAGTGGAAGCTAACGGATTCCGCATGACTTCGAAGAAAGAGTTGATTCCGAAGACGCAGTACCTGGTAGTTTTTGTGAAGAAGTAAGCGCCTGTGCTACTATCCGGTTGAGACCACGCATCGAAGCGCCGGAGAGGTGGCTGAGTGGTC
>PMOK01000052.1:6975-16283 GCA_003162425.1 Bryobacterales bacterium | reverse complement strand
CCACGATGGCGTCGTCGACCAGAATGCCGATGGAGAAGATCAATGCAAAGAGCGTAATCCGGTTGAGCGTATAGCCGTAGAGATAAAAGACCGTGAGCGTCAGCGCCAGGGTCACTGGAATAGCCGTAAACACAATCAGCGATTCGCGAAGACCCAACGTGATGGCGATCAGAACACTCACCGAAATCACGGCGATCAGCATGTGCCAGAGCAACTCGTTCGATTTCTCCTTGGCGGTGTCTCCGTAGTTCCGTGTGACGGTCATTTCGGCATCGGATGGGATTACGGTGCCCCGCAACGGCTTCAAACGATGCAGGACATCCTCGCCCACCGTGACGGCATTGGTTCCCTTCCGCTTGGAAATTGCAATCGTGACGGCCGGGTAGAAACCCTTCCCATCGGAAAAGCGAACGTATTCGGAAGGCTCCTCGCCGCCGTCGGTCACCTCGGCGACGTCGTGCACGAAGATCGGCTTGTCGTTGGTAACTCCTGCGACGACGTTGCGAACGTCTTCAGCAGTGCGCAGGAATTTGCCGGTTTCCAGGAGATATTGCTGGTTGCCATTTGAAAACTCGCCCGATCGCGTCCTTCGGTTGGAAAGGCTCAGCGCGCTCACCACCTGCAAAGGTGACAGGTTGTAGGCGCCCAAGCGGCCTGGGTCCAGCGCAATGCGAATTTCTCTACGCTGGCCGCCAATCAGAGCCACTGCCGAGACGTCCGGAGTCTGCTTGATGGTGTCATCGACCTGTGCCGCGATGCGCCGTAGCTCGAAATCGCCGTACCGCTTGCTCCAGAACGTGAGCGCCAGAATTGGCACGTCGTCAATGGATCGGGGCTTGACCAACGGAAGTGAAGCGCCAGGCGGAATGAGGTCCAGATTCGCGTTCAGCTTCTGATTTAGCCGCACGATGCTCTTCTCTTCGTCCTGCCCGACCAGGAAGCGAACTATGGCGGTGGACATACCGGGGCTGGAAGTGGAGTAGATATACTCAACGCCCGGAATCTCCCACAGCAGTTTTTCCATCGGTTTAGTGACGCGCTCTTCCACTTCACGCGCCGACGCGCCGGGCATCTGGACGAAGACATCGACCATCGGCACGATGATCTGCGGCTCTTCCTCGCGGGGCAGCTTCCATACGGCGAACGCTCCAAGCAGCAGGGAGGCCACGATGACCAGCGGCGTCAGTTTCGAACCAATCCAAACGCTGGCGAACTTTCCGGCTGGGCCGAGCGTACGTTCTGCCTTCACGGGCGGACCTCCACGCTTGCTCCGACCGAGAGGCCCGAGGGAATCGGAAAGATCACCCTTTCGCCAACACTCAGACCGGAGAGTACTTCGATGCTGCCCTTGACCTTCTGCCCAGTCGTGATCAGACGTGTGCGGGCAATCCCGTGGTCGGCAACCAGCACCGATTGCAACTGGCCACGCTCCGTGACAGCGCCCGCCGGAATCCCCAGCACCGCGCGGCTTCCGAGTTGGAAAGACGCGCGCCCGAAAATTCCCGAACGAATTGCAGGAACGCTGGGTAGATCGATCTTCACGGTGTAAGCTCGTGAGGCGGCATCCACGGCGGGGACAATCTCGGAAACCCGGGCGTCCAATGTTCGATCGACGCTGTCCAGAGTGACCGATACGGGCTGTCCAATCCGAATCGCCGCCAGACGGGACTCTTCCACCGACGCTTCCAGGCGATAGGTGCCCTCGCGTTCAATGGTGAACAAAGGAGCTCCAGGGAGAGCCAGGCTGCCGGGATCGACGGATTTCGAAATAACCACGCCGGCAAAGGGCGCCAGAACATCAGCGTAGCTACGCGTTACTTCGGTGGAGCGCACTTCCTGATCGACTTCGGCGAGCTTGGAATTTAGTTGAAGCCGCCGCGCTGCGGCCATCTGGTAGGCGGCTTGCGCAGCCTTGAGTTTGGCCGAGGCCTCATCAAATTCCTGGTTCGAAATCGACGTTTTTTGGAACAGGTCCTCCATGCGGCCAAAAGTCACCTTTGCCAGATCGAGATTGGCTTTCGCGCCTTCGACTGCGCTGTCGGCCTCGGGCACGGCCGTCCGAACTTCCTCGCGGGCGGCCTCGGCACGCCGCGAACTAATGTCCAGATCGCGCGTATCGAGCGTCACTAGGAGTTGCCCTTCGCGGACGCGATCGCCGGTTTGCACCTTCACCTCGCGCACATACCCCATCAATTTCGCGGAAATTACGGCCGAGGTGCGGGCACGCACCGTCCCCGTTGCTTCGTAGATGGAGGGCCAAGTCTCGGTAGCTGCGTTGACTGTGGACACAGTAACGGCGGGCTCGGAAGAGGCGGCGGACTTTTGGCGTGAGGCTTCGCCGCATCCGGCCAGCCCTATCACAACCGGAATCAGTAGGAACAGGCGCTTAGTCATTTAGTTCAAAACCTCCGAATCCGCTTTGAGAGTTCCGGCAGCCAGTTCCAGCATTGCGGCCGCGATGCGTTGATCGTGGATGGCTGCCAAGTGCCGGGTCCGCGCTTCAAGAACCGCTGTCTCCGTCCGAAGCAAGTCCGTAACGTTGCTCAATCCGGTTTCGTAGCGGTTTTGGGTGATGCGAAGACTCTCTTCGGCCTCTGCGACGGATGCTTTTGCTACGTCGATCCGCTGCGCGGCGGCGCGCAGATCGGCATACGCGCGGCGAACCTGGAGCCGAATGGCGGAACCGGCGCGCTCCTGCTCCGCCTGGCTCTGGCGCAGCGCGGACTTGCTTTCCTCGATGCGCGCCCTGTCGCTGAAGCCATTGAACAGGTTCCAACGCAGTCCGATCGAGACCAGCCAATTGGCACCGCCCCTGTCGTAAAAGCGCTGCCGATCGGCTTCGAAAGCGGCATGAACGCCCACCTGCGGCAGCAAGGTGCTGTGGGCTGTGGCAGCCTCGTTCTCGGCCAGGCTGGTTCTGAGTTTCAACTGGCGAGCCTCCGGCCGCTCGTTGATGGCGTTCTTTTCGTACTCCGCCAGCAAACCCTCCGGCATTTTCAAAGGTGTGAGTGGGGTGGTCAAGGAGTGCACGACGTCGAGCGGAAGGCCCAGGGCATCGTTGAGCGCGGCGCGCGCCACATCCAGATCCGCTTCACGCCGGATCTGTTGCTCGCGAACACCGGCCAAGTGAACCTTGATCGATAGCACGTCGATGTCGGTGGACATTCCTGCGGAACGGACCGCCTGGGCCCGCTCTACGTCAGCTTCGGCCGAATGCAGGGCTTGTCCGGTTACATTGAGTTGTTCCATGCTCAACACGGCGTCGTAATAGGACCGGATCACGCTTTCGATCACTTCCATTTGCGTCCGCCGGCCCTGCTCACTGGTCACGTCCTTGGTTAGCTCAGCCGAGCGAACCGCGTGCCTGGTCTGACCTGCGTCGTAGAGCGATTGATCTGCCGTGACCAGCGATTGGAAATTGTTGAGGAAATCGGGCCGATTCAAGGGTCCAAGCTGGAAGTTCTGCTCCTCGAACTGGTGTTGAGTAAGTAAGGACGAAAACACAAAGACCGGATTGTCACTGCGCGTCCAGGACTCGGAGTAATTGACCTTTGGCAAGGCGCCCCCCCGCGCCTCCGCGATGCGACTTTCCGCCACTCTCTGCGCGGCCCGAGAGGCTTCCACGGACTTATTCTTGTCCAGTGCCAGGCGGACTGCGTCTTTTAATGACATTGGGTCTTCTGCCCCAGCCGGCAGCGACCACCAAACCAGCATAAGTAGCGTTTTCTTCATTGCTTCTGAATCTCAGGATGCAGTTGGTGTGCCGAGGTGACAGCGCGTCACCTTTTTGCGTTGATTGCATCTTGAGAGACAGGAGACCGGTCTAGCCCAGGGTAAGGCCGCTACAATCAGAAGCGGAACCGGCCTTGGAACGCGACACGGAAGTTGAACTCGCGCGGCAATTGATCGCTGGAAATCCGGAGGCGTTCGATCGTTTTGTGGAACACTTCCGCGCGAAGATCTTTCACTATAGCTGGCTGATGTGCGGCCAGCGAGAAGACGCCGAGGAAGTGGCGCAGGAGACTTTGCTCAAAGTGTTTGAAAGCTTCGATCATCTTCGCGATCCCGAGCGCGTCCGTCCATGGATCTTCCAGATCGCCAAGAACGCCTGCTTGATGAAGCGGCGTAAGAGCGTTTTCGCGCCGTCGAAGGAGCTCTCACTCGACGAGTTCCTGCCCACCATGAGCCATGCGGGCGGCCATGGCAAGCTGCAGATCGCCGATTGGTCCAGTCTGCCGGATGATCGGATGCTGCGATCAGAGTTGAAAGGAGTGCTGGAACAGGCCATCGGCGAGCTGCCGGAAAATTACCGGTCAGTGATGCTGCTGAGGGACGTGGAGGAATTATCTACGCTTGAGACCGCCCAGATCCTCGATCTGACGGAGGACGTCGTCAAGACGCGCTTACATCGCGCCCGTCTGGCAGTCCGCCAAAAGTTGGATGAATATCTGAGCACCAGCCCCGCGCGAGGTAAATGAAATGGCGTCGCACGAGCACAATGAAAAATGCAAGGAAGTATTTTCGCTGCTTTCTGAGTATCTAGACCTGGAGCTTACCGCCGAGGCCTGCCAGGAGATTGAAGCTCATCTTGTCGGTTGCCCGCCTTGCATCGAATTCGCCGAGAGTCTTCGTAAAACCGTGGACCTCTGCCACCGTTACCAGCCAACCGAACTGCCGGATCCCTTAGGCCAGCAGGCACGTGAGCAATTGTTGGATGCGTACCGGAAGATGCTGGCCGGTCGAAAGCCAGTCTCGTAAGGTTTCAATACTTGGGAGCCGGCGAATTGGACGCCGCCGGGACGGGTATCGTCACCGACCCGATGGCGTTGGAGGCGCGGTCAAAAACAATCAAACGGACAGCTTGCATGTTCACCTCCAGGGTCAGGTCTTCAACGAAGCCGATGCCCTGCTAGAGCGCTTTGTCGTGGTCCTGATCGCCGTACTCGATGTCGAGGGGAATCAAGGGCCCGCGCGCGGGTTCCACACCCGGCACGTAGCCGACGATGGCGAGCCGAAGATGTCCGTTGTACTTATCTCCGTCGTGAATCAGAACGATGTCTTGTGCGTCAATATGGGCGTCAATGCGCACCATGCGTTCCCCCTTTGGACTGGGCGACAGGGTGGCACGCAAACCGATTTCAGCGGCATCGAAAGTGGTGGAGATGGCTGAGTTGATGGCCTGCTCCGATTTGGCGCCCGGTGCCTGCCGCCAAGCGTAGTAGCCGGTCTTGGATTGGATATGCACACCCTTGCGAGTGCACGTGACGCGGAGTTTATGAAACTTGTTGTCCCAGTTCTTTGCAGGTGGATAGTATCCAATCTGATAGCTGGTGCGCGTATCGTTGACGGCCTGGCGAAGCGCTGTGCTGATGTCTTTTCCAGCGTCGGGCCGGCCGCCCGTCAGTTCCGCGAACTCATTAAGAGTTTCGACGCTGCCGATTCCGCTGCCGGCTCCGTTCACGTTGTCGGGGCTGCCGAGCATCACTTGCCGCACGGGATAGATGGCCACGCCGGAGCGGTCGAGCGCTTCGCTCATTTGCCGGAGTAGTGGAGTGAAATCCAAGAAATCACCAGTGTCGGAGCGGTTCGGACCCAATTCGATCGGCACGCCATCGGTTAGCCAAACAATACTTTTGCGGCCAGGCACCCTGGACAATTCGGCTGCAATGGAGCTAAGAGCGAGGTACGTCATCTGCACGCGCATGGCGATGTCAACCTCGACCGGCCGGCTCTGCTGCACTTTACGCAGCGCCTGGTCCAGCAACGGCTTGATCCGGCTGGTCCAGGGCTCATCCCCGCCGGGATCGGCTTCGGCTTGCCCGCCGGGCAGGCCGTGGACCGGGAACAACCGGCCATCCACGGTCAAAAGGTACAGGTACACGAAGTCGGCCGTTTCCAGCGACCCGAGATCGTGGACCAGCCGGCTTGCAGTGAATCCTCGGGTGGCAAATGTTTCGTTCATCAGGTCGAATAGAATCAGCGTAGCGCGTGGTATGTTGGCGTGGCTCCGGTTGGAAAACTCGTTGGGTTGCAGGGCGGGCACCCGCCCGTGTGGGCTGTCGCGATGGCGAAAGAAGGCGATTGTCTGTGGCTTGCCTGAGTCGCTGATCCGGAACTCATCGCGCGCCAAATCAGTAACCGGTTCACCATGGATATCCAGCGCCACCACGTTGAGATCCACCATTCGGGACTCCTGCTCAGAGGGCGCATCCGCGCGCAAAGGCGCAATGACTAGTGCCAGCGTGAGGATGATACGAAACAAGCCGGCGCCGGCCATGATACCCCCCCACTTTTGACTCTATGGGTATCGCTTAGGCCTTCCTATCCCACAGCCCTGGTATTTCTGGTGCTATGAGACAAGTAGAGCGGGGGCTGAGGCGAGGTCCATTCCGGGCACTCGGGAGCGGGTTCGTACCTACTAAGGTGTTTGCCGTAAATATACCATTGGGACGCGATGGCCGAAAACAGGTGAATATCTTACTCTTTTCTCAAGAGGCAGCGGATCGGATGATGGTTCCAACTTTTTCACTCTGCGAAAGTGCCGGCCCGCTGTCCTCGCCAGAATTCTCGGTGGTAATTGGAATCGAGGTGACGTATGATCCTTGATTGGCTCTATCGTCTTATTCATTTTCGGCAGCGGCGCAAAATCCTGGCACGGTTGGCGAAGTAAGCCTTAGCGCTGTCAGAATCAGGCGACTTGCCGACCACTTACATTCCTGCCAGCGGTGGAATAACGGCCGCGTCGGCCGCTGGAGAATGGCGCCGAAACCGCTGATGCCGCCACGCCAACGGTGCGTATGTGCTCAACCTACACCTTGACCGGCCACCAGGATTCATCGGTATCTATGTCCTGCGGAATAACTTGGCGCATGGCCGACGACAGACCCATGGCCGGAGCATTGGCATTCAGCTTCCGCTATGACTTTCCGAACCATGTTAGGGATGGACCGCTCTAAGGACGGAGCATCGCGTAAACTGGGCATGCGCCGGAGAGGATCTTCACCATAACAACCCCAAGTAAATCCGAATCTGAGCCGGCGCTCTCGAAGCCAGCAAGCGGCAAACCTCCTGACATCGCCACCGCGTCCGTTCCCGACACGCTCGCGGCACTCCACGTCGACCCCGACACCGGGCTTACACACGCCGAGGTGGACGTCCGCCGGAAGGAGCACGGCTATAACGAAGTGGCCATAAAAAAAGGCCACCCGGTTCTCAAGTTCCTCCGGAAATTTTGGGGAATCTCGGCGTGGATGCTCGAGCTGATCATGGTTCTGTCGGCCGTGCTCGGAAACTATTCGGACCTGGCCGTGGTGAGCGCCCTGCTGGTGATCAACGCTGTGTTGAGCTTTGAACAGGAGCGCCGGGCCGCCGGAGTCGTGGAGGCCCTGCGGAAACGGTTGCAGGTCAGTGCACGTGTCCGGCGCGATTCGAGCTGGCAGGTCATTCCCGCTCGGGAACTGGTCCCCGGCGACATCGTTCGCGTGCGGCCCGGCGACATCATCCCGGCGGACGTGAAACTCCTTACAGGAGGGTTGAGCGTGGATCAGTCGGCGCTCACCGGCGAATCGAAGGACGCGGACAAGAAACCGGGAGAGGTGCTTTCGTCGGGATCCGTCGTCCGCCGAGGCGAGGGCAACGGCGTGGTGATTCTGACCGGGGCGAAGACCTACTTTGGCCGAACCACGCAACTTGTACAGGAAGCGCGTCCGAAGCTTCACATCGAAGCCGTGGTGAGCAAGGTGGTCCGCTGGCTCTTCGTCATCGTCGGCGCGCTGCTCTGCGTGGTCGTCGTGCTGTCGCTGATCCGCGGCGCCCCGCTCATCGAAATGGTCCCGCTCATGCTCGTCCTGCTCATGAGCGCGGTACCGGTCGCTCTCCCCGTCATGTTCACGGTCAGCATGGCCGTGGGATCGAAGGAGCTGGCCAAACGTGGCGTGCTGGTCACTCGCCTTAGCGCGGCGGAGGATGCCGCGACGATGGACGTGCTTTGTGTGGACAAGACCGGCACGATCACGATGAACCAGTTGGCCGTCACCGGCGTAATCCCTCTGGAGCAGGCGACCGAAGCCGACGTGCTGTTCGCCGGCGCACTCGCGTCGCAAGTAGCCAATCAGGATCCGATCGACCTCGCGTTCCTGGCCGCGGCCAAGGACCGGCACGTGTTCGATAACCTTCCAAAGGTCACGCCCGTCTCCTTCGCGCCATTCGATGCGAAGAACCGGCGGACGGAAGCTGTGGTCGAGCAGAACGGGCAGCGGTTCCACGTGATGAAAGGCGCCGTGCGAACCATCGCCGAGGCCTGCGGACTCCAGCCCCAGGCAGCCGAGGCGTTGGAGGCGCGCGTCAGCGCGTCGGCCGCGAAGGGCTATCGGACGCTGGCGGTAGCGCGCGGCCCCGAGGCGGGCGCGTCTACGTTACTCGGATTGGTGTCGCTCTATGATCCGCCCCGGCCGGATGCAAAGCAACTGATTGCCGAACTTCAGGGCTTGGGCGTTCCGGTAAAGATGCTCACCGGCGATGCGTTGCCGGTGGCGCGTGAGATTGGCCAAGGAGTCGGGCTGCCTAACATCCGGCGCGTTGCCGACTTGAAAGCAGAGAGCACTCAAGCCGGTAACAAGGCGGTGGACTTGTTGGCGGGCGCCGACGGTCTTGCGGAAGTATTTCCTGAAGACAAATATATCGTGGTGAAACACCTGCAGGCTGCGGGACACGTCACCGGGATGACGGGCGACGGGGTCAACGATGCGCCCGCGTTGCGCCAGGCCGAAGTCGGCATCGCCGTCAGCACCGCGACCGATGTCGCCAAGGGTGCCGCAAGCGTTGTCCTGACCGAAGCGGGGTTGACGAACATCGTGGCACTCGTCGAGCAAGGGCGGACCATCTACCAGCGCATCCTTACGTGGATCGTCAACAAAATCAGCCGGACCATTCTCAAAGCGGCCTTCGTGGCCATCGCGTACGTGGTGACCGGCAAGTTTGTTGTCTCCGCCTTTGCGATGCTGCTGCTGGTCTTCATGACGGACTTCGCGAAGATCTCCCTTGCCACGGACAATGTTCGGCCATCCAAGAAGCCGGAAACATGGAACATTGGAGGCTACATCACCGTGTCCGTGGTGGTTGGTGTCGCGATGGTTGCTGAAACGCTCCTCCTATTGTGGATCGGCTGGTCGCATTTCGGTTTGGCAACCGACGACAATGCCCTCTATACCTTCAGCTTTCTAATGCTGCTCTACTTTGCCGTATTCTCCGTCGTGTCCGCTCGGGAGCGCAGCTGGTTCTGGGCGACGCTCCCCAGCAAGACCTTCCTG
>PMOK01000052.1:0-6928 GCA_003162425.1 Bryobacterales bacterium | reverse complement strand
TGGGCCTGAACGACGCCCTGAAAGTCGCGATGATCAAATGGCGCGTCCTTAACGCAGTGGTCAGGAAGCCGGTCGACGTGACCCCGCAGATCGCCAAGCGTGCCTATGAACTGTATGAGCAGCGAGGCCGCCAGGACGGGCGAGCAGTTCAGGACTGGGAACAAGCGGAGCGGGAGGTTCGGAAAGATGAGCCCCATAAATGAACAGACGCGAACAGCGCGGCAGCATCGCAGAGAGGTAAGAAGATGAGAATCAATTCAAAAGATTTCCGTGTGCCGCCGGGAGAAAGGTCAAACTCTGAGACTGGCCGACGATTGTGAAGCCATTTCGCAAGTCGAAAGAGCAGTATCAAGAACTGTTGCGAGAACACGTTGAGCGACACGTCATGTCCGGGGTCAATCCGCAAGGCTGCCTCCAGTTCTTGTCCGGCTCATCGATGCGCTCCAGGAATCGTTTTCGTTGTTCGTCCTTCGAAAGGTGGAGGAAGAACTAGCATATCGATTTTCCAATTGCTCGCAACCACGGTGTGGAACTAGGGGATAATGAGGGTCTTGGAATTCATCGTCAGGGCAACCCCTGAAGACAATCCGCAGAAGTCATGGCACGCATTCGTATTCTCCTAGCTGACGACCACACCGTCATGCGCCGCGGGCTACGGCTTTTACTCGAGCAACAGGCGGACTTCGAAGTGGTCGGCGAGGCCGATGACGGCCGCCAAGCAGTTGACTTGGCCGCCTCTCTGCATCCGAGCGTGGCCGTTCTTGATATCGGAATGCCGCTGCTAAACGGTATAGAGGCAACGCGGAAAATTATTGCGGCTGCTCCGGCCATCGCGGTAGTAGTTCTCAGTATGCACTCCGACGAGACGTACGTTCTGCGCGCACTGAAGGCTGGCGCGAAAGGCTATTTGCTAAAGAACTCGGCCGAAGCGGACTTGATTCAGGCCGTTCGCGCGGTTGCCGAGGGAAAGTCGTTTTTCAGTCCCGTCATTGGGCGAATGTTGCTGGAGGACTACATGCGCCAAGTTGCGAAGCGGGAGGTTGAGGACAGCTACGACCTGCTGACGACGCGGGAGAAAGAGATCCTCCAGCTGGTGGCTGAGGGAAAAACGAACAAAGAAGTCGCGAACATCCTGAAACTCAGCGTATACACGGTTGAGGGCCATCGAGGGAACATCCTCGAAAAGCTGAATCTGCATTCGGTCCCGGAGTTGATCCTCTATGCGGTGCGCAAAGGGATCATCTCATGAGCCTGCCAAGCGGCCGGGAGCCGGGATCGGAACTTCTGCAACCACGGTGGTCCCTTTTCCTGGTTCGGACGTGACCCGCAAAACCCCTCCGATCTGGCGCAGGCGTTCTTCCATCCCTACCCTCCCAAAACCGCGAACCTTCTCTGCGTCAAACCCGATTCCATCGTCGTGTACGCTGAGCACCAACCGGTCAAGATCCTGTTTCAGTTCGATATGGACCGTTTTGGCCTGAGCGTGGCGCGCGACGTTTTGCAGTGCTTCCTGCGCGATCCGGTAGAGACAGATGCTTAGGTCCTCGGGCAGATCGTCGGACTCGGCCTCGGCAGAAACCTTCACGGCAAGTCCGGTCCGCCGGGAAACTTCACGCGCTTGCCATTGGATCGCAGCGGTCAAACCCAGATCATCCAGCATCGAAGGCCGCAGCAGGAGAGCGATGTCGCGAACCTCATTAACACTGGTATCGGCAAGCCGCCGGATCGAGTTCAGAAGTTCTCCGCTCTGCTTATCGCTCTCCGGAATGCGCTTTTGGAGGTTGCCGGCATCGACGAGCAAGGCGTTGAGTGTCTGTCCCACTTGATCATGGAGTTCCCTTGAAATGGACTTCCTTTCCTGCTCCTGAGCGGCGACAAATCGCTGGGACAGCTTGCCCATTTCGACGCGGCCGGCGGCAACCTGTTCGTATCGAACCCGGGTTTCCCGCTCAAGCCGCAAAATGTAGATCGCACTTCCAATTGCCAGAATCGTTGCGGCAACCAGACTCAATACGAACGTCCACAGTAACTGCGAGCGCAGGTCCCCGAATCCGGCAATCATCCGTGATTCTCCGTCCGCCAGCTGCCGCGAATGCGCATTATCGATCTCCGCTGTGATTTCCAGGATCGAGACTCGGCTCGGTAGGACGGTCGAATTGTAGAACGCCAAACCCGACGTCCTACGTTCGCGATTCGACCATCTCAGGCTCGGGCTAATCGATTCCCAATAGAGATCGATCTTTCGTTTCAGCTGCGCAGCCATCTCGGCCTCGTTGGCGTCGGGAGTGGTGGCATAGCTATCGAGACCCTGCTCCAAATCCGCCCAAACCCGACGCAGCTGGTCATTGTGTTCGGCGCTGCGGTTCTCGTCGGGATCAAATAGATAGTCGCGGACGAAAGTGTCGGAGAGAAGAAGCTTGGTTTGGATCGATACCAGGGTGACGGTTCGCGCCCGTGCGTCCGCTCGGATGAGGTCGCCCTGTTCGCGAATGCCCTGGAGCACCCGAACTCCGTCGATTCCCGCTGCGAGCATCAGCACTATCATGCCCCCAAGACCTATGGCAAGAATCCGCCGGGTGCGGCGATGCGCTGCTTCCAGCGCCGGTTCGGGCACGGGACTGGTGCTTTCGTCTCCGATAACAGCCGGGTTTCCATCAGACATGAGCCGCCTAGTTCATCATGGCAGACAGGCGCACTCGGATCGAGTACCAGACGGAGCGCCGGATCGAGACGGTGGTTCTTACAATCTCCGGGTGGAGACGCTTCGACGTCCGCGGTTGCGCAGCCGGGCGGCTCGCCTTCAGCACACGCAGCACTCGCTCGTGCCTGCGTTCCGGGTCGTTGAGTTCCTGTTGCGCCGAGTGGGCGTATTCAAGAGCTCCGAAGAGATCGCCCAGATGGGCCGGCTTGGGGATGACATCGAGCGCAAAATGGGAGAGGATCAGAGTCCAAATGTTTTCGTTCCGGGCCGTGAGGACTACCTTTGGTACGTTGGGGTGCGACTCGCCAAGTCTTTGCAGAATTGCCCGCCACGGTTCCGCCGTGCGGTCAATGTCAATCAACAGAATCTTCGCGCTGGTAGTCACCAATAGCAGTTCCGCCTCACGAGCGTTGCCCGCGTGATAGGCGCGGATGCCGGCCGCCGATAGATGACGGTGCATCCTTAGGGCATCCTTCGCTGATGTGGATAGAAACACAACGGAGAACCGCTTGGCTGCGCCAAACAAGGGAACGCGTTCGAGTTCTTCTTTGAGGAGACGTCCTATACACTTGTCCAATGAGTAGGTCTGTTTGAAAGGCCCTTCAGTGTTCTGTTTCATCGTCTAAGTCTCCTTTCCACCTGCCTCATTGTAGGGACACGAACGGTCGGCCTAATATCGCCTTCGGAGGGCATACTCCCCACCGGTGGCATGGCACGCGGGACTCCGATGTGCTTCGGATAGGGTAACAGCCATCCCCTCCGCAGGGTTCTCGTTTCCCCCTTCGAAGGGCATGGGTTTAAGAAGCAAGCGGCATTAGTCTGTAATTGAGCCGGACGAGGAGCTTAGGTATCCCCGACGGCCAGCCTCCCGAAAGCGATGGGAGGATGCCAAAAGGAGGCAAAATGAGACTTGGAAAGTATTTTGGGAGCCGTCGGAAGGCGGTGATCTTCTCCGCCGCAACTTTGACTGTTGGATGCGCTCTCGGCCTAGCGGCCGTTACCGCGGGAATTCACTCGGGTCCTTGGCCGCCAGCCTCGATCAAGGTGGCATCCCACTCAGGTAGCGAAGACGCGCGGGGCTATTCGCGTGTAGTCAAGGAAGTGGTGCCGGCAGTAGTGAACATTTCCTCTTCACGCGTCACTAAAAATGAGACCAGCGGCATGCAAGGTCAGCCGTCGATGGACCCGTTCTTACGGCACTTCTTTGGCGACGGGGGTTCCCCGCGCTTTAATATTCCAAAGGAGCGCCTGGAGAAGAGCCTGGGTTCGGGTGTAATCGTGAGCCCCGAAGGTTACGTGCTGACCAACAACCACGTGGTGGACCACGCGACTGAAATTACGGTCACTCTCCGCGACAAACGCGAGATGAAAGCTCAAGTTGTGGGTACCGATCCACGCACCGACATCGCTGTCCTCAAGGTCGAAGGAGCCAACTTTCCTTATGTCACGCTGGGGGATTCTTCCAAGGTACAGGTTGGAGACATAGCACTCGCCATTGGCGACCCGTTCGGTGTGGGGCAGACCGTAACGTCGGGAATCGTGAGTGCGATGGGCCGCGGCAACCTCGGCATTGAGGAAGTCGAAGACTTCATTCAGACGGATGCGCCGATCAACCCCGGCAACTCCGGTGGCGCGCTGATTGACGACGAAGGACACCTCATCGGCATCAACACCGCGATCCTGTCTGCCAATTCCGGTGGCAACCAGGGAATCGGCTTTGCGGTGCCCGTTAACCTGGCACGTCACGTGATGGACCAGATTCTGAAAAACGGCAAAGTCGAGCGCGCCTACCTCGGCATCCTGCCTCAAGACGTGACACCTTCGATAGCGAAGGCATTCGGAGCAAAGGAGGCGAAAGGCGCCGTTGTCGGTGACATTACGGCCAACAGTCCCGCCGCCCACAGCGATCTAAAACAGGGTGACATCATCCTTGAGGTGAACGGGAAGCCGATTGACGACGCCAATCAACTGCGCCTTCAGATCGGCCTTCTTTCGCCGGGATCAACGGTGCAGTTGAGTGTTCTCCGCGCCGGCACACCGCAGCAGGTGATGGTGAAGATGGGGGAGTTCCCTTCTAAGGAAGAGCGAGCCTCGCTCGATAGAAATGAAACCGGAAGCGCCCTGGAAGGCGTCTCGGTTGAAAACCTGACACCACAGACCGCTCGGGAAATGAAGCTGGCTCCTGAAACCAAGGGTGTGGTGGTGGCTGAGGTCGATCCATCCAGCCGCGCGGCGGATGCAGGCATCCGGACCGGTGATGTGATTCAGCAGGTGAACCGGCAGGCCGTGAACAGCGTTCAGGACTTCGACCACGCGATGGCTTCGGGCAAGAAGGACCAGCCGACTCTCCTCCTTGTCAATCGGGAAGGCAATACGCTGTTTGTAGCGGTCTAACCCGCGGGCACCTCCGAACCTGGGGGTAGTCCGAGAATCAAAACGCGAGTCGGTAGCCGGTGATAGGACGGCTGCCGGTCCGCGTTTTGCCTTTATCGGCCGTCCTTCGCTGCGGACATGTGACAACGATGATCTGGCCTGTCGGGCGAGACCATGGAGCGGCTTGACCAGGTTGTACTTCAAACTCGTCTGAACGCGTAATAAGTGAGCAGAAAGACCAACGAGCCGATAACCGCCGCGAAGTGACTGACGAGGTTGAGTCCGTTTACACCGGCGGGCCCGAATGTGTACCACAACCAGCCTCCGGCCATGGCGCCGACAACTCCGAGCAGGATGTCAGGCAGACTGCCGTCTCCTTTCCTCTCTACAAGCCCGCTGCCTATCAACCCCGCCGCCAGACCGAGAGCTATCCACCCCACAACTGTCATGGTCGTTTCTTCCTGTCTGGTTGATAGATGTAAGAGCAAGGCAGAGGACCAGCCGTATGCGTCAATTGCACTTGCAGAACAGAGCGTGAGCGCAAACAGGATTCGCACTGCCCGTTTTGGTTGCGGCATATTCGCCTGTGAGCTGTTAGGCTGCATTGATCACGTCTTGAGATTTGTTATTGGACGCAACTCACTTAATAACAGCTTATACACGCGTAAAGAATTTTCACCATACCAGATACGTGGTAGTTTTCAGCCCGAACAAACTGGTAGTGTTGGACGCTCCGACACTCCGCGAGGCAATGCGCGCCTGCGCTGCGATGGGATCGGACTCCTCGATGGGAGGGGGTGACGTGTAAGCCTATTTCCGGTCCACTACCGCCCGTTCGTCCACTGCGTGTTATCAAAATTCCAACCGCCGCCGAGCGCTCGATACAGTTGAACGATCGCAAGCCGTCGATCCCGGGACGTCTCGGAAAGACTGATTTCGGCAGGGTAAAGCAGTTGCTGCGCTTCCAGGACCTCATAATAGCTGGCAAGCCCACCAAGATAGCGGCGTCTTGCAATGGCGACCGAATCGGCGAGAGCCGCCGTTTCACGCTTCTGCTGTGCTTCGACCAGGGACAGCTTCTCGGAAGCGATTAAAGCGTCCGACACTTCCCGGAATGCTCTCAGTGCGCTCTGCGAATACTGATACTTGGCCTGATCAAAAACATAAACTGCCGCTCGATACTCGCTGGTCAGCCGCCCCCCGGTAAAGACAGGGCCCGAAAAAGAAGAGGCCAGAGCCCAGACGTCCGCCGTTCCGCCGCTTAGCGAACTGAGCTCCGTGCTGACCCTTCCGAAAAGCGCCGTCAATCCAAAGCGTGGGAAGAAATTTGCGTTCGCGATGCCAATCCTCGCCGATGCGCTTCTGAGGTTCTGTTCAGCTTGGCGGATATCAGGCCGCCTTTCCAACAGTTGGGAAGGAATTCCCGCCGGAACGGTTGGCGGGGGATTCATCTCTTTGTCGGGAACAGTTCTTTGCACGGGACCCGGGTTTCGCCCGATGAGAACGCAGATCTGATTCTCCTTCTCAGCAACTTGCCGTTCAATATCGGTGAGCGTTCCTTCCGCCGCGGCCAAAGCCGCTTCCGCGCGCGTGACCTGCAAGCGCGAAACGATTCCCGCTCCATACCGCTTACTGAACAAGGTGTGTGTAGATTCGAAGGCGTCCCGACTGTCTTTCGCCACCGCCCTGCGCCCATCCAATTCCACGAGTTCCAGATAAGACTGTGCAACCTCGGTAATCAGCGCCAGCATCAATCCGCGACGACCCTCTTCGGTGGCGAGGTATGTCGCGTTAGCCGCCTCATTCGATCTCCGAATGCGGCCCCACAAATCGACTTCCCAAGCAGTGGAGAAC
>PMOK01000033.1 GCA_003162425.1 Bryobacterales bacterium | reverse complement strand
TTCCCAAGATTGGGTGAAGTTACGCTGGACCCTACGGGTGAAAGTGTGCTGGGCCGGTTTTCTGGTCAATTCGTGTGGCCCTTGGGTTGCATCTGCTTACGGCAACACGGACAGCACACCCCGCGCGCCGCCGCGCAGGACAGCCTCCCACCGTTCGCGGAGCGGCCCGGGGTGTGCTTCAGAAACGTGTGCCCAGGAAGAAGGAGATCCGCATGACATCGCGAAGTATTGCGTCTTTGCTCGTATTGTTCCTCGTGTTCGCATGTGTGATGGCGAGCGCGCAAACTGTCAAGAAAACGTCGGTGACGCCGACCTCGGCTGCATCTGGGGAGGAAATGTTCAAGACCTATTGCGCATCCTGTCACGGCACGGATGGAAAAGGTGGTGGACCCGCTGCCACGGCTCTGACCAAGCCGCCCGCCAACCTGGCTGAGCTTTCCAAGCATAACGGCGGCAAGTTTCCGGAGCTAAAGGTCTACGGAGCAATCAAGGGCGATTCGAATACGCCCGCTCACGGTTCCAAAGACATGCCGGTTTGGGGGACTGTGTTCCAGTCCTTGAGCCATGGAGATCAGGGTCAAGTACAACTGCGAATCAGCAACCTGACGAAATATATCGAATCGATTCAGGCCAAATAGCAGGCGGCAGGCGGCAGAACCGATCAGGGCTGGCGCCGTAGCTCACGGATTATTCTGCCGGGCAGTTGGTTGGCTTCCTGATGATGGCCCATTAGGTTGAGAATGGTGGGGACGAAGCTCAGATTGTCGTAAGGTTCGTCGATCACCAAGCCTCGTGGGATGCCGGTTTCGTCACCGCCGGCCAGCATCAGCACAGAATGCGTTGAAATGCGTAGCAGTGAGCCATGATTTCCGCCCGGATTGAAGCCACGAATGTTGAAGTTCCAGTGATCGTTGGCGAAGACCAGGAAATCCGGCTCGGCCAGCCGCCGCCTCCGCAGATTGAACCGTGCAATTAGTCCAGCATCTCCCGGCAATCCCTGCGATTGCGGATCGCGCAGGAATTGTTCGTGAAGCGCCAGGATGCCATTCGAGTATCGGGTTTTGTGAACGGCGTGGAATCCGAGTCTTCCCACAGACGAAGCGGAAAGCCGATATCCAGCTGTGCCGGATCGAAGCGAACCGAACCGTCGGAGTCCTGGCGCAATCCGCGCACAGGCTGATACCGGAGATTGAGATCACCGTTCTCATGCTGGGATAGGATGATGGCCTGGTGGCTCTCATCGCCGTATAGCCAGACACGTTCTTCGTCCGGAGCTTCCTGCGGCAGGCACAGTGTGGAAGAACGCTTCGAACTGGGCGCGGCGAACGGCAGGCTGAACTTCCGGGACCAAGACCGGTAAGCAGCGCAAAGAGTACTACCGGAAGCACGCCCCTTTTTCCTGAAACTAACAAACTCATGATGCCTGGGCAAGGGCTCCCGTTTCATCGTAAGTCCAATAAATTTCGCGGAGTTTGTCCGATAAGGAAATCAGGCGGATAGCCGGGAGGGTAGATTGCGCGGTCACATGACGGTTGGAAAGAAACTGGCCATCGGCTTCGGGACTTTGCTGGGAGTTTCCTGTCTTTTGGGTTACTCCTCGCTCGAAACGGTCCGACGCTTGGGCGGAATGCTGGACACGGAGGTCAACGAGAACGCGAAAACGGCGGATCTGATCGGCGCCATCAAGCTCCAACTTCATGCAATGAAGGAGCTGGCGACAGCCACTCAATTCTCCTACGCGGTCAGCAGCGTATTGAAGTTGGACCCACGCCAAGTGAAGACCGTGCAGAGCCTGGGGGAATGCGCGAATTGTCACGCGTTTGGCGACGCCGACCAGCACCGGCATGGCTTCGCTGTTCTGGCGGGCCGCGCCACCGTACTGTTTAACGAATTGCGGCCATTGGTGCACAGCGAGAAGGCGCGTAGCTCGTTAGCAGTGATCGGTCCGGCAATCGGCGAATGGCGGCAGATATTCGACCAGTATGTGGCGTTCGCGGCCAAAGACGACTTTGCGAGCGGTCATGCGCTGGTTACGGACAAGATGGAACCGTTGCTCGAACACGTCAGCGCGGCGGCCGATGCGTTGGAGGCGGAACAGCAGTCGCTACGGACTGCCGCGAAGGCTTCGGCGGCAACCAACGTGGGCCGGTCCAGGTGGACCACCCTCGCGCTGATCGCAATCAGCCTCCTATGCGGGATCGTGGTGGTGGTTGTGATCCGTGAAATTAATCGCCTGCTGCGTGAGATCGCCGCCGAGCTGAACCAGGGGGCCCGGCGTGTCTCTGGCGATGCCGAGGAGTTGCGCCTGGCGAGCCACACTTTGGAGCGCGGAGCGGCCGAGCAAGCTGCGGCCCTCGAGCAGACCTCAGCGTCGAGCGAACAGGTGAATCGAACGGCACACCAGAATGCGGAACATTCGGCTAAGGCCACCGGCCTCATCAAAGATGTCCGGAACCACATGCTAGAGACCAACCAGGTGCTGGATCAAATGATGACCGCAATGCAGGAGATCGGCCGTTCGAGCGATCGCATTTCGAAAATCATCAAAGTGATTAACGAGATCGCCTTCCAGACCAACCTGCTGGCATTGAACGCCGCGGTGGAAGCGGCGCGCGCGGGCGAAGCTGGGATGGGATTCGCGGTGGTAGCCGACGAAGTGCGAACACTGGCCCGCCGCTGCGCCGATGCCGCCAAGGATACCGAAGGCCTGATTGGCGAATCCATGGCCCGCTCGAAAGATGGTCAGACACATCTTGATCAACTCACGGACCGCATCCGGTCAATCGCGCAGGGTACCGAATCTGTTACCACTCTGGCCGATCTTGTGGAAAGCGGCAGCCTGCAGCAGGCCCAGTCCATGCAGGAGATCGAAAAGGCCCTGGTGCACATGCGGTCGCTGACAGAGAAAACCGCCTCGAACGCCGAGGAAAGTTCGGGCGTGGGTGAGCGCCTTAGTGGGGAGTCGAAGTCATTGCAGAGTGTCGTGCAGCGCTTGGATGTGATGGTGGGCGGGTCTTCAGTGAGACAACAAGGCTTGTAGGGTTTTTAGGAGGGCCTCGTCGCGCAGTTCTGAACTGGAAGCGCTGATGATGCGCCCATCGGGGTCGAGCAGGATGTGCGTGGGCCAGGACGCTATTCTCAGGCGCCGCTGCGCGTATTCGAACGTGCTACCAGAGGCCGCAGTGCGCCAGGGTAATCCGTGTTGCTCCTCCGCTTTGCGAGCTTCCACCTCATCCTGGTCGCCAAGGACACCCAGGATTTCGAAGTTGCGTGAGCCAAATCGCTGGACCGCCGATTTCAGCGTCGCGAATTCCTCCAAACACCACCCGCAAGATGCCGTCCAGACGTCGAGCATCACATATTTGCCGGCATAGGATTTTAGACTTCCCGGTCTCCCCGCCAGATCGACAAAGTTCCAATCCGGCAGCACAGCGCCGCGCTGAAGCTCGATCCGAAGGTAATCGGCGGCTGGGTGCGAGAGCAGTACAACTCTGTTCTGCTTTAAGTCGACAGACTCGGTCGAAAGATAAAGATCCGCAACACGAAAAACGATCTGCTCTTTTTCTGCGAACGCTGTTTCCGGCGAATCCGATAAGAAGTCAATCGAACCATTTCCACTCTCGCGGAGCCCCAGCCATCCATTGGTTGGATCTACAGCGTCGTGTTTCAGGTCGTACTCATAGCCCACGATGACCTTGCGGGAGCCTACGGTCACGCTGCCGGTTACCCAGGGAGCAATAGCCAGGTTCAGGGAACGCGAACCGTCCTGCCCGATTGAATTCGCCGGATCGTAAAGTTGGATGCACACGGGAAATTGATCGACACTTTTGCCCGTGATTGGAATGTCGAAGCACGCCTTCTGAGTTGGCCGGCCGCGTGGGTCGAATTCGCCGGTTGCATTTTCGGATAGGCGATGAAAACGAAACTGCTCGTTAGTGGAGTATTTCCCGTCTGCATTTAAATCCACATAAACAATCGCGCCATTTACCGGACTGTCTGTAATCACAAATCGAGTTTTTGTCTCCGGCAGCCCTCGGCTCCTCAGTTCCCGCTGACCACGCTTTCCGCCGTCAGAATGTCATGGTGGGCATTCAGGATCACCCGCTTCGGTTTCTTCGGGATGATCACTTTGAATTCGGGTGAGGTCTGGTCTCCAACCAATCCGATCGATCCCAAGCGCATCATGTTTCCATCGAAGTCCAGGTAGATAGGAACTCTCATCCGGAATGTGTCCGACACACCGCTTTGAGTGATCTTCCCGGTTAGCAACACCTTTCCTTGATCAGCAGGCGAGTTCGAGTACTCCATCCGGTAACTGGGAATGTCGCTGCCATAGATCCATTCGCGGATGAACCAATCGGCGCGGCCATTTCCCTCCAGATCCATGTCTTTGCGCATGTGCCGGTTTATGGCCGCGAGGAAGTCTTCGGTCGAAGCATTGTTTCCTGTATTTGTAGTCACAAAGTCGTGCATCATGGCGATGAAATCCTCGTCGGCGGTCTTCGAATTCCACATCAATGAGCGCAGCATGTGCAGAGTATAACCACCTTTGGAATAAACCAGCTTCTGGTACGCGTTGCCCGTGCGGTAGGTATTCAGGCGCAGTCCCATCCACACCGGCCCGGCCTGGTTAGCGCTCTGGCCGAATTGATTTTTATCGAGAATCATCTTGCGGGCGCGTTCCCAATACTGATCAAATTTGTCCTGTTTCTTCTCGGTCGCCTGCAGAAAGAGACTGGCCGAGAAATCGGCGAAGCCTTCCGAGAGCCATTGGTCGTGGTAGGTGGCCCAACCCACCAAATGACCCCACCATTGGTGCGACACTTCATGCGGTGTCACTTCATCGATGAATTCGGCGAATCGGAATGCGTTGCCGCCCAACAGTGACCAGCGCTGCGTTCCGTCCAAAAATGCGCTCACCGGCAGGTAGACCAGTGTCGGCCAGGATTGCCCGAAGCTGAATTCAGGCTGCTGCGTGATCGCGATTCGGCCGTAGGGCAGCAGGCCAAACCAATGTTCAAAGAGGCGAATGGAATTGAGCGCATCCACCACCGCATTGTCGGCCATGGCGGATGGAGCCATGGTTCCGAAGCCATGATTTTGTAAATATGCGGGCACCTCGGCGGTGGCGTAGGCCTCGATATCGTACTTGCTTTCGGGGTCTTCGCGTTCTTTCTTCTTATATTCGCCGTAGTTGAATCCGGCCACGGCGAGGGGAGTTTCGGAAACCCACTCGGACGCGGCGTAGTCACCTTCCCGCCACTGTTTGACTAGCTTTCCGACGCCCACCAATGTGTAGCGCTTGGGTACTTTGAAAATCAGATCGAAGGTAGCGCGGTCGCCGAAGGCAGCGACGCTTGGGTACCAACTGGTGCGCGCTCCGACGGAAAAACTGCCGTTACCGGCGTCGGCAAGCACCTTGTTGCCTTCGTACTCGATGTGCAGCGAATAAATCTGTCCCTTCACGGTAGGCTGAGGCAGCAGCGCGTAGAACGAGCCGTCCTCTTTGCGGCCCTCCTGGATAAAGGCGGCCTCTTTGCCATCGGGCGTCGACACATGCGAGACGCGGAGCGAGGGCAGCAGTCCAAAATCGAGGACGCGGTCGCCATCGCGAAGAGCGTGGAAGGTCACGTCCGCGCTGGCGGTCAGATGACCGTTCCCGGCAATCGCGGTTTCGATGCGGTAGCTCTTGAGCGCAATGATGCGTTTGTCCTCATTGGAACTGGCTGTATGGTTTTGCCATTCGCTGCGGAGGTGGGTGAGATAAAGAATACCTTCGTGTTCGCCGGCCGGGTCGAGGTGGATGAGCCCCACCTCTTCGGGCGATGGCATATGACGCATGGCGCCGCGAGGAGCGATCAGGAAGCGCAGGTCGTGATAATGCCGGCCATGCAAATACGCGCTGAACGAGGGCGGGGAATTGGGGTTATACAACTCGCCCAGGAGCTCGGCCTCGACGTTTGGGATTTCCTCGTCGCCGAGCGTGTATTCCAGGTAGCTTCGCGGGTTCTCCGTACGATGCCGCATGTGGCGATGGAAATCGTTCAAGACGCCGTCAACACCTGGACCGGCGGATACGGCTGTGCCCTGGCTCTTCAATTCCTGGTATGTGCCATCGGTGAAGCACAGCACGGCGGAATCGAACTCTTCGTCCAGCGTGCGATTTCCGGTCATCATCTGAAGGTAATTGGATTCCGATACGACGGCCGGGTCCAGATGAAATGTGGCTTGCCCAAGAAAAACGCCCAGCGCGACGCGTCCGAGCACCGGCGGAAGGAAACCGATCAGCCCCGAGCGCAGGTGCAGTTCGCCGGCATCGCGCCGCAGCGTGATATTCTCCACTCGAAAGATCTCGACTGTGCGGGCGTCTCGCAGGGCGCGATATTCCGGGTTAGAATTCGCAAGCGAAGAGCGCTTCCCGGTAACTTCGACCACTGTTTCCTGGATTTGGATTTTGAGCTGAATGTCAATGTCCAGATTTGGTTCCTGGCCAACGGTGACGGTTCGCTGGGCGGTTTCGAAACCTTGTTGCCGGACGGTGATCTGATAGTAGCCGGACGCGAGACCTTCGATAGAAAAATGACCCTTGGCATCGGTTTTTGTGGTCTTCGTTTCCGCGCTGGCTGTGTTCGAAATGGTCACTTCAGCGCCGGCCACCAATGCACCACTGGGATCGCGAACGGTCCCCTGGATGGTGGCTGCGGCGGCAGGTAGACATAAGATAGACAAAATGAAGAAAAAACGAAATTGTGACACGCTCGCTCCGGGAGTTCTTCGAAATTAATTTGCCGGGATATCGAAACGATACCACGGATGGAATGCCACTTAGTTTTCCCAAAA
>PMOK01000266.1 GCA_003162425.1 Bryobacterales bacterium | reverse complement strand
CTGGTCCTGGATGGCCGCGTCCTTGAGAGCAAATCCGTGGACATTCCAGCGGGCGGCCGCGCCAGTGTCGAATTTCTATCTCTCGAATCGCCCTATGGATTCCACAAAGCCGAGATCCGGGTCGAACCGGCCGACTCTCTGCCTCAGGACGACCGTTTTCCATTCGCCGTGGAGCGCGCCGATCCACACCCGGTGCTATTCCTACACGCCGCCGGCCAGCAACAAGGAGAACTTTACTACCGTTCGGCACTGGAATCTGTGACTGAAGCCGGCTTTGTGTTGGAACCGCTCGCAGTGGATCAGGCCACCAACCAAGCGCTTTCCAAATATGCTTTCGTGGTGCTTTCCGATGTCAGCGCGCTGCCGCCCGGTCTCGAGAACAGCTTGCGTGCCTACGTCAATGGCGGCGGCTCATTGCTAGTGGCCCTGGGTCCATTATCTGCGGCTCTGGCGCACGTGCCGGTTTCGAACGAAGCCATCCAGGGAACCAGCTACTCCGGACGCGAAGGCGACCGATTCCAGATCGTGTCCACGGCCGATGCCGAGCATCCCTCGCTCCGGCGAGCCAACAAGTTGGACGGCGTTCAGTTCTACCAAGTGGTGCGCGTGGACCCCGGCCAGTCGCGCGTTATCGCTCGCTTAACAAATCAAGTACCTCTGCTGCTCGAAAAGCAAGTGGGCGAAGGGCGCGTGATGATATTTGCATCCACGTTTGACAACATCGCGAACGATTTCCCACTGCACGCCTCGTTTGTGCCGTTTGTCGAGGAGACCGCGCAATACCTCGGAGGACAGCAGGGCCGTTCCACCAGCGTGGCCGTTGATTCATTTATCGAGCTGCGCTCGGCCAAGGATCAAGGCGCATCGGTGGATGTGATCGATCCTGATGGAAAACACCCGCTCTCGCTGAAGGAAGCCGCAACGACGCAATCGTTCCAGGTGAATCGTGAGGGCTTCTACGAAATCCACCGGGCCAACGGGCGCGTGGAGATGGTCGCGGTCCATGCCGACCGCCTGGAATCGGATCTGACACCCGTTCCGCAAGAAACTCTGGAGCTGTGGCGCAACACCGGCCGAGGCCCGGAAACCGCCAGCGCGAATAGCGAGGCCGCGAGCCAACCTCGTCCCCAAAGCTTGTGGCGCTACGCTTTGCTATTGGTTTTGATAGTCGCCATAATCGAATCAGTGATCGCCAGCCGATATTTGTCGGTAGAAAAAGAGGCCGCATGAGTGCGCAAACACAGGCATGCTGGAGGTGGGGCGGACCCCCTGGTCCGCAGGCGACGCCCTCGTCGGCCTGCTGGTGTTTTCGCTCGATCTTGAAGTGCGGGTCCAGGGGGACCCGCGCGGACCAGGGGGTCCGCCCCACTAGTTGTCGAAGTCTTCATTCCCTTGGATTGCCGGAATAAAGGAGCGCCCATGAGCCCCCTCGATCAACTCAACGCATATCTTAGGCGCCTGGAAAGCCGCTTGCGGTTCTCTGCGCTATCGAAAGGCACATCGCTGGTCACGGTGTCCGCGCTGGTGATAACGGTGGTCCTGGTCTGGATCATCAACCGCTATGCGTTCTCGTCCACCAGCCTGCTGTGGGCACGCATTCTCCTTTTTATGTCGGTCGCTACGGCCATTGCGTTTGGCCTGGTGATCCCGCTGTTGCGGATGAACCGGCGCAACGCTGCTCGTAGCGCCGAACGTCAATTTCCGGACTTCCAGGAACGTCTGCTCACTCTGGCTGAAAAGCCGAACGCGAACAATCCGTTTGTCGAGCTGCTGGCGGGCGATGCCATGAAAGTTGCCGAAGCCAACCAGCCCGAGCGTCTTGCGCCCACCGGCCCAATCCTTGGATTCCTCACGTCGGCTGGACTTGCTGTCGCCGTCCTGCTGTGGCTGATCCTCGCAGGCCCCGGCTATCTCGGCTATGGGACATCACTGCTATGGGCGGGCGCGCCACGAAGCGGCAATCATGCCTTTTACGACATCGCGGTCAACCCCGGCGACCGCACCGTGCGCCGCAAGTCCGATCAATTGGTGACGGCCCAACTCATTGGCTTCGATGCTCCGAAGGTACGCCTGTTCGCTCAATCGAAGAGCGCCTCTAAGTGGGAACCTGTCGAAATGCGGCCTTCGCCGGGCGCATCTACCTTTGAATTCCTGTTCAGCGGTCTGGCGGAAAATGTCGAGTATTACGTCGAAGCCGGCGCCGTCCAATCCAAGCATTTCAACCTGCGCGTGATCGACCTGCCTTCCATCCAGAAGATCCGCGTCACGTATCATTACCCGGCCTGGTCCGGCCTGAAGGACGTAGTGGAAGATCCCGGCGGAGATGTGCGCGCGGTGGAAGGTACCGATGCCGAGATCGCGGTCCAAACCGATCGTCCACTCAACAAGGGCGTCCTGATGTTGAGCGACGACTCGCAGATTGCACTCCAATCCGGGGCGGGGAACTGGCTTACCGCCCATCTCCCGGTCCAGAAGGACGGCATGTATCACATCGCGGCCATCGAACAAGGCGAGAACGTCCGCATGAGCGAGGATTTCTTTATCGAAGCCCGCAAAGATTCGCCGCCCAGCGTCAAAATCATTCGTCCCGGACGGGATGCCAAGGTGAATCCTATTGAAGAAGTCACCGTGGCGGTCAGCGCCGAGGACGATTTCGGACTGAACGAAGTCAGCTTGCACTATTCCGTGAACGGTGGTCCTGAAAAAACTATTTCGATGCTCCCCCAGAAAGGAGCCAAGAACGCCGAGGGCAAATACGTCATAGCGCTTGAAGATTACAAGCTTTCCCCGGGCGACCTGGTGAGCGTTTATGCTTCCGCGCGCGACGCCCGCAGTACTACTAAGACCGACATGTACTTTATCCAGGCCGAACCGTTCGAGCGCAACTATTCCCAATCGCAGCAAGAAGGCGGCGGGGGCAGCGGCAATCCCGCCGAACAGATTTCCGAGCATCAAAAAGAAATTATCGCCGCAACCTGGAACGAGGCGAAGAATGGCGCGAAGAATCCATCCATCGCTGCCGACGATGCGAAGTTCCTGGGCCAAATCCAGGAGAAGCTGGCGGCTCAGGCCCAATCCCTGGTGGATCGCGCGAAGGCGCGCCAGTTAGACAGCAGTCCCGAGATGCAGAACTTCGTCAAGAACATGGAAGAGTCCATTACGAACATGACTGAGTCCGCCAAGAAGATACGGGCCCAGAAATGGAACGAAGCCCTGGTGCCGGAACAGCAGAGTCTACAGCACGCCCTGAGAGCCGAGGACACATTCCGCGATATCCAGGTGGCGTTCGGAAGCAGAGGCGGCGCCGGGCAGGGAGGCAGCCAGGCCCGGGATCTGGAGAACCTCGCCGACCTGGAGCTGGACCGCGAAAAAAATCAGTACGAAACCGGCCAACAATCGGCTTCTGACACCCGCGCCAAAGAAATCGACGCGGCGCTTCAGAAACTCGCCGAATTGGCTCGCCGCCAGCAGGAGCTGGCAGCTAAGAAGGATCAGCAGCAGCCGTTCCGGCAACGTTGGGAGCAGGAAATGCTTCGCCGGGAAGCGGAGAAGCTCCAGCGGCAGATGGAGCAGCTCACCAGGGGCGATTCGTCCCAGCAGCAATCGGCTTCCAGTCAGCAGGGACAATCCAGCCAGTCCTCGCAACAAGGACAGCAAGGGCAGCAGCAGAGCCAACAATCTGCCAGTTCCCAGCGCACCGGGTCCACCGCCGATCCACGGCTTCAGCAGGCACTGGATCGCCTGTCTCGCGCCACCGACGATATGCGCCAAGCCGAAAATCAGCAGGGCGGCAATTCCGATCAGGCCAATGCCGGACAGAAGCGGGCGGGCGAGCGCCTGCAGGAAGCGCATGACATCTTGAATGGGATACAGCGCCAGAACGCTTCGCAGCAGCTCGACGATATGGCACAGAAGGCCAACCAGCTTTCGCAACACCAGACCGATTTTCAAAACCGTCTGCGCCAGATGTTTGCCGGTGGTACGCAGCCGGGTCAATCGCAGCAGCAGAATTCGCAAATGGCCAGTGAAAAAGAGCAGATGGCCGACCAACTTAAGCAACTCCAGAAACAGATGGGCGATACCGCTCAGAGCCTGGCGGGCGCGAAGAATCCAGTCTCATCGAAGCTCCGCGATGCGCTCTCGGAAGCGCAGCAGAGCGAGCTCGAGCTACGCATGCGCAAGGCCGCGGAATGGATCCGGCAAGGCCAAGCGAGGGAAACATGGGTGCGTGAGTCCACTGTGACCATGGGACTCGATCACCTACGCGATCAGCTCCAGCAGGCGCAAGCCGGGTTGCAGCAACAAGGCCAGCCGGGTAAGGGCGCCGGCGACAAGGGTGACATTGAGAAAGCGTTGGCCCAGTTGGAAGGCATGCGGAATCGGATGCAGCAGCTCGCGCAGGGTCAGGGCCAGCGAGGCAATGAATCGCGCAATGGGAGCCGCCAGAACGGCGGCCAACCGCAGCCTGGACAAGGTCAGTCGCAGCCTGGTCAATCACAATCAGGACAAGCTCAATCCGGCCAATCGCAGCAGGGTCAAGGACAACAGGGCCAAGGTCAGGCTCCGAACGGAACTGAACCAGGCCTTGGCCAGCTTTCGCCCGGGCAACCGGACGGCGGCTCGCCCTTCGGCGGCGTCGGAAATCGCGGTGGCTCGGGGGAAGTGTACCCGCACAACGGATTGGAGCAAGGCTATCGCGAATCGTTACGGGACATGAGCCAGCTCCGCGACTTCATCCGCACTCATCCGGAATACTCGAATGAAGTTCTGCAACTGCTGCACACCATGAACCCGGCCTACGTGAACGACGCTGAGCTCTCCCAGCGCATCGGCCGCGAAGTGATCCCGCAGATTGAGCGCCTCGAACTGGTGCTGCGCCGCCAATTGGATGAAAAGAACTCCGACCAGGTCCGCAGCGCCGGCTCCGAACACGTCCCGGCCGGCTATTCGGATGCGATTGCGGAATATTTCAGGAAGCTCAGCAAGGGAAAATGAGAAAATCGCGGAGGAGTGTAGTCGGTGGGGGCAGGTCGCGGGTCCTTAATGGCAGATACGAAAAAATGGCCCCGCGCATCCTCCTTTTTCTGTGCCTCACGGCGGGTATTTCCGCGACACTCCAGGGTCAACTGAAGATCCAAGCGGTTGTGAATTCCGCTTCCTTTCAACCCGGAATGCCTGGTGGAGGCGCATTGGCATCCATCTTTGTGTCGGGCCTCACTGGTCCTCCGGAATAAGCGTAGCCCCGTCATTATCGCTGTTGCCGCAGGAACTCGCTGGAATCACGGTAACCGTCAACGGCGCAACTGCTCCAATTCTTGCAGTTGCTATTCCTTCCAAGGGTCAAAACAGCCAAATCAACATCCAGGTTCCGCTCGAAAGAAACTCGACTTTGCAGTTGAGTTCGCTCATCTCAACTGGCCCACTTTGATCGTCTGAACTGGCCCACCTGGACAACCCTGAATGACACGATTCAGGAATGGACAGGAGGAGCAAAGTGGAACTATTCGAAGAGATCCGGCGCGGACACGCGGCCGGAGAGACGATCCTGCAACTGGCAAAGAAACACGGGGTGCACCGGAGGATGGTGCGGCAGGCGATTGCCAGCGCGATCCCGCCTGAGAAAAAGAAACCGGCTCGTGAGGAGCCCAAGCTGGGTCCGGTGAAGGAACACATCGAGCGGATGCTGGAAGACGATCGGCAAGCACCGCGCAAGCAGCGGCACACGGCACATCGGATTTGGGTGCGCTTGTGCAAAGAGCATCCCGAGCACCCGATTAGTGAGCCAACCGTCCGGCGGTATGTGCAGCGGCGGAAGCAAGAACTGGGGCTCAGCGGCCAGGAGGTGTTCGTACCGCAAAGCTATAACTGGGGCCAGGAAGGCCAAGTGGATTGGTTTGAGGCGATGGTCAAGTTGGGCGGCGAACCCTCGAAGCTGCAGTTCTTCGCGATGCGTAGCATGGGGTCGGGCGATGCCTTCCATCGAGCCTACACCAATGCCACGCAGCAAGCGCTGCTGGAGGCGCATGAGCTCGCCTTCGACTATTTCGGCGGGGTGTTCAAAAAACTGCGCTACGACAACATGGCCTTGTTGGTGAAGAAGATTCTGCGAGGCCGGCAGCGGATCGAGACGGATCGGGGCATTGCTTTCCGCTCGCATTGGGGCTATCAAAGCGAGTACTGCAACCCTGCCAGCGGGAATGAAAAAGGTGGAGTGGAAGGAGAGTTGGGATGGTATCGGCGCAACTGTCTGGTGCCGGTACCGGAGGCGGCGAGCTTGGCTGCCTTGAACGAACAACTGCTGACGACATGCCTGGCGAACCGGAGCCGGACCATCAGCGGCAAGGGCATGACGATCGGCCAAGCCAGCGCACACGAGCGAGCGTTTTTGTCGCCGCTGGCAGAAGAGGGATTTCCGATTCACGAGGTTCTATATCCGCTCATCGTGGATGGAAAAGGGCGAGTGAAGGTGAAGACCAACTGGTACTCGGCGCCGCTGTGGCCAGGGCTACGGGTGACAGCTTTGGTGTGGCCGTTGTCGATCGAGATCCGGCGTGACGGCGAGTGCGTGGCCCAGCATCCGCGCTGCTATGGCCGAGGGCATCAGATTCTGAATCTGGAACATTATCTGGATGTGCTGGAGAAAAAGCCGGGAGCGATGGCGGGATCAACTCCGCTCGAGCAGTGGCGCCAGGCGGGACGCTGGCCCGAGTGCTTGGATCGGATCTGGCATCAACTGGAGCAACGTCACGGAAAAAGTGTTGGCACCCGGGAGATGATCACGCTGGTGCGGGCTGGTTCGGGAAAGAGTTGGGACCAACTGATTGCGGCGGTGGAAGAGGCGTTGCGTTTGGGCGTTACCGATGCTGCCGCGGTGTTGCACATCCTGAACATGCCCGATCCGGAGCAGCGCCGCCGGTATGCCCTGGATCTGGCTGACGAACTGGCGCAGTTCGAACACCCCATGCCCGTGATGGACGACTACGACTTGTTGCTGGCAGACGCAACAGGAGGCATTCAATGAAAAACCAAACCGAGGCATTGGAACACGCCAGCGTGAAGCAGTACTGTAAAGCGGTCCGTGTGCCCACTGTGGGAGCCAACTTTATTTCGCTGGCCGAACAAGCCGTCAAGGAGAACCAGAGCCACATCCGGTACCTGGAAGCTTTGCTGGCGATCGAATGCGAAGAGCGCGACCGTCACGCGATTGCGAACCGGATTCGCGATGCGCAACTGCCGCGGCTGAAGACGCTGGAAGAGTTCGACTTCGCGCAAGCGCCGCTGGTTCCGGCGGCGAAGATTCGAGAGCTGGCCGAAGGCGGTTACATCGAGCGAAGTGAACCGGTGCTGCTGATCGGCGAATGCGGGACGGGCAAGAGCCATTTGGCGACGGGACTCTGCTTAGCGGCCTGCCGGCAGAAACGGCGGGTTCGCTTTACCACGGCGGCGGCACTGGTGAATGAGTTGGTGGAAGCGAAACAGAACAATCAAGTCCGGAGGTTGATGGCGCGCTGGCAGAAGTATGAACTGATCGCTCTGGACGAGGTTGGGTATGTGCCGTTGGCTGACATTGGCGCCGAGTTCCTGTTTCAGGTAATCTCGGAGCGGGCCGAGCGGGCGGCGATTATCGTGACGACGAACTTGCCATTTTCAGAATGGACTACCGTATTTCCGAATCCACGGCTATGCAAGGCGTTGCTGGACCGGATTACCGATCGGGCGCATATCATCGAAACCGGCACCGATTCTTTCCGATTTCGGCGGACGATGGAAAGGAGAAAGAAAAAACCGTGAGACCTCCGGGCTGCCGCCTCCAGATGTGGTGGAAAGCTGAATTGGTTTGAGTTTTTTAAGGCATGCGCAAATCTATCAATCCGATGTTCGGTCTTAAGATCCGGGGCGAGGCCGGTTCGGGCTCCGCCCCGAGTCTCATCGTCTTGATGAGTTTGCGCCAGCTATTCCTTGGCGAGTTGCACTCCTGCATTGCTCGCCTCCGCTTCGCCGGTCGTTCCATCTTCAGACCTCGGCCGGTTATCTGTCAACATCTTTTTACGAATGTGGAGAATCACGCCTGGACTTGGACGGCCCAGCCCAGGCAAACTATTAACATCTCAGGTGGGCCAAATCAGATGATCGAAGTGGGCCACGCCGGATGAGCGAACTCAGCAGTCCGATGGCTCCGACAACGAGGGTACTCTCGAGGTACGTCAACAATCCCAAGCTGATGTTTTGACGCCCTTGACGCCGCCAAATTGGGGTGGGTTTTTGATGGACGAGAACGGATACGCGATTGCGCAGCATGCTTCCGGCTACAGCCTCGTTACGCTTCGGAATCCGGCGCACGCAGGCGAGACCATCATCGCGTATGGCGACGACTTCTTTACGGTTTGGCCCCCACCACCCATCGGATTCGCCGTCCCGCTGCGCCCGTTGCTTCAATTGAGTGCACCACCGCCGGCGGACTACGGGCTGTTTTTGCAGGATTATCCGAATCCCATAGTACCCATCTGCGGTGGATGCTTGTTCCCAAGCGGCTCGTTTACCGACACTCCCGCTCTACAGACCTCGTTCCAGGGGCTCGCACTAACACTGGTCGGAATCGAGCAGATCAACTTTGTTGTACCGGCCGGCCAGGCGGCAGGAGATTGGGCTTTGTTCTACAATTCCGGATCGTGCCCGGATGGAAGCGGTTACGGGTGTGAGTCTGGGGCAGCCGTCATCGGCGCATCTAGCCCCTATGTCAAACTTCCGGTACGATAGTTCTCGCTATTTCGGATTCGCTGTTGTTATCTGGTTGCCCAGCGCCTGCGAAATAACGCCTAGGCCGGTGGTGACATTGATACCGGAGGTCGCCACTGTCACGTTGGGCGTCACCTGAACGCTAAGGTGATTGGGACTCAGCACAGTCACTTGATTCACCACGACATCGCTGGTGCCGAAACCAACTACAGTTTGGCCGGCGACGAAGTTGGTATTGGCGCCTACAACGTCCACCGTAGTCGCGTTGCCCGCAACCAGAAGCTTCGGCGTTATCGTGAGCGACGGAGCGGCCACAGCAACCGGAGTCGCCGTAGCCCCGCCACCATAGGTAAAGGTGGGCGGCGTTGGCTGTAGGAACAAGGAACTCTGGCCATCCGAGTTCAGTGCGACAACTGTTGCGGTATAGCCGAGTTGGGCCGGCGGCGGAGTTACTATCAACTGGCCAGCTTTCGTAGTTCCCTGGATCACGCCTGGCTGACCATCAAACAGAACCGTCGTGTTGACAGGCACGTTGGTGCCGTTAGCGCCCGGAAAGAAACCGGTTCCCGCGATCAACACGATTCGATTTCCATTGGCATCCAAACTCGGAGTGACCGCAGTAATGGACGGCGGTGCATAGGCAACGATCGAAAACGCTGCCGGCAAAACGTAAAGGTCATCAAGCGTTGCGAATAGCAAATGTTTGGGACCTTCCGCCGAGATATTCACTTGGACGTCGACGGCGATGTAGGGCGTGGGTGGAGGATAAGCCCTCAAATTGCTCGCGGTAGCGGCCGCCCCAAGCACGGAGATGCTAAGCCCTGGGGTGATCACATTGTTCGCATTGAGCAATCCCTCGCCGGTGGCGGCTACAGGCGACGGCGTAGGAAAACCAGCCACAATCGGCGGTGACGCAACGGGTACGTTGGTTGGAGAAAATCCGTAGGTCCGAACTCCGTAAACTGCTTGAGACGCTCGCTGGCTCACGTGGAAATCGACCCCCGATGTCAGCTGTCCGACCAGAACAGGAGTGGCGTACGCCACAGTGACGTCGCGAGTACCACCATAATTTCCCGTGAAGAACTGCGTGGCGAACGCACTGTAATTCAATCCAATTGGATTACCGTTCACGTCGGTCGGATAGATTATGTTGTTCGGTGTACTTTCCCCATACTCCGCCGGCGGCAACGGATGCGCGTAGACATAGTACAACCCGGGCGGAACTCCGTCCATCCTATAACTTCCATCCGGATTGGTAAGAGTGCTGATCGCAGGATTGGTCGCCGATAAGGCCACCACCGATGCCAGACTGAGTCCAGTGGGGTCTCGTGTGACACGTCCGCTGATGCTGCCAACCGTCGGGAGATATCCGTCGGCTGGATACAGCACCGAGACGCCTGCGATGTCGTCCGCGCCGAGCGGTGTGGCCTTGCTTGCCGCGCTGGTATAAATCGTCGACATCACGCCGGACGTTAGCGTGTGCTGCAGTCCCAGCGAGTGGCCGAATTCGTGGACCAGAGTTACGAAGAATGGCTCGCTGTAGCTTAGAAAGTCCCCATAGGACGAAACTTGGGTCAGGTCGTTCGGCAGATAGATCCTCGAGCGGATAATCGGAACAATTAGGCCATCGGGCCCATATCCCAGGTTTCCGGTTACTTCATGTACTGTATACGCCACCAAACCGGGGGGGATCTCATCGGAGAATTCGATTTCTATGCCGGGCGATGATCCGGAAGCTGTGCCGGCCGTGAACAACCCTCCATATCCCAAATTAAGTTGGGAAGTGCTCACGTTGCTCCAGACTGCAGCCGCGGCGCGAATCTCGCCGATGATTGCCTGGAAGCTATCGCCTGGCGCCAACACGGCCGGACCGGTATCTGAAATAAAGAACGGAACAGTGTTATTTACCAACGAGCTTAGTTCGAATTTCTCAACGATTGGTTGATTGAACGGACCGGTACTGGTGTTGTAGAGAACGTAGAAATAGTAACCCCACCCGTTGGTGCTCAGGACAAGGATGGCGAACACCAAAACCGCCAAACGAACTAGCCAGGGTCTCTTCATTGCGTGCTCTGCCCGCTGAGAACGTTTGAAATTTCAGTCTTGAGGGCGCTCAAGGACATACTGATGTCGTTCGTGGTCACCGGTAGTCCAGTTGCGTTCAGCGCTCCTGCTGCCGCAGCCGGACGAACCACAATCGGAGCAGCGCCAGAAGTTGTGATCACCGACAATAAACCCTGCGATAGCCCGATCACCTGCGTCAAACCGCTTTTGCTGGTCCACAGGAACAGCACATAATCTTGCCCAACGGTTAAGATCGGTGCGCCTGCGACCCTTTGAATTGCGCCGTTGAGTGACCCGCCAGGAACCCCGAAATCGATCGGGCTGGACGCCGACTGGCCGGCGACGGGACTTTTGTAGATTTCTGTAGGCTGGACCGTGTAGTGGCTGAAAATCATCGAGCCGTGGTACATGATGTTCGCCGGCTGCACTGTGCCGTGAACAATCATGGTGGATTGCCGAATCATGTCATCCAGGCTGAGCTGCCGCAGTGTCGACCCGGGCAGGGTTCCCAGCGCAACCAGCAATCCCGTGATGAACAGTCTACGCATTAGGATCTACTGTCCACTAAGCAAATGGCCTTCCAATGCATATCTTTGAAAATATTAGCCTTGCCTAGCTTCTAAGTCCGTCAGGTGTATCGGATGGACACGATACCTGTCCCAATCTCCGGGACTTGGTCCATTTCAACCGCCGCCTCGTACCACCAGCAACGGCATTTTCAATTTGTGACGGACTGCATTAATTGTAGTCCCGAATACGATGTCTTTCAAGCCCTTATGCCCGTGAGCTCCCATCACAACCAAATCCGGCTTGAGCTCCTCGGCATAGGCCACAATGGCGTCTTTGGGACGCCTGGCGTGCCTTACCACCATTTCGACGGCTACCTGCTGCTTTTCCAATTCGGCGGCAATCTCGCGCAGGTACTCGCGCCCCGCCTCAACTTCCGCCGTGGAGGCGAGTGACCCAAATATCTGGCTGGTCACGCCCTCTTCCACGTGGAGCAGGTAGAGCTTGGCATGGTGCTGCTTGGCCATGGCGGCTGCGTGCGCGATGGCCTCACGGTCCCGGCTGGTGTGATCCAAGGGGACCAGGATTTTCTCGTAGAGCGGACTCGGTAGATTGATCGCCACCGCTTGAGGAAGCTCGATGGGAGCAAGTCCGAATCGCCGGATCCAGGGTGGAAGAACCGGCTGAAAGATGACCCACCCCAGCAGCAGTGTCAGCAGGATGAGAACGGGCGCCAGGCCCAACTCGAGCCACAGCCGCTGGCGACCCGACGCCGCCAGCCAGTCCCGGATGGTAATGGTCACCAGCCAGATATCCAGCGACAGAATCATCACCGCAGCGCTCCATGCCAACACCCGCACCCAGGCGCGATTGGCGAAAGTTCCCATGCGCTGTTTGTTGTTGGTGAACTGGATGAGGGGAATCACCGCAAACGGCAGTTGCAGATTCAGAATCACCTGGCTCAGGATCAGCAACTTATAGGTGCCTTGCTCGCCCGCGAAATACACAGTGAACGCAGCCGGGATGATCGCGATCGTCCGCGTCACCAACCGCCGCAGCCAGGGACGCATGCGGAAGTTCAGGAATCCTTCCATCACGATCTGCCCGGCCATGGTCCCGGTGAGCGTGGAAGACTGGCCGGAGCATAAGAGCGCCACCGCGAACAGGATGCTCGCCATGGTGGTGCCGAGCAGCGGCGTGAGTAACTGGTTGGCCTGTTGGATCTCGGTCACCACGATTCCGCGCTTGAAGAACACCGCTACCGCCAGCACCAGAATTCCGGCGTTGACGAAGAGCGCGCCGTTCAGCGCGATAGCGGAGTCGATCAGGTTATACCGGCACGCTACGCGCTTGTCGGCCTCGGTTTTTCCAATGCGGCGCGTCTGCACCAACGCTGAATGCAGATAGAGGTTGTGCGGCATCACGGTGGCGCCCAGGATGCCGATGGCGACGTAGAGATTGCGGTTCGTGATGTGCGGCACCAGGCCGGGCAGCATGTCCTTCACCACGGGCCAGCCAGCCCAGCAGATCTCGATGAAGAAGCATCCGCCGATCACCGCAATCAAAGCCAGCACGAAACTTTCGATCACGCGAATCCCAAGACCGGTGAACCAGAGCAGCAACAAAGTGTCGGCCGCGGTTAGAATGACGCCGTAGAGCAGGGGAATATGAAACAGCAGGTTCAGCGCGATGGCCGCGCCCAGCACCTCTGCAAGATCGCAGGCTGCGATGGCGATCTCACACAAAAACCAGAGTGAATAGGAGACGCTGCGTGGATATGTCTCGCGGCAGGCCTGCGCCAGATCCCGTTGGGTCACGATGCCGAGCCGGGCGCTCAACGTCTGCAGCAGGATAGCCATCAGGTTCGACAGCACCAGCACCCATAACAACTGGTAGCCGAAGCGCGCGCCGCCTTCCAGATCGGTGGCCCAATTGCCAGGATCCATGTAGCCGACGCTCACCAGATAGGCGGGTCCGGCAAAAGCAAATAGTCGCCGCCAAACGGAAAGCTGAGCAGTACTAACGCTGGAATGCACCTCGGGAAGCGAGGTATTGACTGTGGTTGTGGAAGACAACTTAACCGTAGTTTACATTAATTTCCGGAACAACACAAGATTCGGTCGTTTCCAATCACTGTTGGTGGTTTTCGGCCAGCAGACGGATCAGGCGGGAGACAATAAAATATTAGAAACACAGCAGTTAGTCAATGGCTAGCGGATTGCCTCTCAAGGCGAGGAATGGGAACGGGTATGACACGCACTCTTCTATCGCTAATAGCAGTGGTTGCAGCGATCGCGAGTCCGAGCCTGGCGCAGGACCAATCTGGACAGCAGCCGGGACAGCAATCTGGACCACAGCCGGGACCAAACGACCAGACACAACAGCAGGAACCGGACGGTCAATACGAGCAAGGCCGGGGCGTGGCTCGCATCAGCGTGTTGAATGGAGAAGTTTCGGTTCGTCGCGGCGATTCGGGCGACGTGGTGGCGGCTGCGATCAACGGTCCCTTGATGGCCAACGACAGTATTCTTACCAGCTCATCCTCTCGCGCGGAAATACAACTGGACTGGGCTAACCTGCTTCGGGTGGGTCCGAACTCCGAAGTTCGGTTTACAGGCCTGGACATCAGAGGCTACCAGATCCAGGTTGCCGCTGGAACCGTGATATTCCGGATTCTGCGTCCCAGTCAGGCGCAGGCGGAATTGGACACTCCGAGCGTCGCGATCCATCCGCTCGGGCAGGGAACTTATCGCATCAGCGTTCGCGAGGACGGAACTTCGGAAATTACCGTGCGCAATGGCGAAGTGGAGATCTTCAGCCCGCACGGCAGCGAGCGCTTAGCCGCTGGCCGGACCATGTACGCGCGCGGCCCGGCATCGGACCCCGAATTTCAGGTAGTTGACGCCATCGCCCCCGATACATGGGACCAGTGGAACAACGAGCGCGATCAATATCTGCTGCGTTCACGCAGCTACGAGCATGTCAGCCGCGATGTACCCGGCGTTGAGGATCTGGATCAAAATGGCCGGTGGACCAACGATCCAAACTACGGCTCTGTTTGGCAGCCCACCAATGTAGATCCCGGATGGGCGCCGTATCAGAATGGCCGTTGGGTTTGGGAAGACTATTATGGTTGGACCTGGGTCAGCGCCGATCCTTGGGGTTGGGCGCCGTATCATTACGGCCGCTGGTTCTTTGGCGGAGGCGGATGGTGCTGGTATCCGGGACCTGTGTTTGGACATCCCTACTGGGCGCCCGCTTATGTGGGCTTCTTCGGTTGGGGCGGCGGATTCGGAGTGGGAATTGGCTTCGGGTTCGGCGGTCTGGGTTGGGTGCCTCTCGCGCCGTTTGAAGCGTTTCATCCCTGGTATGGGCGTGGTTACTACGCCGGCTTCCGGGCCGGAGGCCTGGCGCGCGGCACCACCATCGTCAACAACGCGAATATCACGAGCATGTATCGCAACGCCCGCGTAAACGGCGGCGTGAGCGGCGTGAGTGCGAATCAGTTTGGCCGCAGTGGCGCGCAAATACAGTCACTGAATCACGCGCAGATTCAACAGGCAGGTCTGGTGCGCGGAGCTGTTCCTGTAGCGCCTGGACGCTCCAGCTTGCAGATGTCGAACCGTGCTTCTAGCGGAAACTTCCCGCAAAGTCGTGCACAGAGTTTCGCCAGCCATACGCAGGCTCCGCAAGTGAGCCATGCCTCATTCGCCCAGCAACAGAGGGGCATGCAGCAGCTATCACATTCCGATTTCAGCACGGCCAGCCGCGGTGTTTCTGCGGCCGGCAATGCAGGGGTCCAATCATCGCGGAGCGCCACAACTGGTAACGCCTCGCCTGGAGCAGGCTCTGCCGCCGGGTCAAGCCCCGGATCAAGCCATGGATGGAATCGATTTGGCGAGCCGATTCACGGCGCTGGTAGCGGGACATCGCCGTCTTCGACGAGTGGCGGCTGGCAGCGTTCGGAGAGCACCCGTGGATCGGTGAGCGGATCCGGGACGCGCAGTTACGGAGGCTACGCCGGCAGCGGCCAAGCGATTCGCATTAGTCCGCCGATCGTCCAACAGCGCAGCTCCTCGCCGGGTTATCAGGCGCCGCGGAGTTCCACGAGCGGAACCACCACCAGCCGCGCACCGAGCAGCGGTAGCACACCGAAGAGCAGCGGCGGCAGCAGCGGAACATCGCACGCAACCACTAGCGGCGGCCATCCGAGCGGTGGTGGGCACGGAGGCGGTGGACACCACTAAGGACAGGATTTGGTTTAGCAACAATTTTCTTCCCTCGGGCTCGAATAGCACCTCCCAGCGATTCGAGCCCTTCTTTTTTGGGTAAGCGATAAAGTTTACATAATATGTATTATCGGTAATACAATTCATAAATAGATAACATGGCCAAACCCCGCTCACGGCCCCAAAGATTGCATACAATGCAGGAGTCGAGCCACGAGGTAATAATGGACGTCTTCATCAGCTGGTCCGGTCCGCAAAGCAAACAGGTAGCCGAAGCTCTCCACCACTATCTCCCTCTCATGATCAACGCGATCCAGCCTTGGCTCTCCAGCGCCGACATCGACGCTGGCGCACGCTGGGCGTCCGACGTCGCCGGCAAGCTCCAACAATCGAAAGTCGGAATCATCTGCCTTACGCCCACCAACCTCGAGTCGATCTGGATCCACTTCGAAGCCGGCGCGCTCGCAAAAACTCTGGACAACACTTTCGTCTGCCCGTACCTAGTCGGCGTCGAACCATCGGATGTGAAGGGGCCTCTAACCCAATTCCAGGCGAAGAGGGCAAATGAGGAAGACACAAAACGCCTGCTCGAAACCCTGAACTCCGCGCTCGGCGAGAACGCAGTCAAGGCCGATCAGCTCGCCGAAGCCTTCAGCATGTGTTGGCCAAAGCTGAAGACACAGCTTGACGCAGTTCAGAATGCCCAGCCGCCCGCCAAGAAGCGCAGCGACCGAGACGTCCTGGAGGAACTGCTCGAGCTGGTGCGCGGCCAAGCGCGACCTCAACCCGCTTCTGCCACGCTCACTCCAGGCCCGTTAGACAGTTCCCTTGTGGCCGACCTCCTGAACTTCGCAAATCAGCTCGCCGGCACCGAAGCCAGGGTCTCGCTCGACAACGTCCAGGCCTCCGAGATTACGTTTTCCATTCACGACAAGCACGGCAGACACTCCGGCCCCTTCACCATCCAGGGCGGCACTCCGCGCGCCATGCGCCTTGACCTGCACAGTGAACTGATCGGTGCCATTTCCAAGGCCCGTGCCGAACCTGCGGAACCCACCAGCAGTCCGCCAAAATAGCGGCTCCGCGGGGCGGCCTCCAACGCCGCGCGCCCGACAACTAGCGGCTCATCGTTCGGATGGTTTTCCGGTACAAACGGATTTATTTTTGACTCACGCCGAATACGACAAGGGGGCATGAAAATGGCTATAGCCGCGACAATCAACGAAAGCGCATACGGCAAGCTCCTAGCGCGAGCGCTGCCGCGGGTGATCACGTCCGAGAAAGAGAACGAGCGCATGATTGCGGAACTCGAGAAGCTCGATACGCGAGGACGCGCGCTGACGCCTGAAGAAGAAAAGCTGGCCGAACTCATGACCCTCCTGGTACGGCAATTTGAGGAGTCTAAATACGCGCTCGGCCATGCGGGGCCGCTTGAAGCCTTGCGTATCCTTACGGAAAATCGCGGCCTGCGCCAGCGCGATTTGATCCCGGTTTTCGGATCGTCGAGCGTTGCCTCAGACGTGTTCAACGGAAAGCGATCGATCAGCAAGGCGCACGTTCGCAAGCTCGCCGAATACTTTCACGTTCCGGCGAGCCTATTCATTTGAGCCGCTATTCGTGCCGCAATGCTTCGATAGGATCAACATGCGCTGCTCGCCAGGCCGGCAATATGCATGCTGCGACGGCACAGACGGCCAGTAGGACTGTCGCACCGGCAAAGGTCGGGATGTCGTGGGGCTGGACACCGTAGAGCAGATTCCGGACAAGCTTCGTTAGCATCCAGGCCAAGCCTAGGCCCGCGAGTACGCCGAATGATACTAGCAGCATGCCTTGCCGGAGCACCAGCGCGAGCACCTCGGTACGCCGGGCGCCCAGGGCGATCCGAATCCCGAGTTCGCGCGTTCGGCGGGTTACCGTGTACGCCATCATCCCTGAAATCCCGACAGCGGCGAGCGTCAGCGCCACGAATCCAAACATGCTGAGCAACAACGCGGCGAACCGTTGCCGGCCAGCCGAATTCAGAATCGTTTCCGAGAGCGCTGTCACCTGTTTGATGGGTTGTTCCTTATCCACACTGCGTATGGCCGCAGCCGCCTGCTGCGACGCCGCGCCAGATGCGGCGGTGGACCTCACGACCACGGTCATGAAGCTCACGGGCATCTGCGCCACGGGCACATAAACCTCCGGCATCACCGGCACTCCCACTCCGAACTGCTTGACGTCCGGAACCACGCCCACCACTTCTAAAAGTTCGTGCGCGGCCCACTGCACATGCAGCAGCTTGCCAACCGCGCTCCCGGAGGGGGTCATGCGCGACGCCATGGTTTTATTCACGATGGCCACCGGACGGGTGCCGGCGGTGTCGCTATCCATGAAGGCGCGGCCGGCGATGAGAGGCGTTTGGATGGTGGAAAAATAACCAGGCGTGATCATATTGAGCGCGGTCCACGGGCGCTGGCCGTTACCTGTGACGGACTGGCTGTCCGCCCAGTAAGGCGATGTCCAACAGGTTCCCGAGAGCGGAGGGCACATCACGGAGGCCGCCGACAGCACGCCCGGCTGATGCGCCACACGGTCGACGGCGTCTGTAAAATACTGCAGGTTGCGATCTGCAGGACCGCCATTGCGCACCACTCCGAGCGCGGTGAGATGCTCGGCATGAAAGCCGGGATCTACGTTCAGCAGCGCGGACACGCTTCGCAAAAGCAGACCCGCCCCCGTGGCCAGCACGAGTGCGATGGCGACTTCGGCGATGAACAGCACGGATCGAAAGCGCCTCCCTGCCCGGCTCATTTCGCCTTCGCGGAGCGCAAAGTTCAATCGCGTGTACGCGGCCTGCACTATCGGCGCGCAGCCGAACACGAGCGCAGCCACGAGCGAAACCAGCAATGTGAACAGAAGGACGCGTGAATCGACATGCGCGTCCGCAAGCCCCGGCGCCTGGTAGGGCGAGAGACGCACCAGCGGCGCGATGCTCCAATGCGCCAGAAGAACGCCAATAACTCCGCCGCCGAGCGACAGCAACGTGCTTTCTGTCAGCAGTTGCCGGATCAGACGCCTGCGGCCTGCGCCGAGCGACCCCCGGATGGCGAACTCGCGCTGCCGCGTCGAGGCTCGCGCCATGGCCAGGTGCGCAACGTTGGCGCACGCCAGCAACAGAACCAATGCGGCTGCGCCGAACAGCATCAGCAGTTCGGGCCGGATGGCCCCCAGCAGCACGTCGGGAAGCAACGCAAGCTTGACGGATTCGCCGCGATTGGAAGCCGGATACGCCTGGGCCAGCCGGGACATGATGGTGTTCATGTCGGCGCGCGCGCGATCCAGCGTAACTCCGGAACGAAGTCGCGCGACCCCCATCAACCCCGGATGGTTCGCTCGATCCGTGAAGCTCTCGGAACCGGCCATCATTCGACCGATCGGAAGATAGACATCAGCTTCTATCTGCGGAAGACTAAACTCGGGACCCAGCACGCCCGCCACAGTGACGTCATATCCCGCGATCTCGATGGTTTTGCCGGTAAGATCCGGATCACCCTTCAGCGCTCTCCGCCAAAATGAATTACCGACCACCACCACCGGCGGCGCGCCGGGACGGTCGTCTTCCGGCGATAGCAGGCGGCCCAGACTCGGCTTGGTTCCGAGCACTGTGAATAGCGACGCGGAGACAAATGCGGCGGGCGCCATGATCGGCTCTCCGTTCTCGCGCACCTTGACGCTGTTGGGTTGAAACACGGCGATGTCGTCGAACACGCGATTCTGGGCCCGCCAATCGATGAAATCGGGCCACGAAACGTTGAGATAGGACGCCTGCGGCAATGCCTGGTGAATGGATACCAGGCGCTCGGCTTCGGGATACGGGAGCGGCTTCAACAAAACTGCATCCACCACCGAAAAAATAGCGCTATTGGCGCCAATGCCCAGCGCCAGTGTGGCGATGGCGACGGCGCTAAACCCCGGCGCGCGCCGTAACTGCCGAAGCGCGTAGCGGCCATCGCGTAGTATGGACTCCAATGTGGTCCAGCTCCACGTCTCGCGAGTCACCTCTTTCACTCGCCTTACGTTTCCGAAATCGCGATGCGCCGCCTGACGCGCTTCGGTGGCCGCTTCGCCACGCTCCACGCGCAAGCTCTGTTCCTGCTGAAGATGGAATTGGATTTCTTCGTCCAGCTCGCGTTCCTCGCGCCCGCGCCGCAGGATCCATGGCAGATATCGTTCGGCGATCTGTTTCCAGCGTGGCATATGCTTAGCTTGATGAGGCCGGCTTCATGACCCGCGCGATGGCCTCCACCATGCGGTTCCACCGGGACTCTTCGGCGGAAAGCTGTTTGCGGCCGCGCTGAGTCAGGCGGTAGTACCTGGCACGCTGCTTGTTCTCGGTGATCTTCCATTCGGCTTCGATCCAACCTTGTTTTCGCAACCGATGCAGAGCCGGATAGAGGGAGCCGTGTTCGATCTGCAGCGCATCCAGCGAGCTGGCGCGGATAGCTTGACCGATGCCGTGCCCGTGTTGCGGACCCCACTGGAGCGTCCGCAGGATCATCATGTCGAGCGTGCCCTGGAGCAGTTCGATGCGGGCGGGTTTCGATTCTTTGGCGGCCATCCAGGTAGAAGACATTCTACCACATAGGTAGTCGAATGTCTACCACCTGTTTATAAGTCTCGAAAATATGCGGTCTCGATCAGCCCTTGGAGCCGGTAATCCCGGCGCTGGTCAGAGTCTGAGCGATGATGCTCAACGGATTTAGCGAGTTGCTCTGAGACGAAGAGCTGTTTGAATCGCTGTCGGAATCTGACGAGGCCGCCTTGGCGTGATGGTGATGATGGTGATGGCCACTAGTCGCGCTAGTCCCATTAGCCCCACTGGTGGCATTCGCCAGATCCTGGAGGTTCGGCAGTTTGCCGCTCTGGGATGCCGACGTAAAGTCCGATGCAAGCTGGGTGAGCTGGTTCGCCGCGTTGGTATTTCCATCGGTTTGAGCGGTTTGCGCGGCGCTGGTCAGGTTTGCAGCGATGGTCTTTGTAACCTGCTGGTACTCGGATGGGTTCGATTGCTGAAGTTGTTGGAGCGTGCTCACAATCTGCGCGAACGGCGAAAGCTGGCCGCTATCTTGCTGGGATGTGACCGATCCCAAACTGGGGGTGGTTAGCGTGTTGCTCTGGCTAGTCACGCCGTTGCTTTGCAGGGCGTTTTCGAGAATCGATTGTAAGTAGCTGCTTGAAAGGCTGTTTATAGAGTTCGTACTCATGCCGTCCTTATCGGCGACGTTTCCTCACTCTTGAATCGGTCCTACGAAGTAGAATAGGCGTTGGGCTCGATATACACCCGGGAGCAGCTTTTAGTGGAACGCCAGCAATGGAGGCGCGAGGGCCGGAAAGTGGTTTTCACCAACGGCTGCTATGACATCCTGCATCCCGGCCACATTCGTTTGCTCGAAAGCGCCCGCTCGCTAGGCGACGTTCTGATCCTGGCTCTGAACACCGACGCGAGCGTCCAGAGGCTAAAGGGTCCCACTCGGCCGCTCATTCCTGAAAACGAACGTGCCGAACTTGCTGCCGCCCTCGAAGCCGTGGATGCCGTTACCTTTTTCGACGAAGACACGCCGCGCGAACTCATCGCCGCCGTGCTGCCGGATATCCTGATCAAAGGCGCCGACTGGGCGCACTTCATCGCCGGACGTGAAGAGGTAGAAGCTGCGGGCGGTCAGGTTCTGGCGTTGCCGCTCGAACCGGGCTATTCCACCACCGGGATTTTGGAAGAAGTGCTCGCGCGCGGTTGAATCGGCTACTAACCGATTGGCATCCTGGTCGTCTACTCTGATGGTAGAATATCTACCATCGAGGTGCTGAGATGAGCTGGCGGCGACGGGAGAGGCGTGAAGACGATCTCGCCCGCGAGCTGCGCACTCACCTGGACCTGGAAGCCGAGGAGCAGCGGCGCGCGGGACTTGCGCCGGAGGACGCCCACTATGCCGCACTGCGCGCCTTCGGCAATCGAACCACCATTGAGGAGGACGCCCGCGTGACGTGGCAGTTGGTATCTCTAGAAAAACTCGGGCAAGATCTGCGATAAGCCGGCCGCATGGCGCGCAAGAGCCCGTTCTTTACCACACTGGCGATTCTTACCCTGGCGCTTGGAATCGGCGCCAATACGGCGATCTTCAGTGTGGTCGACACGGTGCTGCTTCGGCCCTTGCCTTACCGCGACGCAGCGCGGCTAGTGCGAGTGGAAACGCGGAACGACCTGCTGCAGGTCCACAACGGGCCAGCCTCCTATCCGGACTTCATGGATTGGAAAGCTTCGGGCGCGTTCGAAGATAGCGGTATCTATTCTATTGGCAACTCACTGGTGCGCGTTGGGACGAGTTCAGAGCGGCTGCCGTCGGCCGCAGCTACGGCTTCCCTTTTTTCGACCCTGGGGGTTCGGCCGCTGCTGGGGCGATTGCCGTTGCCCGAAGAAGGCAAATCTGGCGCAAGTCCCGTTACCCTGTTGACGGAGCATCTCTGGCGCGAACGGTTTGGCGCGGATCCATCGGTGGTTGGGAGCAGCATTAGTGTTGATGGCAAGCCGAGCGTCGTGGTGGGCGTCCTTCCGGCCAGCTTCGTCTTCGAGCGTAATCCCGAGCTGTGGACCACTCTTGAGCAGAACGAAGACTTAACAACGCGACAGAACCGATTCCTGGCCGTCCTGGCGCGGCTCGGTCCAGGCGAATCGATCCAACAGGCCGACAGCCGGCTGATTGCGTTGTGTAGCCACCTGGCCGCGCAGTATCCGAATTCCAACAAAGGCTGGAGCGCGAACGCGTTTCCATGGCAGGAGTCAATGGCCGGTCCGGTGCGGCCCGAGTTGCTGGTGCTGCTGGGCGCGGTGTGCCTGGTGCTGTTCATTTGTTGCGGAAACGTCGCGATGCTACTGCTGGTTCGCGGGATCGGGCGGGCGCGGGAGTTCGGTCTGCGTACCGCGCTGGGCGCTTCCCGTCCCCGGATTGCGGTCCAGTTACTGACCGAGAATCTGTTGTTGTCGCTTGCGGGTGGTGGCCTGGGCGCGGCGCTGGCGGTTTGGTTAGTTTCGTTATTGGCCCAATATGGACCGCGCGACATTCCGCGCCTGGCGGAAGTTCATATGGATGCGCGCGTCCTGCTCTTCGCGCTGGCCTTGACGATGCTTACGCCGCTTCTGTTCGGAGTAGGGCCTGCGCTCCAGCTTTCAAGGCCCGATGTGAACGCGGCACTTCAGGAAGGCGGAAAATCGTCCACCGCGGGACGCCGCCGCGCTTTGCTCAGGACCGGTTTTCTGATTGCTGAGATGGCGCTGTCCCTGTTGCTTCTGGCGGGCGCGGGGCTGCTGGTGAAAAGCTTTCTGCGCCTGGCCAGCGTGGAACCGGGCTTTCGTCCGGATCACTTGCTGACGTTTCAACTACAGCTTCCAACCTCAAAATTCCTGAAAGGCGGGCAATATCTGGAAAGCCAGGTAGCGCGCTACTACCAGGAAGTGATCGATCGGCTGGGACGACTGCCGCAAGTGGAATCGGTGGCAGGTGCTATGGATCTACCGATGGTGGGAGGTGGTTATCGGCTTTGGCAGGGGTTCGCATTGCCAGGGAATCCGTCCACTGCGATTTCGAAGACTCTCTGCGCGGTTGAGGTGGTCACCAACGATTACTTCCACACGATGGGTATCCCGCTGAAAAGCGGGCGAGGGTTCACGGAGCGCGATACCAAGAACGCGCCGCTGGTCGCCATGGTCAACCAGACGTTTGCTAGCAAATATCTCGCCGGCCGGAGCCCGATCGGCCAGAGCATTCAGTTGGAAGGGATGCCGGTTCTATTCCAGATCGTGGGAGTAGTTGGCGATGTCAAACCAGATGGGCTCGACTCTGGAGCGAATCCAGAAGTATACGGAGCCTATGCACAAGCAGTGAGGCCGTTTCTGTTGATCGCTCTGCGCACGAAGGTGGATCCTGCACGGCTTATTGCCGAGGTGCGCGGCCAGCTTCGCCAAATCGATCGTGACGTGCCTCCATATCGCTTCCGCACGGGGGAACAAGCGCTCGAGTTGTCTCTGGCGGAGCGCCGTTTCAGCATGGCGCTAGTGGCGCTGTTCGCGCTGCTAGCCTTGTTGCTGGCCGCGGTCGGACTGTACGGCGTAGTGTCGTATACGGTGACGCAGAGCACTCGCGAAATTGGGATACGCCTGGCGCTCGGAGCCGCGGCGCGTGACGTATTCCTGGTGGCCCTGCGCCAAGGGCTGATTCCGTCGCTATTGGGCCTCGGAATCGGACTCGCGCTCTCCATCGGGCTGACACCGCTGATGTCTCACCTGCTGTATCAAGTGTGGCCGGTAGACGTCGAAGTGCTGGCGCTAGTGTCGCTGGCCTTGCTGGCGATTTGCAGTTTGGCCTGCGCCGTCCCCGCGCGCCGCGCCACGCGCGTGGATCCGGTGACGGCGCTGCGCTACGAATAGATTGTGGGGCAGGTTGGTAACTGTTGGTAACCTGCGCGCCGATTGCCAATCGGCGCAAACCCGGGCGGGTTGGCAACCCGCCGNNCGCCGCAGGATGGCATCCTGCCCCACCAAGTTAAGATAAGGACTGAAGCGAGCACGCCGTCCTTTAGTCCGTGACCCATCCCGCCATACGCGACCTGTTCCAATCGCTCAGCCGCGACACCGCTTTTCAGGATGTCGTCAGCCGGCTGCTTCATAATCCTCTGGCGCGCCAGTCGCTCTCAGGGCTCACCACTACCGCCAAAGCGCTCTACCTGGTGCTGCTGTGGCAGGCCACGGAACGCAACTTGATGGTCGTGGTGGACGGAAGCAAGGAAGCTGAAACGCTGGGCGAGCTGGTGGAAACGTTTTTCAATTTGTTGGTGACGGGCGACCTTCCCCGCCCGCAAATTATCCCTTCGCTCGATGTGCTTCCATCGCAGCGCCTATCGCCGCATAGCGAGATCAGCGAACAGCGTGCGGTGGGGCTGTGGCGCCTGGCTTCGCGCAAAACCAGCATCACCATCACGCCCGTGGCTTCGGCGCTGCTGCGCACTGAGTCCGCTGAGTTTTATCGCCAGCTCGCGCTCACTCTTCGATCGGGCGAAGAAATCCCGTTGGAAGACCTGCTGGCGCATCTCGAAAGTATTGGCTACGAAAAACGCGACCCGGTGGAAATGGTTGGCGAATACTCGCTGCGCGGCGGCATCCTGGACATCTTTCCGGCCGAAGCTTCCGAGCCGATCCGTATCGAGCTGTTCGGCGATTTGATTGAATCCATCCGCCGCTTCGACGTGGAGACGCAGCGTTCCGTGATGAAAATCGCGGAGACGATGCTGCTGCCGCTGGTGGAATACCCGCGATCGCGCGAGCTTTTCCGGCAGATCGCGGACGAGACCGAAGTGCCCACTCCCGGCGATCCATTTCCAGGCTGGGAATTTTTGGTTCCCCTCGTTCGCCCACGCAAACACTCACTACTCTCGCTCGGAGAGAATCCCCTGATTGTACTAGACGAGCCGGATCAAATCGCGACCGCTTCCACGCGCCTCTGGAAGCGTCTAGAAGATCCCGATCGCCCATTTCCCTGCCCACCCGAACAAAATTTCTACACCTGGCCCGAGCTCGAAGAAAGTGTGTCCGGGAAAGCCGAACTCGCCCTGCGCGAATTAGAGGTCCTCACCAGCCACCAGCAACCAGAAACCAGCCACCAAACAGCCTCCCGGCCGTCGCTCTCCTTCCACGGCAACGTGCAAGCCGCCGTCGCCGAGGCGCGCAACCTGGTGGAGCAAGGCTACCGCGTGGTGTTCTTCGCGAAATCTCTGGGCGAACTCGAACGCCTAGCCGACATTTTCCAGGAATATTCAGTTCCCTTCCAACTCGGTCTCGATCCCGCGGACGCGACGCGTCCTTACTTGGCTGAACGCTCCTACATTGCGGGCGCGACTGCCAGCACCTTGCTGGTCAAAGGCCTCGTACGCCGCGGCGTGGTATTCCCGGACGCGCGTATCGCTGTCATCGGCTCTGAGGATCTATTCGACACTTCCGATCTGGTAGCGCAGCCGACTCCCGGAAAGTCGCAGCTAGCGGCCTTCGCCGCGGATCTCGCCGACCTCAAGCCCGGCGACTACGTGGTCCACGTGACGCACGGAATCGGCCGCTTCGTCGGTACTCGCGAGATCACGCAAGGCGAAACCAAAGGCGACTTCATGCTGCTGGAATACGCGGCCGAGGCCAAACTCTACGTTCCGCTGACGCGCATGGACCTGATCCAGAAATATCGAGGAGCAGGCGAAGGCGCAGCGCCGCCACTCGACCGGCTGGGCGGCGCCACTTGGTCCCGCACGAAGTCGCGTGTGAAATCTCGCATGCGCGACATGGCTGACGAGCTGCTAAAGCTGTACGCACAACGGCAGATGGCCGAAGGCTTCAGCTTTTCAGCCGACAGCAATTGGCAGCGCGAGTTTGAAGACGCCTTCGAGTACAAGGAAACGAAGGACCAGCTCAGCGCCATCCGGCACATCAAGAAAGATATGGAAAGCAGTCACCCCATGGACCGGTTGCTCTGTGGCGACGTCGGCTATGGAAAAACAGAGGTCGCAATGCGGGCCGCGTTCAAGGCGCTGGGCGATGGTAAGCAAGTGGCTATTCTGGCTCCGACGACTGTTCTCGCGTTCCAGCACTTCGAGACGTTGAAGCGCCGCTTCGCTCCTTTTCCGGTGCAGGTGGAGATGCTCAGCCGGTTTCGCGACAAGAAGGAGATTGCGGAAGTACTGGTCGGGCTGTCGGAGGGAAAGGTGGACATCGTCATCGGTACGCATCGCCTGCTTTCGCTGGATGTCCAGTTCCGCGATCTCGGCCTGCTTGTAGTGGATGAAGAGCAGCGCTTCGGAGTGCGCCACAAGGAGCGCATCAAGCAGCTCAAGCATAACGTGGACGTGCTCACTTTGACTGCCACGCCCATTCCGCGCACTCTTCACATGTCGCTGCTCGGACTGCGCGACATGTCGGTCATTGAGACGCCGCCCAAGGACCGGTTGTCGATCCACACCGTGGTGGCGCACTACGATCCGCAGTTGATCAAAACGGCGATCGAGCAGGAGCTGAGCCGTGGCGGGCAGGTTTATTTCATTCACAATCGCGTGGACAGCATCTATTCGCGCGCCGCCTCCATCCAGGAACTGCTGCCGGATGTTCGCATCGGCGTGGGTCACGGACAAATGGGCGAAGCGGAGCTGGAGAAATCGCTGCTTGGTTTCATGCGGCACGAATACGATGTTTTTGTCTGCACGACCATTGCCGAGAACGGCCTCGACATTCCGCTGGCCAACACCATGATCATCGAGAATGCAGAGCGCCACGGGCTTTCCGAGCTGTACCAGCTGCGCGGGCGCGTGGGCCGTTCCAACCGCCGCGCGTATGCGTATCTGTTGGTTCCGGCCGACACTGAGTTGAGTGAAATCGCGCGCAAACGCCTGGCCGCGCTCAAGGAGTTCAGCGATCTCGGAGCGGGCTTCAAAATCGCGGCCCTCGATCTCGAATTGCGCGGCGGCGGCAATATCCTGGGTGGCCAACAGCACGGACACATCGCGGCCGTCGGCTTCGACATGTACGTTCGATTGCTGGAGGAAACCGTCCACGAACTCAAGGGCGAAGAAGTGCCGCTCGAAATACATTCCACTCTGAATCTGGGTCTCGATATCCGCATATCGTCCGATTACATCGCCGACGAACATCAGCGGCTGCGCGCCTACAAGCGTATCGCCGACGCGGTCAGCACCGAGAATAGCGCCGAGCTTCTGGCCGAGATGGAGGATCGCTACGGTCCGGCTCCGGATGCTGTCCGCTATCTTCTCAAGTTCTCGGTGTTGAAGAGCGCCGCGCAAAAGCTCGGCATTGAAGCTATCGATCGCCGGCAGGGCGCGTTAAACGTCAAGTTCCATGCGGAAGCCCGGATTGATCCGAATCGTCTGATGAATCTGGTGAAGGAAACGGAGGGCGCGCAGTTCACGCCGGCGGGTGTGCTGCGGATTCCCTTAGACGGTGCGAGCGATGCGGCGAAAGTGCTAGATCTGTTAGACAAACGGTTGGAACAGCTGAAGCAGTAAAGACGTTTCTCGTTTCTCGTTTCTCGTTGGGGGCGATCGAGAACTAGAAACCAGAAACTAGAAACCAGAAACGTACTGCTACAATCAACCGAATGCGCTCGCCCGTTTCGCTACGTTGGGTAGCGATCACCGTTTTCGTTTTTTCGTCGGTACTGAACTATCTCGATCGCCAGGTGCTGGCCACCATGGTGACCATTTGGCGTAGCCATCAGCCCGGCTTTTCGTTCACCTCTGACGATTACGGCTACGCGCTTTCTGCTTTCTCCATCGCCTATGCGGTAAGCGCTCTGCTAATCGGCTGGTTTGTGGATCGCGTGGGACTCAATCGTGGCAGCGCTATCTCGGTGGCAGTCTGGGCCATCGCGAGCTTTGGAACGGGCATGTCGCATAGCCTCGGCGAGCTTCTGCTGTGGCGAGCGCTGCTGGGAGTGGCGGAGGCGAGCGGTGTTTCGGCGGTCGGCAAAGCTGTCGGCATGTATCTGCCACCCAAGGAACGCGCCACAGGAACCGCTATGTCGCAACTTGGCTTGAGCCTGGGCGCGGGGCTAGCGCCGCGCTTCGCTGTATACTTCGCGTATCAGTACGACTGGAGCTGGGCCTTCTACGCCGCCGGCCTCATCAGCTTGGCGTGGATTCCGATTTGGCTCACGACGGCTCGCCTGATTCCGCCAACAGTGGAAACCGCGCCTCCCGGAGGTAAGCATTCTTTCGCACTGCTGGCCGACCCGAAAATGTGGGCCTTGATCGGCGCCAATTTTCTCAGCATGACCATTTACAGTCTTTGGACCAACTGGAGCCCGACTTACCTGGTCCACGTGCATCATCTCAGCCCCCAGCAGGCCTCCCATTACACTCCGGTGGTTCCCATTTGCGGCTACTTTGGCGCGCTAGCGGGCGGTAGCCTCTCCTGGCGGCTCATCAACAAAGGGATGAAGCCAGTGGCCGCATGCAAGCGCGCCTGCCTGATTGCGGCTGTCCTGCTACTGGGTACCATGACGATTCCGTTGCTGCCCACTCCGGCGCTCGCCACGGCTGGAATGTCCCTGAGTTATTTCCTGATCTGCGCCTGGAGCACGAATCATTACACGCTGCCCATCGATATTTACGGAGCCGGACGCTCCGCATTCGCGATCGGCGGATTGATCTTCGCTTACGGCGCGATGCAGGCGGTGGTTTCGCCCCCCTTGGGCGCCATTATTGAACGCTATGGGTTCCAACCGGTGTGCTTCACTTTCGCGCTGTTCCCGATCCTGGCTTATTTACCGGTACATTTCTTGATCCCTGATGAGGCAGGCGAATGCACCGACTCCCTCACGGTCGCGGTTCGGTAACACTCTCTGAACACAGCGTAAGCGACCGTTAGTAAAACCGGCCCAGCCACTCCGCCACTACGGCTGGTTTTTCCGATCCCTCCACATCCACCGTCACCAGCCATGTGACCTCGTTGTCCGTTACTTTTTGAGGCGTCAAGCGTGCGCGAATTCGTGCGCCCGCCGGTACTGGCGAGACAAATCTTAGACGGTTGAAGCCGTAGTTGACGCGCATCTTGAAATCGCCGCGCACCTCAACCGCATCGCGGGTCAATCGCGGAAGCAGCGACACGGTCAGGAAGCCGTGAGCGATGGTGGTCCCAAACTGCGATTCTCGTTTCGCGCGCTCCACGTCTACGTGGATCCACTGGTGATCGTCCGTGACGTCTGCGAAGCGGTTGATCATTTCTTGCGTTACGGTCAACCAGTCGCTCGCGCCCACTTCTTGGCCCGTCAGCGCGCGCAGTTCATCCAGGCCTTTAACGACTCGCGGATTTGGCATGTTCCATCATAGGCAGATCCGGATCGGCGTTTTTCCAGGCGGTCACGAATTCCGTGTACGCATGAGCCGCGCTTTTTTTGTCGCCTGCCAGTTCGTAGGACTGCGCGATCCCGTACAGCGCGTGCCCACTGGCCGGCCGCGTGACCATTTCATCCTGGAATGCCTTTCGAGCCTCCGCCCACTTCCCTGCCCTGACATACGCGAATCCCAGGCTCTCGAGTTCTGGCCTTCCATATTGCGGCGGTTCGCCGTAGCCGACGTCTTTTTCCTTGTCCACGGCTTTCTCGAGCAAGGCTATCGCCTCTTCGGATTTCCCTTGGGCGCTTCGCAGGTTACCGCGCAGATCGAGCGAAAGCATCTCGAGCAGATTTAGAAGATGCTCAGGGTCGTGCTCCATTCCGCCCTCGGCGTGCAGGCGCCAAGAGATCGCATCCAGTGCGTCGGATTCGCGTGACGCGCTGTCCAGATCTTTACGCGACAACGCCAGCATGCCTTTCGCGTATGCCAGAATTCCATCGCGATAAGCCACGGCGGCCGGTCCGGCGTCTTCGGGAGTGAAGCCGAGATCAATGGGATGGTCGAGCACGGCCTGCCAGTTTCCGTAGCGAATGTTCAGCCGCGCCGTTGTGCCTCCCACCGTGAGCGCGTGGATCGCCGTTCCTTTCGCCAGAAACGGATTGGCCGGCAGTTTTTCGAGCCTCGCCGCCATATCGAGCGCCTCTTTCAGACGGCCCGACTCGGCATCGCTCGCGATCAGATAGCTCAGATTGTGCGCGTAGTTCCAATCATCCAGCGTGCTCACTTTTTCACGTTGCATGTAGTCGGAATCCACCTTCATGGAACCCAGAAACGATTGCCGCGCACGATCGTAATCGCCCAGGCGGTAGTAAATATGACCGGGCATGTGTGCCATGTGGCCTGAGCCTGGCGCGAGTTTAGCCAGAGCGTCAGCGTCCGTTAGCGCGTCCTGAGGATGAGTGCTGGCTTCGAGAATATGGATCCGGTAATGATGCGCGGCAGCGTTGTTCGGATGCCCGGCCAGCACATCCTGCACCAGCATCCGTGCATAGATGGCGTCCTTCTCCGGCCGGCCGTCCTTCTTTGCGTAGTCGTAACCTAGATGGATGGCCAAGATCAGTTTCGCGTCGCTATCATCCGGATACTTGTCGATGAGCGCTTCCATTTCGGCGCGATAATCCGCGGGACCGTCGTCTTCATCCTGCTGGAGCTGCTGCGCGCGCATGTAAAACTGTTCGTGATCGGAAGCTTTTTCCATCAGAGCCTGGGCTTTTTCTAGCGCAGCCTTCTTGATGTCCTCCATGGCCGGATAATTCGCGACGGCCTCCGCGATCCCCCAGTAAGCCATGGCCGCGTTCGGATCTAAGCGCGCGGCTTCCTTGAAAGCGCGGTAGGCCTCGAAATCCCAGAAGCAATGAAGTAGGTTGAAGCCTTGATCGAAGTAGGCTTGCGCCTTTTCGGATTTGGTGGTGATCTCCAGATGGCTGTCGCCGATTCCGGTGATGCGCGGCGGCGCAGGCATCTCCGTCATTTTGTAATCGCGAGCGATGTGATCCTTGTGACAGGTGGCTGCTGAGATGCCGCCGGCTGATAGCAGCGCAAATGTGAGGAGACGAGTCACCGCTTGTACCCGATCTTGCGCAGAAAACCGTGGCGCCATTCGACATCGGACTCCGTCTCGACGCCTTTGGGAGACGAGCCGTCGATTACGCCGAGCACTCCTCTGCCTTGCTCTGTTTGCGCGACGATCACCTCCACCGGATTGGCTGTCGCGCAAAAAATGGTGCAAACCTCGGGCGTTTCGAGAATGCGGTTCTTGATGTTGATCGGAAACCCGCTACGCAGTGCGACCACGAACAGGTGCCCAGCGGCGATCGCGGACGCGTTTCTGGTGGCGATGGCTTTCAGCTCATCATCGTTGCCGTCCACGCGCGTGAGACAGGCTCCCGAGGCTTCATTGAATGCGATGCCGAATTTCATCTGCGGCACCGTATTGACGATGGCTTCATAAATGTCCTCGACGGTTTTGATGAAATGGCTGTGCCCGACAATGATGTTTCCATCCGAAGGCACTTCCAGCCGAATCGCATGCAGGTCCATGTTCTAATGTAGCGCACGCATTCCTGCGTGCCGCGTTCACAATCGTGTGAACGACCTTGAATGTGTTCGCAGGAGTGCGAACACGGCACGCACGAGTGCGTGCGCTACAATTCGCATTGACCACGATGAACAAATCGACGAAGCGGTATGCCCTGGGCATCTGGATAGCGGCGTTCAGTGGGATGCTCTTCTGCACGATTCTGTATAAATACACGCTCCGCGCGTGGTTCCAGGCGGATGACTTCGCCTGGCTGGGGCTGCGGAGTCACGTACACAATTGGTCACAGTTTTGGTATGCGATGTTTGCCCCACTGGCTGGAGGAAGCATTCGACCTTTCAGTGAGAGAGCCTTTTTCATGGGCTTCTCTTGGTTGTTTGGCATCCATGCGCTGCCCTACCGGATTGCCGTGTATGTTACGCAATTGGCTGTTATTGCACTGTTGGCGGTGGTGGCTAAGCGACTGTGCCGGTCGTTGGTGGCTGCCTTCGTTGCGCCGATTCTTTGGGTTGCGAACAGCGCACTGGCGATGCCCTTGACTTGGACCTGCGCGTATAACGAAATACTCTGCAGTGGCGTCTTCTTACTGGCGTTTTATGCTCTGATCCGCTACGTGGAAAAAAATGAGCGGCGCTTTAACGTTCTGCAATGGGTCATTTTCTTGTTCGGCTTCGGTATTCTGGAAATCAATGTAGTTTATCCGTTTATTGCGATCCTTTATGTCGCCTGCTTCGCGCGTAAGCTGATACGTCAAACCGTATTGCTGTTGATCCCATCAGCGGCCTTCACGATCGTCTTCTTCGCCGTGAAAATCAAGCCAAAAAATGAGGCGTTCTACGCGCTGAGCGCAGGCCTCTCCACGCTGGGAACATTGGCGAGCTACTGGGGAGTTGCATTAGGGCCGAGCGCCGCTGCCGAATATTTCTCATGGGTCCGGCCTATCGCACTCGCGGCCACGCTGCTTCTTACACTAGCCGTCTTGGGATTCGCTGTGTGGAGAGCGCTGCGCGGTGATCGGATTCCAGTCTTTTGCCTGGGTTGGTTTCTTATCGCGCTAGCACCCTTCCTCGCCATTCACAGTCACATCACTGACTACTACGTGATGGTGCCAGCTATCGGGCTCGCTCTACTTGGAGCGTGGGCAGCGACGGTCAGTTTGAGGAGCGGCGCTTTCGCTCGGGTTGCCACCTTCGGGCTGATTGGCGTTTATCTCGCTTTTCAAATCCCGACTGCTCGGAGAGCATCCCAGGAGCTTTGGGCGCGCAGCGTCCCCTTGAAGCGGCTGGTATTGGGGGTTCAGAGCGTCCATGAGCGAGATCCGGGAAAGATAATTCTCCTGGATGGGGTGAGCGAACCGGTATTCTGGCTGGGAGTTTACAATCATCCGTTTCGGTTGATTGGAGCGACCGATGTTTATCTTACTCCCGAGAGCGCCCGCAAAATGACTCCTTACCCGGAGCTCGGCAATATTGCGGATTACACTCTACCCGAAAGCGAAGAACGTGTTGCGTTGTCCCAGCAAAGGGCGCTGGTTTTCGCCGTGGAGGACGGTCGCCTGCGCGATATCACGAACGTCTTTAAGGCGACTGCTATTGAAGGAGCCACTCCGCGACGGATCGAGGTTGGTCATCCGCTCGTAGAATCGCTTCTAGGACCATCCTGGTATGGCTCAGAGGGAGACTTCCGGTGGATGCCCAAAGAGGCTTCGATTCGCTTGGGCACACCTAAGACCGGCGAAGGCGAAGTTCGCGTGGAAGCGTCATGCGCGCCCGTTCAAGTTGCAGCGCAGCCCCTGTTCGCGTGGGTGACCGTAGACGGCGAGACAGGCCCGCGTTTGACGATTCGCGACTGCAATCAGGCGGTTGTTATTACCGCTCCCGTCCACGCAGCACCAGACAAGAAAGAAATCGAGGTGGTGGTTCATGTGGATCGAACGGTGCGCGTCGGCGCGGATCAGCGCGACCTTGGATTGGCGGTTCGGACCATCGAAGTGGTGGACAAGCCGCAATAGGCTAGTTGTAAGGACGCGGGCAGGCCTCCCCGCGCGAGTAGCTGCCATCCGAATAAACGGGCCCCCTGGCATTCGTAGCCAGATTGCTGTCGGTCTGGATGCAGACATCCCTGCCCGCGCCGCCATCCTGGATCATGACGCCAAAGAATCGCGGCAAGGTGGGGTAAGGAGCCCCGGTGCTCCGTTGTTGATCGTTGTGATGGGACGTCAGCCCTAGGATTGATACGGCTGTCACCGGCGCCAGACGGCCGTTACCGGCTATCTGCACACCGTTCAGTCCATTGTTGTAGACGGTGTCATTCTCGATTGTGATGTGATTAGCGCCGTTACCTATCCACATGCCGGAGATCGAATGGTTGAAGATCTGATTCGAGCCGATGTAAACATAGGACGCTTTGTCCACCTCGATGCCATAATTGTGCAGCGTGTCCCGGTTCCGGGAGGCTTCGGCCCATCCGCCGTTGAAGGTGTTGTTGGTAATCTTGACATTTGTGCTTTTTCCGGACACGTAGACCTGGCCGCCACCGCAATTGGGAACACAGCTCGAGTTGTGGTAGAAGGTGTTGTTCGAGATGACGCTGGCTTGAGCGGGATCCGTTCCGTTGGGGACATCGTTGACGTTAATGGCGCCGTTGTAATCCGAAACGCTGTTGGATTCGATTATGAACTGAGTGGCGTTTGGTCCCCAACACAGGATGGCGGTTCGGCTGGGCCGCACTCCATTCGCCGCATGAACGACTCCACCTGCCATCAGTTTGCCGAAGGTGTTGTGGCGGAGCACAAAGTGCGGTCCATTGAAGAACATACTGAGAGAAGCCGAATCGCCGAAATAGTTATCGGCCACCGTGACATTACTTCCCTCCACCGATAGGTCTTGGATTCCGTTCCCAGGGACGAGCGAGCTATTACCGTTAATTTGCAGATTCCTTATGGTGACGTTGGAAGCAAACTTATGAACCAGGATCATTTTCTTCAGCTCGGGATCCATGCGTTTCAACGTGGGTGGATCTTGACCAGGCTCAACCGCTCCTTCAATAGTGGTGTCAGAGCGGCGGATGGTCAAAATAGCGCCGGAGACGGCGTAGGGCGACGGCGAACTGCGCAATGCACAGACCAGCGGCGAGCCGGCCGGCCGATCCACGCAGGCTTGAAGATCGGCAACGCTATCGACTACGATCCTCTCCGGCTGCGCGGACAACACAGAGAATGCCGCAAGGGAAAGCAAGAGAAGCCAACTTGGTGAACGGAGTAGCACCAGCGTCCAGATTCGATTCTAACTCACCTGACCGGTGTTCCCGTGGGCTATAATCGCCCTTCTGTGTCCCGACTCGCCAGAAACCTTTGGATTCCCGTGTTGCTGTTCTCGATCACGGTGGCGTTTTCGTGGAAGCTCGTACTGACTACGCAATACACCTGGCTCGACGAGGGAGACAACATCAACCAGGTGGCCCCGTGGCTCCAGGTTCAAGCGGCCCAGTGGCACACCGGGCATTTCCCATTGTGGGACACACACCAGCAAGCTGGAGTGCCGCTGGTTGGCCAAGTGCAGCCGGGCACATTGAATCCTCTCAACTGGATTCTCTTCTCCATGCCTTTGGAGAATGGTTTCGTCCAGTTTGTTTCCCTCAACTGGTATTGGGTGCTCATCCAATTCCTTGCCGTACTTTTCGGCTACATGTTGTGCCGTGATCTTCGGCTGTCGCCCATGGCCTCGGTGTTGGCTGGATGCGCTTTCGGTTTGGGCGGATTCATGGGGTCCATCCATTGGCCGCAAAAAATGATGAGCGCACTGCTTCTGCCCCTAATTCTTATGTTCTTTCTGCGCGTCCTGCGTTCGGAGAACACGGTGGCGAATGCAGCCGCTTCAGGCGCATTGCTGGGTGCTTCTTTTCTCGGTGGGCATCACAATGTTCCTCTATTCTTCGGTGTGTTGATGACCGGTCTTTGGATCTACTACTTCACGGCGTCCCGTAGCGCGCCGGCGCGGAAGTTGGTTGCGACAGCCGCATTCGCAGGTTGCTTCGTGCTGATCGCCGCGGCGCAGATCATTCCTGCCCAAGAGCTGGGAAAACTGTCTTTGCGCTGGGTGAATGCACCGTCTCCAGTTACCTGGGACGAGACCGTGCCCTACAGCGTGCACAATCAGTTTTCGCTCCACCCGCTGGCGATCCTGGACATTGTGATCCCAGGTTCGCAACGGCCGGCTTTTATCGGGCTGGTTGCGGTCACCCTTGCGCTGCTGGGCGCGGCGGCGAAATGGCAGGAAAGAACGGTGCGGCTACTTACTGCAATCGCCCTGGCTGGTCTGCTCTTTGCTTTGGGGGGACGCAGTCTCTTCCATGGCGTCCTTTACGCGCTAATCCCGACTCTCGACAAGGCTCGTTCGCCGGATGTCGCAATCGCTATTTTCCATTTGGGAGTCGTGGTGCTGGCTGCGTACGGGCTGGACTCGCTTCGGTCCTCGGAGGTAAGCCCGCAGTCACTTCGGATCGCTATCCGCGTTCTCTCGCTCGCCGGGCTGTTTTTGTACGCATCGCTGATCGTACTCGTCAATTTGCGTCCGCCTACCACCGACGCTTACACGTTCCTGGCGGAAGCTGCGTTCGTAGCACTATTACTCTCTGGAATTCTGCTGGCCTGGAGCAAATCGCGGCTCAGCAGCCGCACTGCCAGCCTGCTGGTGATTTTCTTGCTCCTGTTTGAGCTAAACCAGGTCACCAATTACGCTCAGCAACCGATACAAAAAGCCGGCGAGCTGCATCGGCTGGACGACATCGCGTCCTTCTTGAAGCAGCGACAGGATCTGCCGCGGGTGGACGTGGACGATAAGGAGATCACTTTCGACTTCGGCGATTGGTACGGTGTTGACGAGCTCCGGGGATCTTTAGCCGCCGGCCTGAAGCCGTTTGTGGACATACAAGGCGAAGCGCGCTTCCCGATGTTGCTCGCGACGAAATACTTTATCGGACGCAATCCGAAGAGGCCCGAGCAAATCTCGGCGTTTGAGGGAAAGAGCGGGTTACGGGTCTTTATAGATCCCAGCGCCTTCCCCCGGGCGAGGATCGTGCATGCGGCCGTTAGCGCGGCAGATGATCGCGCCGTGATCGCGGCTGTCGTTAACAGTGCCACTGACTTGCGGCGGACAGTTATCTTGGAGGGCTCGGTGCCGGCTCTCGAAACATGCGAGGGAGGGGATGTTGACATCCCGCGCTACCGGCCGACCTCCGTGGTTCTCCGAGTCAACTCCCCGTGTCGCGGGATGGTGGTTCTAGCGGACGCCTGGTTTCCGGGCTGGAACGCAACTGTGGACGGAAAACCCGCGCAGATTTATCGCGCCTATAATCTCCTCCGAGGCGTAATTGTGGAGAGGGGAGACCACGAAGTGATCATGCTTTACCGACCCACCAGCGTGTTCATCGGCATGGCCCTGGCTGCGGTTGGAATGCTGCTCTGTGCGGCTTTACAGTTCTATCGCCGTGGGGCGGACGCCCACGTCCGCGCCGGACCCCCTGGTCCGGCTGTGTGATCGATTAACAAACGAAAGGCCGACGGGCGTCGGCCGCGGACCAGGGGGTCCGCCCCACTTTGTGAATTCTTCCCGGGAACTCTAGTGACACAACACCCGCATGCCTCGGTTCTTTTGCGCTGCGCTGCGTGTGGCAAAATAGAATCATCTCCTAGCCGAGTCTCATCGAACTGGGATCAGGTCAATCATTGCGACTCATCCTACTCATTGCCGTTTTCTTTGCGCTACTACTCAGCGCCTGCCGCTCGCGGGAAGCGAAATCCGCGGGACCGCCTCCGCCTGTGCCAGTCACTGTGGCGGTGGCCACCGAAGAATCTATTCCCGAGGAGATTCACGCCTTCGGCGGCGTTGAACCCTCCGCGACGGTGCAGATCAAATCGCAAATCGCGGGCGAGTTGACGGCTGTACATTTCGTGGAAGGGGGCAACGTCCAAAAGGGCGATCTGCTGATCGAGATCGATTCCCGTCCCTACCAGGACGCGCTGCGTCAGGCCGAAGCCGCTACCGCCAAGGACCGCGCGCAACTGCAGCAGGCTGAAGCGAATCTGGGCAAAGACAACGCCCAGTTGAAGAATGCCGAGGTCCTGGCTGCCCGCTACGATTCGCTGCGCAAAGAGGGTGTCACCTCGCGCGAACAGAGCGAGCAGATGCAGACCAATCTGGACAGCCTTAAGCAGTCCGCCCGCGCCGACCAGGCGGCTATCGAAAGCAGTCGCGCAAGCGTGGACACAGACCTTGCGGCCGTGGAAAAAGCCAAGCTCGATCTCAGCTATTGCCAGATTCGCTCGCCCATTTCCGGACGCGCGGGGAACCTGCTAGTGCATGTAGGCAATCTGGTGAAAGTCAGTGATGTGGCACTCGTGGTCATCAATCAGATTGAGCCGATTTTCGTCAGTTTTGGTGTACCGGAACAATTCCTGGGCGATATTCGCAAGAACAGCGGCGACCGCAAGCTTCCCGTCCAGGTTTCCTTGCAGGAGGACGTGCACAAGACCGCGCGCGGGTTTCTCTCAGTTATCGACAACACCGTTGACAACACCACCGGAACCATTCGCCTAAAGGCCACCTTCGATAACCAGGAACGCATTTTGTGGCCGGGGCAGTTGGTCAACGTAGCGCTCACTCTCGACACGCTGAAGAATGTCACGCTAGTGCCTGCGGAGGCGGTGCAAGCCGGTCAGCAAGGGCAGTTCGTCTACGTCGTCAAAGCGGATAAGGGCGTGGAGCTTCGAGTGGTGACGGTGGGCCGGACAATGGAGAAGAGAATCGTCCTGGAAAAGGGCGTTGCGGCGGGAGAGACGGTGGTCACCGATGGACAACTGCTGTTATACCCTGGCGCTCACGTAATGCCCGTAGCCGCGGACAAACCTGAATCGGGAGCCAAGGGACCATGAACATCTCCCGGATCTTCATCGAGCGGCCGATCATGACGGCGCTGGTAACGTTTGCCATACTGATCTTCGGAATCGTCGGTTATCGCGCGTTGCCGGTTGCCGCGCTGCCGAGCGTGGATTATCCAACCATTCAGGTGGTCGCGTCGCTTCCTGGCGCGAACCCGGAGACCATGGCGTCCTCAGTGGCCACTCCGCTCGAACGCGAATTTTCGACCATCGCGGGCGTGGACAACATGAGTTCCACCAATTCGCAGGCCACCACTGTCATCACGGTCCAGTTCGATCTCAGCCGGAACATCGACGCGGCCGCCCAAGACATACAAGCTGCCATGACTAAGGCCGGCGGGCAGCTTCCGCCCAACATGCCGAGGCCGCCCTCCTATCAAAAAGTCAATCCGGCCGAGCAGCCGATTCTCTTCATGTCGCTCAGTTCGGACACGTTGCCGCTCTACACTGTCGATGAATATGGAGAAACAGTGCTCGCAGAGCGGATTTCGATGGTTAGCGGCGTTTCACGCGTGCAAGTATTCGGATCGCAGAAATACGCGGTACGCATTCAGATGGATCCCGACGCCCTGGTATCGCACGACATCGGGATCGATGAAGTACAGCGCGCCATCGGACAGAGCAACGTGAATTTGCCGACCGGTAAGCTGTGGGGCGATAAACAGGCGTTCACCGTCCAATCCAGCGGCCAACTCATGAATGCGGCGGCTTATCGTCCGATGATCGTGGCCTATCGCAATGGAAATCCGGTGCGATTGGAGCAGCTTGGACGCGTGATCGACGGCGTGGAAAACGACAAAGCGGCGGCCTGGGCCAACGGAGAACGCTCCGTGATGCTGGGAGTGCAGCGTCAACCGGGCGCCAACACCGTACAAGTTGTGGACAACGTGCGGAAACTGCTCCCCGTGTTTCAAAAGGAAATCCCGCCTTCCGTGCATCTCCACATCATGTTCGATGCCTCGGAGTCGATCCGGAAATCGATCCGCGACGTGGAGTTCACTCTGATTCTGACCATTTGTCTGGTTGTAATGGTCATCTTCTTATTTCTGCGCAACCTGTCGGCTACCGTGATTCCGGGCGTGGTGGTTCCTTTGTCGGTGGTGGGCACGTTCGCGGCGATGTACCTGCTCGGTTATAGTCTCAACAATCTGTCACTGATGGCCCTTACGCTCTCGGTGGGGTTCGTGGTGGACGACGCCATCGTCATGCTTGAGAATATCGTCCGCTACATGGAACAGGGACATTCGCGCATGGAAGCGGCCAAGCTGGCGTCGCGCGAGATCGGATTCACTATCGTGTCCATGACGATTTCGCTCGTCGCCGTTTTCATTCCTGTATTGTTCATGGGCGGCATTGTGGGCCGGTTGCTGCACGAATTCTCGGTAACCATTACGGTGGCGATCCTGATATCCGGGTTTATTTCGCTGAGCCTGACTCCCATGTTAGGTAGCCGCTTTCTCCGCATCGATCACAAGGCACGGCACGGCCGGCTGTATCGAACGCTGGAAGGCGGATTCCAGGGCATGGCGAGCGCTTACGAGTACACTCTCAAAGCAGTGCTGCACCGCCAGTTCGCGACGGTCCTGTTCGCGGTGGCCCTCCTGGGCGGAACGTTTTGGTTGTTCTTCACCATGCCCACCGGTTTTATCCCCAGCCAGGACAGTGGGTTCGTTTTCGGCGCAACGCTGGCCGGCCAGGATATCTCGTTCGAGTCGATGGTGAAGCATCAGACGGCGGCGATGAAAATCCTTCAGAAGGATCCGAATGCAGAAAACGTGGGATCGTTCCTTGAAGTCGGCCAGTACCTGCCCACTCCGAATTCTGGAGTGGTTTTCATGTCGTTGAAGCCTCGTTCCGAACGGCCGCTTTCAGTGGATCAGGTTCTGGAAGAGTTGCGCGGAAAGCTCTTCAGCGTGCCGGGAATGCTGGTATTCCTGCAGAATCCGCCGCCCATTACGATCAGCGGTCAAGTGACCAACAGCCTCTACCAAATGACGCTGCAGAGCGCCAACCTGCATGAGATTTACGATTGGGCGCCCCGGCTTGCAATGAAGATGCGCACGTTGCCCGGTTTCCTGGATGTAAGCAGTAACCTCCAGATAGCGAGCCCGCAGGTCAACCTGGATATCGATCGCGACCGTGCGCTAGCTCTGGGCGTATCGCCCGAACAGATCCAGGACGCGCTCTACACTGCATACAGCGCGCGGCAGGTATCCACTATCTACACGCCGGCCAACCAGTACTCGGTGATCGCGGAAGTAGAGCCGCAATTCCAACGCAGTCCGGACGCGCTGTCCAAGCTTTACGTTCGGTCGTCGCGGGGCCCGCTAGTGCCGTTGGATACCTTGGTGCACGTTACACGCACGGTTGGCCCACTGAGCGTAAATCACTTCGGACAACTTCCCGCCGTTACACTGTCGTTCAATCTGAAACCCGGATATTCGTTGGGACAGGCGGCCGATCAGGTCAGCGATGCGGTGCGCGAGCTACGCATGCCTGCAACCATTAGCGCGAATTTCCAGGGCACGGTGAAGGAATTCCAGAAGTCGTTTCAGGGCATGTCGATCTTGCTCATCGTAGCGATTCTGGTGATTTATATCGTGCTGGGCATTCTGTACGAGAGCTTCATCCATCCGGTGACTATTCTCTCTGGATTGCCGTCGGCCGTGTTCGGCGCACTTCTGACACTGCGGCTGTTCCACAAGGAACTGGATCTCTACGCGTTTGTTGGCCTGGTAATGCTGTTCGGCGTCGTCAAAAAGAACGCCATCATGATGATCGATTTCGCGCTGGAGGCCCAGCGCGTGGACGGCATGAATCCATTCGACGCCATCTTCCGCGGCGCCATGCTGCGCTTCCGACCGATCATGATGACCACGGTCGCGGCATTATTCGGGACGCTTCCCATCGCGCTGGGAATCGGGGAAGGCGCGGACGCCCGGCAGCCCCTCGGCTTGGCTGTAGTCGGTGGATTAGTGGTTTCCCAATTCTTGACGCTGTACATAACGCCTGTGATTTATCTCTATATGGAGAGATTGCAGTCGAGCCTGCGGGGCCGCAAGGTCGTAACTCGAAGCGGTCGGCGGGAAGTGGTGCCAGTGTAGGCTGCGCAATCGAATGTTCAGCGGATGAGGTGTATCTGAACGCCGAAATGCAAGGTCTTCCAAGCGCGGTCGCTGGTTAGGATCGGGAGTCGCAAGTGCTGGCCTAGAGCAATACATGCCCGGTCGCCGAGTGAGAGTCCTCTGGAGCGAGTCTTCGCGCGCAACTTGGCAACCTCGACGGCCATGGCCTCATCCAGGGGCCAGAGCAGCAGATCCTTTTCAAATATGCCCTCCTTGAACATCCTGGATCGAACCTCAACCGGGTCCTGCCCAAGGTCCGCGAGTTTCGTCAATACCTCGGCCCAATTCACAACGCTCATGGCAGCCGTATTGTCGAGGGCGGCTCTCACCGCCAGGGCGCCAGGCTCAAGGTGCAACCACGCCAGTAGAGCCGATGCATCGAGCACCGCGCTGGGCTGGGCCACCTATTTGCTTTCTCGACGCGCTTCCATGCGACGCTCGAGGATCAGTTCGTCGGAGAGTCTCCGGTGGGGCTCGATCGCGGCGAACATACCCTGGAGCTTGTTGAGCCGCTGGCGGCGAGTTGTGAGACGCATCGCGCCATCGTCATCCAGCGTCAGCACCAATTCCTCGCCGCTCTTGAGCGCCAAGCGCTTACGCAATCGCGATGGAAGCACTAGACGGCCGCGATCTCCCAGATGGAGGACATAGCTCTCTTGTGGGACAGAAGCGTTTGCGTGGTCCATATACAAAATGTACCACTACTCGTACCTGAGCGCTTCCACCGGTGCGATGCGTGTGGCACTCCTGGCGGGATATAGCGTCGCGATGAAGCTGATGAAAATGGCCGTGGCTGCGATCCAGATGCCGTCCTGCCAGCGCGCGCTGAAAGGAACATAGGGCAGCGAGTACACCTCGGCGTTCAGACGCAGCCAATGGTAATGATCGGCCAGAAACGAAAGCGAATAACCGAGAATGAGTCCGATCACCGTTCCGACCACGCCGATCAGAAGGCCCTCCAGCACGAATATCTTTCGGATCTGCTGGCGCTTCGCGCCCATCGACATCAGCACCGCAATGTCGCGGTTCTTCTCCACCACCATCATGATCAGCGTGATCAGAATATTGAGCGCGGCAACGAGCTGGATCAGGCCGATGGTGAGCGCCGTGACCACTTTCTCGCTATTCAAAGCGCCCAGAATCTGTTGAAAGTGCTCCATCCAGGTTTTGGCTGCGATCTTCGGCCCAGCTATCTTTTCTGCCTCCTCGGCTACTTGCTGCGCCTGATCAATATCGTCCAGGCGGAGTTCGATCGTATTCACAACGTGACCCTCGTTCAGAATCTCCTCGGCTGAACTTAGGGCGGTGAAGGCCCAAAAGGAGTCCACTTCGAAGAACCCGGATTCGAAGATCCCCACCACGCGGAACTTATACGAGATCAGGCTCAAATGCATGCCCAGTGGGGTTTCGACCCATTGGGGGCCGACCACCGTAACCACGCTATGCAGAAGCATGCCGGTCTTCTCCGCTAGGTTCGCGCCCAGTATGATGCCCGGCAGCCCGACCGTGTTCTTTAAATCGTTGAAGAGGCCTTCCTTGAGGTGCAGCAGAATATCCGGCGGAGCGTCGAGAGGAATGCCCTTGAGCTGGGCGCCTTCTATCTGTCCCACGCCCGGTGGACCTGACAGCACCACCTTTCCATAGAGCACGGGCGACACACTTACCACGTGAGGAATCTTTTGCAGTTGCGGATCCAGTTCCGCCCAGTTCGAGATTCCCTGCGAAGGCTCTTTTTCGAGCAGCATGACGTGGGCGGTTGCGCCCAACAGGCTTCGTTGGAGAGTGCTTCGAAAACCATTGTTGATTGCGATGCCGATTACCAACGCCATCACGCCCGCAGCTACGCCAATCACCGAAATCACCGTGATTACTGAAATCACGGTCTGCTTGCGCTTCGCGCGCAAGTAGCGCATGGCTACGAAGAGTTCGAAAGAACTAGCTATCGTGCTCATGATTCGGCAAGCCGGAGGCTTGCGCTACAGGGCGCAGAAGCGGGAATAGAATTACGTCGCGAATGGATCGGGTATTGGTCAGGATCATGGTCACGCGGTCGATCCCGATGCCTTCCCCGCCTGTTGGCGGCATTCCATAGGAAAGCGCGCGAACGTAATCCTCGTCCATCTGGTGCGCCTCTTCATCTCCCTTTTCGCGCAGCGCAAGCTGCATTTCAAACCGGCGCCGTTGCTCGGCCGGGTCGTTCAGCTCGGTAAAGGCGTTTGCGATTTCCATGCCAGCGACGTAGATCTCGAAACGCTCGACAAAATCAGGATCGCCGGGTTTGTTCTTGGAGAGCGGCGATACTTCAATCGGGTAATCGAAAACGATGGTCGGTTGGATGAGCGTGGATTCAATGTTACGCTCGAATTCATCCACCAACGCTTTTCCTTTTAGGCTCGGGTCACCCACAGCGTCGCGCATGCTGACCCGGCGAAAGTTGCCGAAGTCGATTTTCTCACCTTGATATTCCACCACCGCTGAGCCTGTAGCGTCGATGGCGGCCTGGCGCAGCAACTCCTCGGAAAGATCCATCATCCCGAGGTAGTCGGTGTAGGCCTGGTAGAACTCGAGCATGGTGAATTCGGGATTGTGCCGCGTGGAGATCCCCTCGTTGCGGAAATTGCGATTGATCTCGTACACACGCTCCAGTCCGCCCACCACCAACCGCTTCAGGTATAGCTCCGGAGCGATGCGCAAATAGAGTCCGATGTCGAGCGTGTTGTGATGCGTCCGGAACGGTCGCGCCGCCGCGCCGCCGTAAACCGGCTGCAGCATGGGCGTTTCCACTTCCAGGAACCCGTGCGCCTCCAACTGGCGCCGCATGGAAGACACGATCTTCGCACGCGTGACGAACACGTTCCGGACTTCGGGATTCGCGATCAAATCCAGGTAGCGCTGGCGATAGCGGATCTCGACGTCTTCCAGGCCATGCCATTTTTCGGGCATCGAGAACAGCGTCTTCGCGAGGAAATACAGTCGCTCGGCGTGCACACTCAGCTCGCCGGTTCTGGTTCGGAAGAGGTAGCCTTCGACGCCGATGATGTCGCCGAGGTCAAGCTTCTCGTAAAGCGCGAAGTCCTTTTCACCTACCGCGTCTTTGCGGATATAAATCTGCAGCCGCTCGCCGTTTTGCAACAGATGTGCGAATCCAGCCTTGCCCATGCGGCGAATAGTGGAGATGCGGCCGGCCACCTTCACTACTACGCGCTGCTCGAGTTCGGCCGCGGTCTTGGCAGTGTACTCCGCCAGTATTTGCGGAATGGTGTGCGTGAAATCGAAGCGGTGGCCGTAAGGCTCGAAGCCCAGTGCCTCGATTTCCGCGATGCGGCTGATGCGCTGCTGGTACAACTCGTCTTCAAGGGACATCGTAGTTTCAGGGTACAACGCGTCCCCTTGCTTACGCGCGGGGCTACAACGCGGAACGGATTCCATGGACGCCCTGGCGCGCGGGTTGTAGCCCCGCACGTGAGTAAGGGGACAGCTAACGCCGGACTATCACCTCTCTGAGATGATCCCGCGTCAGGAAGAACTTTACAGAATGGAACTTCTGAAACAGCTTCTCCAGGCTGCGATTGTTGAAATACTGAGCGGGTTTGCGCTCGCCGCGGGGCGTCAACGAAAGCGTCTTCGATTCGACAATGCGGTAGTTGTAAAGAGGCACCAGGTTGGCTTTCTCTTCGGCGTGGAAAAAAGCCAATAGCGCGGACTGGGGCCGCAGCACATGGAAGAGCCGGTCTACGGTTTCCTGCAACAGCGGTGGCGCCAGGAATTGCAGCGTATCCCAAACTAGCGCGCCGTCGAAGCTGCGCTCGGAGAAATCCAGGCTCTCGCGCAGGAAATAATCCGCACGGCGCGGATCGGCCTGGTTAGCCACGAAATCCCCTTCTCCTCCGAATGCTTCGTCCAGGGTGTGCAGGATATCGTTCGAAAAAATACGATGTCCGAGCGTGGTGATGAAGCTGACATTGGCCTGGCTCGCGCCCGCAAAATCCAGGATAGATAAATTCTGTTGATCCTGAATGGAACTAAAGAATTGATCCAGCCCATTACTGGCGCGAGTGTGCGATTGCGTGGAGGAGGCTACGCTCCGTTCCGGCGAATATAGGGAGGGCGAACCTGTTTCTGTTCCCCGCCGGTCTCTTAGCAAAGAATCACCTTTCCCGACCGCGCAAGGCTGGTCAGCGTTTTAGTTCGCCGGATAACGCCGACGAGGGAGCCGATGCGGCTGCTGCGTTCGCCGCCGGAGCGGGTGTGGCAGCCACCGGTTTCGGCGTTGGCACAGCGGCGGGCTTGCTGATCTCGGGCCGGGCAATATCGATGCTGCCCTTGAAGTACGCACCGTCTTCAATTACGATGCGCGCGGTTTTAATATCGCCGACCAGCTTGGCGTCCTTGCGGATGTCAATCTTGTCGGATGCCTCCACATTGCCGTGAATCGTTCCGAGTACAACTATTTCGCGCGCCTTCACTCCGGCCTGCAGTTTGCCGTGCGGACCAACCGTCAAGCGGTGTTCCTGGAGCTCCACAGATCCGTCAATCTCGCCGTCGATGGTCAAGTCCTCGCGGCTGAAAATCTGGCCCTTGATCATCACCGACTTCCCAATCACGGCCGGCCCCCTCGTCTCGGGAGAATAATGGCTGGCAGCGGGGGCGGTGGACATAGGCGCGTTCTCCTTGGACTGCGTGGCGGATGCCGCCGGAGTGCTGGCAGACTTAGGCGGATACTCTTCTTCTTTCCGTTTATTCCACATGATGATTCCCTTTCATAAGGATGAAACCATGTTACTACTGTTCTGCCAGGTTCTGCGCGGGCTCCCTAAAAATGGGGACCCCGGTGGTGGTGGCCAGTGGCTGGCGAATGGTAGGGTAGCTGGATGCGATCCGGGAACTCTCTCGAAACGCTATATCGCGAACGTACTTCACGCCACTGGCGCGATCGCCTTCGTCGCCTTATCGAGCCGCCTGCGCCGTTCATCATGAATCCGAGGGAACCCAAGGACTTTCCACTGGGCCGCTGGAATCTGTGTGTCGGTGGCGCCGGCCGACTGATGGATGGCTACGTCAACCTTGACTTGTTTGCCATGCCTGGAGTGGATGTGGCCGCGGATGCCGCGCTACTGCCCTTCCCGTCCGATGTCTTTCAGCGAGTGGAATGCGACGCGGTCCTCGAACACGTTCGCGATCCCGCACAGGTTATGTCAGAAATCCGCCGCGTCTTAGCGCCTGGTGGTTACGCACATCTGGTGACGCCCTTCTGTCATCCGTTTCACGAGTATCCAAAAGACTTTCGAAGATTCACGCTGGATGGTCTCAAGGAGCTGGCGGGTGGGATGGAAGTTGTAGCTGAAGGATGGCGCACCGGCCCCACCGCGACGCTACTCGTTATCGTTATCGAATACGGGAAGCTGCTGTTTCCCTTTCGCGCCTGGCGAGCCGTGATGCATGTGGTTTTGGGATGGCTGCTGTTTCCCCTGCGCTACCTGGACCTGTTGCTGTTTCGATCGGCCAATGCCGGCCGGATTGGCAATCATTGTTACATCTGGCTGCGGAAATCGGGGGACTAGGGACTAGGGGCTGGGGACTGCGGGGCTTTCTTTACTAGGTAGCGGAAGCTTTCCCAGTCCTTGCCTGCCGATTCGTCACTCGCGACGTCCAGGACATAGCCACAATGTTCGGTCAACAATTGAATCACTTCGTGTTTTGAGAGTCCACTCATCATTACCCGGGGCGTGATTGGATGCAACACTGGATCGACTAGATCATGCGCCAGGGTGCGCACTCGGGCGAAATGTCCTTTGCGATGGCACGGCAGTTGAAACAGAAGCAGGCCGGCCGGGTTCAGCACTCTGAGAAACTCCGCGATGTACTGTTTGGCGAAGCGTGCCGGCATGTGCTGGAGCGTGATGCTGGAGTAAACAAAATCGAACTGGCTGTCTCGAAACTGGCGCAGATCGCCGGTTTCATTTACCAGGTACTCCGAACGGCCCTCAGAACCTTGGTAGTTGCGTGCGTGCTGGATCATGGCGGGCGAGATATCCACGCCACACACACGCTCAAAGTGCGAGGCTAGAGCTTGCGTTAAACGTCCGACGCCGCATCCGAAGTCCAGCGCGTATCGTTTCTCGCGCAACGGCTGGAACGATTCGGCGTACCGCAGCATCGCATCGATCTCAAAGACGCCGCTTTGGAAAAACTTTTCAACATCCCAAGGAACATCCTTCTTTTGTTCAGATCGCGCCAGAATGGCCCGCATAGGATCCCGGCGCCCCAATGAATCCCAATGTTTCTGCAACGAACGAAGGTTCAACCTCAATTATCAACCAACCGATGAACCGAATAACCGAACAACCGAAGAACCGCGCGGTGAGCCGCGCGATGACATGGGATAATGAACTCAGATGTCCAAAGCACGGGAGTTGGAACAGCGTCTCGAGCGCACCGACCAACAACTGCGGTTGTTGCAAAAGATCAGCCGCTGCATGGTGCGCGACATGAAATTGCAGGACGCGCTGGATGTTGTGGTCGGGCTGGTGGTGGAGTTCATGGAATGCGACTCCTGCCTGCTCTACCTGCTCGATGGCAAAGAGCTGGTTTTGCGCGCATCCAACCGGCCGCACCCGGAGACGGTGGGCCGCGTCAAGCTGGCCCTTTCGGAAGGCTTGACGGGGTGGGTGGCACGCGAGAAGCGACTGCTCGCCATCTCGCGGGAAGCTTACCACGACACGCGCTTCAAGTTCTTCAGCGACCTTCCGGAAGATACCTATGAGGCTTTTCTCTCGGCGCCCATCATCTCGCGGCGTAGCGTGGAAGGCGTGATCAACGTGCAACACCGCGATCCGCATCCTCACTCGGGAATGGAAATGGAGCTCCTCACCACCGTGGGAGAGCAAATAGGGTGTTTGCTGATTCTATCGAGAACAGAACCGAAGGCCGGAGATGGGGATTTGGTGCTGTCGTCGGGCTCAGAGCGTGCGAAAGGCAACTAGTGGGTTGTCCGCTCTGAATCTTTACTACTGCCGTGCGTCGCCAAGAAGTGGCGACGCGGCACGCAAATGTGCGTGCGCTACGCGTGTGGCGCGAACACTCGTGTTTGCCGCGTTCGCACTCCTGCGAACGCAGGGGATTTCGATGCTAAAGTTCTTGCGCAGACAGGCAACTAGCCGGACAAGACAGAGTCTTGTCCTACTCCTTGCGCTTCCAGGTATCGCGTCGGCCGCCGAACGCTGGAAGATTCAATTCTTCTATGACAAGGCGAACTCCTCTCTCAGTATCCAAGACCTCAAATGCCCCTCAACCAGCCATTGCGTCGGCGTCGGATCTATTGAAGATAGGAAAGGCCATGTCAAAGGCACCTTGATCTCAACCAGCGATGGCGGCCAGAACTGGAGCCTCGCGGAAGTGAGTGACGAACCAATCTCGCTGTTCTTTCTGAATGACTCTCTGGGTTGGATGGCTGCCGCTCGCGGCGTGTGGTCCACTACTGACGGCGGACGAACCTGGAAGAAATCGGAAGGTTTGAAAAAGGGGATTCTGGAAGTGTATTTCTTGAACCCCTTGCATGGATATGCGATCGGCTTTCCGAAAGCTGTTTACGAAACGGCCAATGGCGGCAAGAGCTGGATCAAATTGGCGGCGGCCGATCGCCCTGAAACCGGTCTTCAGGATACTGTCTACGAATGCATTTCTTTTGAAGGCCCGTACGGCATAATCGCCGGCAACGCAACGCTGCCGGGAACTGATGAGACGCCGCCGTGGCTAAACCCAAAGGAGGCTCGGCTACATCGGGAGCGGCAATCCACGGTGGTGGTTCTCGAAACCATGGATAGTGGCGCCCACTGGGAAGCCTCTACCTCTTCGCTCTATGGGCGCATGAGTCAGCTGGTGATGCTGAAGGATGGTTTCGCGCTAGCGCTTTTCGAGTATCACAATTACTATACGCTGCCATCCAGAGTGTACAAGGTGAAGTTCCGGACCAGCTCGGACGTTATTTTCGCCGAGCGTGATCGGGCGGTAACCGACATTGCTTTATTGCCGGATGGCGTGGCGCTGATAGCAGCCGTCGAGCCGCCGGGATCTTCCAATCAGGTGCCTATACCAGGAAAGCTGAAGATGCTGCGCAGCGCGAATTTAAAGGTATGGGAAGAGATGGATGTGGACTATCGGGCGGTGGCGCAGCGCGCGATTCTAGCCGCACCGGATGCGGAACACCTCTGGGTGGCAACGGATACGGGGATGATCTTGATGCTTGATAAATCGGGAAAATGAGGCGTTTCCGATTTCTCGTTTCTGGTTTCTCGTTTCTGGTTTCTAGTTAGGAACCACGCGGGCGCTTAACCAGCAACCAGAAACTAGAAACCAGAAACGGCTGCCCTTCAATCCTGAAACAGACTCGCCAACTGCTGTTTTATCCACATCTTGTTCACAGTCCTAAGTCTGTAAATCGCTGAATCCACGAAAAATAAAAGCTTTGGAAAACACATTGTAACCGGCATTTCATTGTTGACTCAAAAGGTGTTTCAGGGCAACATGGACATGGTTCCAAGAGGTTCAGAGAGTAGAAAGCCTGGTAGACGGTAGCGAACCTGGAACGATGATCCGTAAGCGGGTAGTTATTAAAAATGATTGACGCTTGCGGGGAGCGAAGGGAAAACGGGCCGGAGACAAAGGTAAGTTTCTCAGACCTAGCCGCTGACTGAGCGCTACGATCTGGAAGGATGAAAGTCCTGAAGGGGAGCGGAAGTTGGATGGAAGTTTGAGAGCTTTGGGCTTGGAAGACGGCAACGGGCTTTGGACGGCGAACATACCCCGGGGGCGTGAGAACGCAATCGAGGATGGGAGTTCAAGGCCGAACGGGCTGGAAGAAAAGTTCAGAGTTGCGTCGAAGAGATAGGGCAGGAGCATTGACCTCGCTGCGGTGGCTCTCGAAAGGGAGCAGTCGATGCGGGCGAGCAAAAGTCTGTTTCGAGACGCGGGCTTCTAGCAGGTAGAAAGGCAGATGGGTTCTGGAGCACTGATCCGAGGCCGTGTAAAAGCGGCAGCGGGGAGCAAAAGGACAGCGTCTCAGCTACACTGCATGCTAAGTTCTGACTGTGTATACCAGTCGGAGAACGGGCTGCTCGATGGGTCACTTGGAACCATTTTTGTTTGAACGAGGGAGGACAGTTACTGGGGCTTGGCCACCGCTCCCGCTCGGGAAGCGAAGGAGCCAGTAACTATACCGTCCAATTCCCGCCTCAACCCATTTTTGAGACCACGCGTCCCCTTGCTTACGCGCGGGGCTACCAGGAGAAGAATTGTAGCCCAGCGCGTAAGCAAGGGGAACAAAGAGAAGAATTGTAGCCCCGCGCGTAAGCAAGGGGAACAAATCACGCAGGGGCTGACCTTCAAACTGTGATCTTGTCGAGACTCGCCGCGGCGTTGCGTTTCACATACGCATCCCGGTATTCAGCGAACGCCTTGGCGAGTTGATCCACTAAATCCAGACCCTGGCTTCTCACTTTCAATCCCTCGATATAGGAAACCGGCATGAGGTCGCGCGTAGTGGATGTGATGAACACCTGATCCGCGCTTTCGAGATCCGCCGGGAGTAGTATTTTCTCGACCACGGAAACACCAGGAACGTGGATCTCCGCGAGCAACAATTCGCGCGAGACTCCGGGCAGACAGCCAGAACTGAGCGGCGGCGTGAGCACTTCCCTTCCCGCAGCAGCGAAAATATTCGCCGACGTACATTCGCTCACCTCGCCGCGCTCGTTGAGTAGCACCACTTCATCGAACCCACGCTGGTGTGCTTCCTCGTACCAAGTCAGATTCTGCGCCCAGGAAAGAATCTTGGCTCCAGCAAATTCGTTCTGCGCGTGACGGCCGTTCGCTTTCATCCCGAGCCGCGCACTTTCGCCCCAAGGATTGATATCGCTAGTAAAGGCAATTACGTCGAAATCCCGGATTTGGTCAGGCGCCTCAAAGAGTCCCCCGCGATTGCGCACCACATCCACGCGCAAAGTTGCGTTGCGGGCGTGGTTGGCTTCCGCTAGCCGAAGCAGGTCCGATTTCAACTGATCCGCATCCGTAGGAAAAGGAACATGCATCCGGAGAGCGTCCTGGCGCATGCGCAGCCAATGCCGCTCGAAAGCGAAGAGCACTCCGTCCGCCACACGGATGGTGCTGAACACGCCCCAACCGCTGAGCAGGCCAACCTGGCCGGCCGAGAGGGTTTTCTGGTGGGCGTCCACAATGTCGGCGTTATGCAGGACGAAGCGGTGCATACCTAATCTTAGCGAAGAAATCCGTGCGCCAAATCCTGTAAAATGGTGTTTCACTCCACAAGCGCGCTTCATACGTTGACGATGAAGTGGGCGCTTAGGAACAGAGGACAGATATGGCAGTCACACAAGCGGGACTCGAGGGAATTGTTGCCGCCGAGTCCGAGATTTGCTTCATTGATGGAGATCGCGGGATCCTCAGCTACCGTGGCTTCAACATACACACCCTGGCGGACAACGCCACCTTCGAAGAGATCATCTACCTGCTGTGGCATGGCAGCTTGCCGAAGCAGCCCGAGCTGGATGCCTTGAAGGCCGACCTGGTTCGCTATCGGCCCATCCCGCCGGAGGTGGTCAGCTTCCTTGGCACTATAACCAAGATGCCTCCCATGGACGTGCTGCGCACCGCAGTCTCTATGTTGGGCTTGTACGATCCACTGGCGCGCGACAATTCCATCCAAGCCAGCGAAGAGAAGGCCGCGCGATTGATGGCGCAGACCGCGACCATCGTCACCACCTTCGACCGCCTGCGCAATGGCAAGCCCGTGGTTGAGGGCGATCCAAAACTTGGATTCGCCGCCAATTTCCTCTACACTCTCACTGGCAAGAAGCCCGACGACGTGATGGAGCACGTTTTCGACATCGCCCTAATTCTGCATGCCGATCACGAACTGAACGCCTCCACCTTCGCCGCTCGCGTAACAGCCGCCACGCTATCCGATATTCATTCCGCGGTGACGTCCGCCATTGGAGCTCTGAAGGGTCCATTGCACGGCGGCGCGAACGAAGACGTCATCCGCATGCTGCTGGCTGCTGGCGAAAAGGCACTCGACCACGTGAAGGGAATGCTGGTGGACAAGAAGAAGGTGCCAGGCTTCGGCCACCGCGTTTACCATACGGAAGATCCTCGCGCCACGCATCTGCGGGGGTTGTCGGAAGAACTCGGGCGCAGAACGGGCCACTTGAATCTATATCTCACCTCCAAGAACATCGAAGAGACCATCAAAGAGCAGAAGGGCTTGAACGCCAATGTAGATTTCTACTCTGCCTCGACGTACTACTCGCTGGGGATTCCAATCGATCTGTTCACGCCCATTTTCGCGGTCAGCCGCATGTCCGGATGGACGGCGCACGTCCTGGAACAATATCGCAACAACCGGTTGATCCGGCCACGCGCCGATTATACGGGTAAGCCGGTCGGTCAGGCTTGGGTGCCGATCTCGGAGCGGTAAACCCCGTTTCTCGTTTCTCGTTTCTCGTTAGGTCCTTTCGGGCAAACCAGAAACCAGAAACCAGAAACCAGAAACGCTTATGCATGATTTGTCTTTCTTTCGGGCCAACCTGGACGCCATAGCGCAACGGCTTGCTACGCGTGGCTTCCAGTTGAACGTCGAGGAATTTCGAGCGCTCGATTCCGAACGGCGGGCCGCGATTACCGAGTCCGAGCAGCTGAAGGCGCAAAAGAACGCCGAGAGCGCGGAAATCGCCAAGCTTCGTAAGCAGGGTCTGGATGCCGAAGATCGCCAGCAGAAAGTGCGGTCCATGAGCGAGCGTATTTCCTCTCTGGACGACAAGGTGAAAGAGCTGGATGAATCGTTTCGGACCATGCTAGCGGGCATTCCGAATATTCCGCACGAATCGGTGCCGGTGGGTAAGACCGCCGAGGACAATGTCGAAGTGCGGCGCTGGGGCCAGCCGCGCCAGTTTGATTTCGAGCCTAAGGCGCATTGGGACCTGGGTCCAGAGTTGCACATCCTGGATCTGGAACGGGCCGCCAAGATAACCGGCGCTCGATTCGCGGTTTACTGGGGTGTGGGCGCGCGGCTGGAGCGGGCGCTCATCAACTTTATGCTGGATGTGCACACACGCGAGCACGGCTATACAGAAGTTCTTCCGCCGTTTCTTATCAACTCGGCCAGCTTGTTCGGCACCGGGCAGCTCCCGAAATTCAAGGACGATCTGTTTAAGATTGAGAATCACGATTTTTGGCTGGCGCCCACTGCGGAAGTACCAGTAACCAACCTGTTTCGGGACGAAACGCTGGATGCCGGCCAGCTTCCCATCAAGTTGTGCGCTTACACACCCTGCTTCCGCAGCGAAGCCGGATCCTATGGGCGGGATGTGCGCGGCATCATTCGACAACATCAGTTCCAGAAAGTGGAGTTGGTGAAGTTCACGCGTCCGGAACAAAGCTATGACGAGCTCGAAAAGCTCACTGCCGACGCCGAGGATATCTTGAAACGTCTGGGACTGCCCTTTCGCACCGTGGTGCTTTCCACCGGCGACATGGGCGCTGCTTCCGCTAAGACTTACGACCTCGAGGTCTGGCTTCCGGGCCAAAACGGCTACAAAGAAATCTCTTCCTGCTCCAACTTTGAAGCGTATCAGGCGCGGCGCGCTGGTATCCGTGCAAAGCCGGACAAGGGCAAAGCCGATTACGTTCACACCTTAAACGGAAGCGGACTGGCGATCGGCCGCACCTGGGTGGCGATCGTCGAAAACTACCAGCAGGCCGATGGCACTATTCTGGTCCCTGAAGCCCTGCGGCCCTATCTCGGCACCGATTGCATTAAACCCGAGTCACAGCCGTTCCACTAAAATTTAGCGCTCGCAAAGCCATCCAATTGAAAAACTTGCTGCAGCGGGCCACTAACAGCGACAGCTGTCTTTTGGAACTCGTAGGCTAACCTGAAGCCGAAATTTGTTCCCTGGAGGCAGCATGTTCAGTTTCAGACGGTGGCTATTCTGCGTCGCCCTGGCATTGGCGCCCCGAATGGCGGCCCAGCCCGCCCTCACTACAATTCAAGACATCCTGTACACAGCGGACGGAAATCGCTTCAATGGCCTCATGACCATCACCTGGCAGAGCTTTGAGGCCGGCGATACATCGAACATCGCGGCCCAGGTGACCCGGCTCACGATTAGTAACGGCAACCTGTACGTGCAACTGGTTCCGACCACTACCGCCAACACACCTGCCACCTATTCGGTTCAATACAATAGCAGCGGCCACACGCAGTTCTCCGAAGTCTGGGTAGTATTTCCCAGCGTCACGCCATTGCGAGTCAGGGACGTACGTCTTAGCCCGGGCGCCGTCAGTACTTCGGGTCCCGCGGCGCAAACCGCAAGCGTCCAGATGAGCGATGTCCAGGGGCTCGAAGCCGCGCTGAATGTTCGTCCCGTCCAGGGTGCCGGATTCGCCGCTTCACGGACTGCCGTGATCAACGTCTCGGGCGCGGTGGACGGAGCGGTAGGAAACTTGACGGACTGCATGCACGTAGATGGAACCTCAGGCGCTTGTGGAACTGGGAGCGTCGGCAGCACCGTCTTCGTCGATGCCGAAAATCCCGGCGGCACCCTGGATGGCGTCAATACAGCATTTACTCTCGCAAACCCTCCGAACCCGTCCACCAGCTTGACGCTCTATCGCAATGGATTGCGATTGAGCCAGAACGTGGACTACACCATCGCGACTAGCTCGATCACATTCCTTGCCAACGCCGTGCCGAGGCCTACCGATATATTGCTTGCCGACTACCGTTTGACCACCCTCCCCGCAGTCGTTTTTGTGGATGCCGAAACACCTGGTGGCACCATTGATGGCGTTAACAATTCCTACACCTTGGTCCAGGCGCCAAACCCGGCTTCGAGCTTGGATGTGTTTCGCAACGGCATGCGAATGGCGGTCGGCGCAGACTACACCCTTACCGGCAATGCGATTACGTTTATAGCAGTCGTCCCGCAAATCGGGGATGTACTCCTATGTTCTTACAGGATCGCGCAGTAATGAGAGTAGTACTAATGGGCTAAGAATGTTTGCCCATCGACTTACGGTTATTTCTCGGTTGCGATACCCATGCAACGGCTTCAATATTGAATGTAGGAAGGCTACGAACATGCGTTCACTACTAAGTAAACTATGGCAGGAGGAAGATGGTCAGGATATGATCGAGTACGCGCTGTTAGCCGCAACGCTGGCCGTGGTGGTAGCAGGAATCTTTCCGAGCAGTCTGATGCCTTCCGTAAGCACGATTTTTTCAAAAATCACCAGCAGTTTCGCCGTCAGCTAAGAAACTAGGCGAGTTACCGACGGTGAAATTCCCATTCGAACCCCGAATCCGCACTTTGTCACGGTTTCGTCCCTGATGGGGTCTCACAGGGGTCGAACTCAGCGCCCTTCAGTTGCGCTTCCACGATCTTCCGATATAGGTCATTACTCACATAGACACGTCTGTCAGAGCCGTAGAAATAAGTTGCTCATCCTCGCTGGAGTTAACGGCTGAAGGGGTATCGCGACCTCCGCGGTTGCGTAGTAGGAACCTGTAAGGATGGGGGCTGCGCACATCACAGGGGACGGTGGTGGAGGCCGATAAGCCGGCAGGGGGCGCCAAAGTCACCCTGATACCCGACGGTGCCAGCCTGCAGAGAAGGATGGATCTTTTCCGCAACACCTTGGCGGATCAGAATGGAAACTTCAACCTCGACGAAATTGTTCCGGGAAGCTACAAGATCTTCGCTTAGGACGAGCTTGAATCGGACGCCGTCCAAGCCCCTGAGTTTCTTCAGATGTTCGAACGCAAAGCGACCAGTATTACGCTTGATGATAACGGCAGCGAAAACGTCCAATTGAAGGCTATTTCAGCCGACGATGTTGCCAAGGCATTTGGCTACCCGCCAAATCACTGACAAACGTTCTATTCCAGATACTTCTGCAGATCCGGATGCAACTGCAACTGAATGGCGGCATCGTTCAGGTTGTCGCGATCGATCAGCCGCGGCGCCAGGTCCGTGATTCTCGTCACCGGCTGACCTTGCAAATGTTTCACCGCACTGAGCACGGCCTGATATCCCATTTGGAACGGGTCTTGAATCACAAGGGAATCCACTAATCCGGACTGAAGATCATCCAGCAGTGTCGGGCTCCAGTCGAACCCCACCAGCTTCACCTTGCGTTGCCGGCTGCGTAGCGCCTGGGCGGCGCCGATGGTTGTAGACTCGTTCGACGAAAAGATTCCATCCACATCCGGATGCGCGGTAAGCATGTTCTCGGTGACTAGCAGGGATTGGGAGACCAAGGCCATGCCGTAACGTTTATCCAGAATCTGGATGGCCGAAAACTTCTGGTGGATAATATCCTCAAATCCCTTCTCGCGCGCTTCGGTGGACGCGGCGCCGGGTTTTACCGCTACCATCACTACAGTGCCTTTGCCACCCAGAACCTTCCCCATCCGTTCGGCGGCAATTTGGCCGGCTTTGTAATTATCGGTAGCCACTTGCGCGACAAAACGATCCGTATCGATACCCGAATCGAAAATGATTACCGGAACTTTGCGATCCGCGGCGCGCTGGACCACGCTCACCAGGGCCTGCCGATCGATTGGCGCAAGCGCGATAGCATCCACCCGACGGCTGAGCATCGCATCCACTTTTTGAAGCTGCGCACCGTAGTCGGTTTCGGTCGCAGGACCGTCCCAGGCCACGTCCACATTATTCTCCCGAGCGGCCTTCACCGCCCCGGCGTGCACGGACTGCCAGAAAATATCGGAATTCCCTTTCGGGATAACAGCGATAACCTTCTTATGTTCGCGATTGCAGCCGGTGGCGAGAAGCGCCAGTAAGCCGATAACAGCCAGGCGCTTTCTCACTCCGAGGATCCTATTTCTTCACGTATCCCTGAACGAAAATCGCTTTGTAGCCTCCGACCGAGGCCTCTGTTCCGGTAACCTCGATGATCTTGGCGAAATTGTCGATTGCAGCTTGGCGAAATGTAGTCTGTCCGTCACGCCGGGGATCGTGCTCTTCTTCCATCAGCATGTAGACCTCGCCGCTCTTGGTCAGCAGTCCGATCGGCTGGCTGTTCTGAAGGCATTTGGTGCCGCACGCTTTGTGCTTCTCGCCATGCTTGCCGAGCTGGAGATAGCACGACAGATCGATAATCTCTCCGACCTCGGTAACAACCTTACCGGGTTGCGGTTTCTTGTCAACGCCCGCTTCGATAGTAGTGGCGGTCCAAGGCTCAGCCGGTTTTTCCCCCAGCGTCCCAGCCGGTTTTGCATAAGTGCCCGCGTCGGCCGCCACCGTCATTTCCGGATGCAGGATAGCACCGTTCAGGCCGGATGCAATCGTGATAGCAGCAACCGAGCACAGGATCATCTTGGTCAAGTTCAACATGTTTCCTCCCTTTTGTCTTTAAGAGTACATCAACCGCGCACGCTGGCCGCGGGAATTTTCCGCAGCAAATCTTCCATCTCGGCGCGGCTCTCGCTTCCGATGGTAAAACAATCCACGCAATCCAAGGACAAAGCGAATTGCAAACTCTCGTCAACGCGGTTGCGCAGCGCTCCGGCTCCCAGAATCTTCATCCCGATCACGCCTTTCCCGGCGGCCTTCATTTGCTTGAGAACGGAGATTACCGTGGCGGGGTCGGAATCCATCTGCGCCTGCGCGGGATTGATGCGCGCCAGATCCACTTCCACCCACGGATTTCGCGCAGCGGCCTTGAGAGCGCCCAGCGTGTGGCAGGAAGTTCCGTGCGTGCGCACAATGCCCTTTTCCTGCGCCTCCGAGATTACCGCCATGGCGCCTTTCTTGCGTTCCGGCCAGTCATCATCCATCATGCAGTGCAGCAGCAGAATGTCGATGTAGTCGGTACCGAGCTCGCGCCGGAAGCGGTCCAGATCCGCGCGCATTTCCTTTTCAGTGGAGGCGTGCGTTTTGCTGAGGATGGTGACGCGCTCGCGCTTGACTCGCTTCAATGCTTCCTTAACGTGCGGATGCGTTCCGTATTGATCGGCGGAATCCCAAAATGTGACGCCTTGATCGTAAGCGGCATCGAACAGGTTCGCAAGCCCCGCCATGCCTAGCTTGCGAGTTTGGTTGGAACTGCCACCCACGCCATCGGTGCCGGTGCCCATCGCCAGCCGGCTGAGCTCTACGCCGCGCGGTCCCAGCTTTATGCGGTCTGTGGCGTATTTCTTGGTTCCATTTGCGAAGAGGTGGTAGGGAAACGAGTGCAGGGCGATGGTGCCGGCCGCCGCATTGCGAAGGAAGTTGCGCCGATTCATGGGTGCCTCCATGCTACTGCAAAATTACCACATGCTGTGGCTGGTTGCTGGTGACTGCTGTCGTGGTTTACCGAACGCTCAATGTAGCCCCGCGCGTAAGCAAGGGGACAAAATAGTATTAGGGAGAAAGCATGTCGAGAATTCATCACTATCAAACCACCACCACCTGGACGGGCAATCTGGGTTCCGGCACCAGTGAATACAAGGCGTACAGCCGCAATCATGAAATCACGGCGCCGAAGAAGGCCGCGGCCATTCAAGGCTCTTCCGATCCTCTCTTCCACGGCGATCCGGCCCGCTACAGTCCAGAGGACCTGCTGGTGGGCGCGCTATCAGCGTGCCACATGCTCTGGGTGCTGCACCTCTGCGCGGCCGCCGGGATTGTTGTTACTGATTACTCCGATGAAGCCGCCGGAGAAATGGTAGAGCGCGCTGACGGTTCCGGCGAATTCACCGTGGTCACACTTCATCCAAGGATGACCATCACGGATGAATCACGCATTGAAGACGCACTTGCCGTTCATCACAAGGCGCACGAGGTTTGCTTTGTGGCCCGGTCGGTGAACTTTCAGGTGATGCACAAACCTGTGGTTGTGGCGGGTTTTCACCCAAATGTGGGTGCGTGAAACTGGTCACTCGGCGCGATCGATCAGCCATTCCAGCCATTGTAACTATTTGATCCATTTCACAATCCCACCACCGCCGGATTCGGCACATCCCGTGCAATTTCGTTCAAGATTCGTCAGTTCGTCCGAAGCACACCGGAATACGGCGCGCAGCGCTTCCGAGCGATGAGGGTCACGTTGCACGCCGTGTTCGCGATGTGTCTTTAAATGAAAGCGATCTGCGGACACGCCACTCGGTAAGCTAACGAGCGGTATGTACCGTTCACCGAGGAGATGGATCGGAATTTTGCCAACTTTGCGAATCCGCCCGAATTCGAACTGTGGGCGCCGCCTCTGGAAGTGAAACACAAGGACGGCAACTTCATAGTCACCGCCGAAATTCCCGGAATTCCCAAAGAGGAAGTGAAGGTCTCGGTGATTGACGACGCGCTGGTGATCGAAGGCGAGAAGAAGCTAATGAAGGAGAAAAAGGAGGAGGGCTTCTTCCGGACCGAGCGCAGCTATGGCAAGTTCTACCGCTCCATTCCGCTGCCCAAGGGAGCGAAAGCGGACCTGATTAAGGCCGAGCTGAACAACGGAGTGCTCGAAGTGGTGATCCCGGTGCCAGAGATGAAACCGGCTCTTCGTAACATTCCGATCCAAGCGGTGAAGTAAGACCGAAGTAGGGCAAGCCTCCGGCTTGCCAAATTTTGGGGGTGCGAAGGCATCCCCTTTTTTCTTGGTGCTCAGCGTGCATTGAACTTGATCGGAAGAAAGGAGCTCACTATGATTTCCTTCCCGCGCATCCTCTTCCCCGTCGATCTCTCGCAACAAAGCCATGCAGCGGCGCCGTTCGTGAAGGCGCTAGCCGCCCGCTTTCACTCCGATGTCACGCTGCTGCACGTAGTGGAGGTTCCTCCGGCCTGGTACGGAGCTAGCGGAGAAGCCGCGTTCGGCGCCTGGGTAGATATGCCCGAATTGGTGGAGGCTCGGCGCAATGAATTGGCGGCCTTCCGGACGGAAGAGTTCGAAGAGGTCTCCGTTCAGCCTTGCATCCAATCCGGAGATGCGGCCGCGATTATCGCTCGCGTGGCGTACCAAAAGAACACCAGCTTGATCATGATGCCCACGCACGGCTACGGGCCTGTCCGAGGCCTGTTGATGGGTTCCGTGACGGCCAAGGTCCTGCATGATGCCGAATGTCCGGTGTGGACAGCCACACATCCTGGAGACATGGCCGTGCGGCCGGAAAGGGAGTGGCGCCAGATCCTGTGCGCCATCCGCGCGGAGGCAGCCAAGGACATTCCCCTGCTCCACTGGGCTGCGCAGTTTGCGAGCGAACAACGCGCTTGCCTCCGGCTGGTACATGCCGTATCAGGCTTCGAAGAAGAACAGTTCAATTGCACCGAGGATCCGCTGCGCGATTTCGTTTTCAACGTCGCACGGGAGCGGATCGCGAAGTTGCAAGAGCAGGCTGGCACCAGCCTGAACGTTTCGGTGGAGGCTGGCCGCACCGGTCATGTAGTGCGAGAGCTGGCTCTTCGCGAACAGGCGGATTTGGTGGTGATCGGCCGTGGCGTCATCCAAAAACCGCTAGGCCGTCTGCGCAGCAACGCCTACGCAATCGTTCGCGACGCCCCGTGTCCCGTGATCAGCGTATGATAACGCCTCACTGCGCTAGCGCTTGCTCGGCGGTTATTCGGTTCTTCGGTTCATCGGTTCCGGGAACCACATGCGCTTAGAGCGAACGGGCCGGTTGGACGAACCGAAGAACTGAGGAACCGAAGAACTGAAGAACCGAACGGCGAAGCCGGTCGCCTATAATAACGTAGATGTTGTCTTCCGATCTTGAAATCGCGCAGGCTTCGACACCGATTCCGATAGACGAGATCGCCACGCGAGCCGGTATCCTTCCGGATGAGCTCGAACTGTACGGAAGGTCCAAGGCGAAGGTGCATTTGTCCATCGCGAATCGGCTCAAGGATGCTCCGAACGGCAACTACATTGTCGTGACCGCGATTACCCCCACGCCGCTGGGTGAGGGCAAAACCACCACCACGGTGGGGCTCAGCCAAGCGCTTGGAGCACACCTCGGCAAGAACGTGTTCACTTGCATTCGCCAGCCTAGCCAAGGTCCGACGTTCGGTATCAAAGGCGGCGCGGCCGGTGGCGGCTACAGCCAGATTATTCCCATGGAGGATTTCAATCTCCACCTGACCGGCGATATCCACGCCATAACCGCTGCGAACAATCTCCTGGCTGCCGCTATCGACACTCGAATCTTCCACGAACACAGTCAGACGGATGAGGCGCTCTTCAATCGGCTCTGCCCTCCGTCGAAAGACGGCAGCCGGCGATTCTCTCCCGTGATGCTGCGCCGCCTGCGCAATCTGGGGATTTCAAAGACCGATCCCAACCAACTCACCACCGAAGAGCGCAGCCGCTTCGCGCGCCTCGATATTGACCCGGACAGCATCACCTGGCGCCGTGTGATGGACACCTGCGACCGTATGCTGCGCCAGATCACCATCGGGCAAGGTGCGGAAGAAAAAGGCCGGACACGCGTCACAGGCTTCGATATCACGGTGGCCAGCGAGATCATGGCTGTTCTCGCGCTCACCACCGATCTCGCCGATATGCGGGACCGCCTGGGCCGCATGGTAATCGGCACCAATCGCGCCGGCGCACCCATCACCGCTGATGATCTGGGTGTTGGCGGAGCGCTGGCGGCCCTGATGAAGGATGCCATCATGCCTAACCTGATGCAGACGCTGGAAGGTACGCCGGCGTTCGTGCATGCGGGCCCATTCGCCAATATTGCTCACGGAAATTCGTCCATTGTGGCGGATCAGATCGCACTCAAACTGGTGGGCGCCGATGGATACGTTCTCACGGAAGCTGGTTTCGGCGCCGACATCGGCATGGAGAAATTTTTCAACATCAAATGCCGCTACAGCGGTCTGGTTCCCAACTGCGTGGTGCTGGTGGCTACCATCCGCGCTTTGAAAATGCACGGCGGCGGTCCGAAGGTAGTGGCCGGACAACCGCTGGATCCGGCCTACACCGAAGAGAATCTAGGCTTGCTCGAAAAAGGCTTGCCCAACCTCGGAAAAATGATTCAGAACGCTCGCGCCTTTGGGATTCCGGTAGTGGTGGCCGTGAATCGCTTCTCGGATGACACGAACGCTGAAATTGACTTGGTGCGCCGCGTGGCCATCCAAGCGGGCGCTGAGGATGCGGTCATGTCGAATCATTGGGCCGAAGGAGGCGCAGGCTCAGTGGAGTTAGGCAAGGCCGTAATCGCGGCGTGCAAGCAGCCCGCTCACTTCCAGTTCCTTTATCCATTGAATGTGAGCATCAAGCAAAAAATCGAGACCATCGTGCGCGAAATGTATGGTGGCGCCGGCGTCGAGTACTCTCCAGAGGCCGAAAACAAAATTGAGCTATACACTCGCAACGGTTTCGACAAACTTCCCATCTGCATGGCCAAAACCCACCTGAGCTTGAGCCATGATCCTAACCTCAAAGGCGTTCCAACCGGATTCATCGTGCCTGTGCGGGATATTCGTGCCAGCGTGGGCGCAGGCTTCCTCTATCCGTTGCTCGGAGCGATGAGTACCATGCCTGGATTGCCCACGCGGCCGGGCTACTATGATGTTGATTTAGACCCCGAGACTGGACGCGTGGTGGGATTGTCTTAAGCCCGCTATGGCGGACTCAATCTGGAACTCGACACTGGACGAATTTCGCGATCAACTGGCCAGTCGCGATCCGGTCCCCGCGGGCGTGTCGGTGGCAGCAGTATCGGCGAGCCTGGCTTTGAGCCTTTTGATCAAAGTGGTCGAGATCACCCGGAGGCGTCGAGACTTTCAGGGAGATCCCGCGAAGATCGAAGAACTGTTAGCATCTGCGCGAGCAGAATCCAAGAAGCTCTTGCAGTACGCCGACGAAGATGTCGCCGTGTTCGCCGAATACATGGCCAGCCGCCGCACACCAAACGAAGCAGCCGCACTGCGAAAAGCGATCGAAGTGCCGCTTCAAGCAGCGCGGGCGGCGGCATCGGGCTTGAAACTCTGCGCCGACTCAGCCGCTATCACGCCAACATCGATAGCACCCGATCTTGGTACCGCTGCTCTTCTGCTAAAGGCTTCGGTTCGTGCCATACTTCTCAGCGTGGAATCCAATGCCTTGCGCTTAACCGATCCCGAATTCCAGGATGAGGTTCGCCGTGAGATCGATGATTTGAAGCATCTGGCCAAAAACAACCAGCAGTGGTGAAGAGCAGCCAAGCCCCATTTAACTAATTCACTGATTCTCCAGCCCCTTAGGATTTGGACAAACACTTGCATTCTTCCAGGCGTGAGGAGGCAAGAAAAATGAAAACAAAATTGCTGGCACTTGTTCTTTTGGCCGGAAGTTCGATGTTCGCGGGAACCCGTGTGGTGGTCGGAGTCGGCGCCCCAGGCTACGGTTATGGATATTATGCCGCGCCCCCGCCCCCGCCTGTGGTTGCGTACGTGGGTCCTCGGTACGGCTGGCATGGCGGCGCGTATTGGGTGGGACCGCGCTACTACGGCCATCGCTACTACCGCGGCTACTGGCGCCGGTAAGCCGGTGAGCTTCTGCGCTACTTTGGATGCATGCACAAGATCAACGTGGCGCAGAAGCTCTCCGCATTCCAAGATCATTGGTCGCCCAAGATCGTGGGTGAGCTGAATGGGCAGCACGTTAAGCTGGTAAAGTTCCAGGGCGAATTCGTCTGGCATCATCATGAATCGGAGGACGAGCTGTTCCTGGTCTTTCACGGCGCGTTCCGCATGGATTACAAAGACGCGGCAGGCGCTGAAAAATCCATGGAGCTTAAGGAAGGTGAATTCGTGATCGTGCCGCGAGGCACCGAGCACCGCCCCGTGGCAGCCGAGGAAGTTCACGTTATGCTGTTTGAACCAGCCGGCACTCTCAATACGGGCCATGTGCGTGATGCTCTGACCGCCGATAACCTCCAGCGTATCTGATGTTTGCACGTTTTTCTTGACAAATCATGATACATCATGATAGATTGAATCATGGCAACCGCTACGGCTCGCGCAAAATTCGCAACCCAGGTGAATTCAGAAATCCTGGTAGAAGTTCGCATGCTCGCCGAAAAGGAAGGCCGGCAGATTCAGGCTCTGGTGGACGAAGCTCTCGCCGACCTGATCGAGAAGCGCAAGAAGAGCACGCCGCGCTCGCACGTCATGGGCGCATACCTCGCGAGCCACGAAAAGTACGGTCCCCTCTACAAAAAGCTTGCTGAATGACGGACTACCTCACGGTGGCCGAAGTGTTGGCAATGCATTCCGACCAGATCGACCGGTATGGCGGCGCACATGGCATCCGAGATCAAGGACTGCTGGAAGCCGCCCTCTACCGGCCGCAAACCGGCTATTACAAAGACCTGATCGAGGAAGCCGCCGCGCTCTGGGAAAGTCTGGCACAAAACCATGCCTTCATCGACGGCAACAAGCGCGTAGCTTTCGCCGCTATGTATACGTTTCTCGCCATCAACGGTGTGCGGCTCACGCCCGATGCGGAAGAAACTTTCGCTTTTATCTCCGCGCTCTACGAAGCCAACCAATTCAGCTTTGACAAGATCGTCCCATGGCTGCGTAGCCGCGCAACAAAAAACCTATAAGTACGATAACCACGCGTCCTTCCGCTGCGATTTAAACTCGGCAAATCGTCGACACACGAAGTAGAGAGCGACAACTACGATCGCGGTGACAAGGTACAGCAGGCCGAGGCTCCAGGTGTAACCGTCCGGCAATTCACCCGGCCGCACCGGATGGTTGGTGAACAACCATGGTGTCGCCAATGGCGTACGCACCATGGAAATTCCGACGGCCATTGCGTGAATCAGCGGGATGTGCAGCAGGTAATAAAACAGCGGTGTTCGGCCAAAGATGGTCAGCCACCGCGCAATCCGACCGTAGGCCTTCTCGAGCAACGGAAGAACCGCGATGGTGGGCCCGAGCGTCATCAACAAGAATAGAAACGAAGCTGGATACTTCGATGTGCTCAGGAATGAAATCCAGGCTGGCACTCGCGGGTTGGGAACCCACGGACGATCGCCGTAGATATTGAAATATCGCAACACGAGAAACGCCAGGATCGCGCTGCCGCCGATGATGTAGCAGATCCGATCGCGCCGTTCCGGAGGCATCCGTAAAATTGCTCCAAAAGCATAGCCAGCGCTCATCACGCCGATCCACGGGACGATGGAATAGAGTACGAAGAAGTTCGGCTCCCCTGCTCCTCCGACGGCGATTCCGCCACCGAAATAAAGGATTCGCCACAACCAGCCAAGCGAGCCGTTCGTGATCGCTTGCGCATTCCCGCCGATTACCAGCGGAATGATGTTGTGCCCCGCGACGATGGCCATGCCGAACACCGCGTTCGCCCACACTGGAAGGCGTATCAGCAGCCCCATCAGGATCATGCACCAGCCCAGCATCCAGATCACGCCGGCGAGCATGTAATGTTTGAAATCGAGATTGAACGTCCAGGCCAGCCGCAGATAGGTGAGCTCGAGCAGAACCAACCAGGCTCCGCGTAAGAACAGCCAGCGCGATTGCGCGTTCACGTTCTCGAGCTTCTGCCCATGCAGAAAGATGGAGACGCCCGCGAAAAAGACGAAACCGGGGGCGCAGAAATTCGTGACCCATCGCGTGAGAAAGATGTCGGCCGTTACGCCGCCGGCGGGAACGCCGGAAAAGACGCGGACGTGATCGATGGCCATCAGCACCATAACGGCGCCGCGAGCAACGTCAATCGAGTGGATTCGTGAGCTTAGGCGGTTAGCTGACATAACCTCTTACCGGGCCGCGCGCGGGAGCAAGCGTGCGACAAGTTCCGCAGACGGTAAACTACCAAGTGGCCAACTCCAAAGTCAACCGGGCCAGCGATGTCCTCCCCGCCCTGTTACAATTGATGCAAACCTCCCGATCGAGGCGAGCGTTCGTCCGGATTTCCAATGGATCTCGATCAGTTGCATACGTTCCTTGAAATTGTCCGCTTGAAAAGTTTTTCCAAAGCGGCGCAGACGTGTTATCGTACGCAGCCGGCCATCAGCGCGCAGGTGCGGCAACTCGAGCAGGAGTTGAATACCACGCTGTTCGAGCGGCTGGGAACCAAAATCGCGTTGACCGCGGCAGGCAAGATCTTCGCCGGGTATGCCGAGCAGATCCTGGATCTTCGGCGGCGTGCGCAGGACACCATAAACGAGCTGGAACGCGTTCCGCGCGGCGAACTGGTGATAGCGGCCAACGAAGCCACGTGCATCTACGTGCTACCGGTGGTTTTCTCCGAGTACAAGAAGAAATTCCCTAACGTGCAATTGTCGGTAGACCGTTCCTACGGCTCCCGCGTCGTGGATGCGGTGCTGGATAACCTGGCGGATTTCGGAATCACGCAGTTGCCCATCCAGGAAAAGAAGCTGCAGGTTGCCAAGATCCATTCCGACGAGATTATTCTGCTGCTTCCGGGGAAACATCCGCTGGCCAACAAGAAATATGTCGTGCCAACCGACGTTGCCGGCCATCCGTTGCTGCTTCCAATGTCGGGCACCACGCGGGCCCGCCTCAATGTGTGGCTCGAACCCGTGGAAGGCGAAATCCAAATCTCCATGGAATTGGATTCCACAGAGATGATCAAGCGATTCGTAATGGCGGGACTCGGTTATTCTTTCCTGGCGGCCTCCCATTGCCGGGAGGAAGTGGCTAGTGGTAAGCTGTCAGCCGTACCGTTGGGTCCTGAACCGATGTATCGCAAGGTTGCGTTGATTTACCGTAGAGACAAGGCGCTGTCGAAAGCCGCGCTGGCCTTCATTCAGGTAATATTAGAACATGCGGGGAACGTAGGCTCCGCGTTAACGCCGTCGAAGCTGCCCGAAGCCGCCTCGATCCGAGCCGGAGGTTGAACGTCGCCATGTCGCGGGTCACTCTTAAAAGTTCCACCATCTTCATCTCAGTGGGCAACAAGACGGAAGTGTACCGCTCGGTGGAAGATGTTCCGCCCACCCTGCGCAAGAGGCTGGAACAGTCCACCAACGGCATTAATTCAGCCACCATCCTGATAGCCGACCGAAAAGGCAAAGAAGAGATCGTGCGCGCCATTCGCGGGCTGCCGTCTGGTCTGAGATCGCGCCTCACCACTTCACTTCGCAAAGAAGCGCGGCAGGAATCGAGCGCCCTGGATCGCTGGACGCTGCTATTCCAGGATTGGGCGGAGTTCCTTTTGCCGGCCGCCATTGGATTGGCCGTGTGGCTTTTGTACAGCTCAAAGTAACCGTTTATCCGTCGCCCTGGCTGCCGGAGTTGGGCAGCCAATGCCAATGGTCAAGCTCGCGAACGCGAGGCCCCGCATCAAAATGGAGGGTTCGTTCCACCCCACGGGCCGCCGCCCGCGCGCGAGCAGGCGTCGGCGCGCGAAGAACATCGCGCCGCGCAAGCGCCCAATTTCCGCGATGCTCCCGGACATCCCAACGCCGCGCACGTGCATCCCAACGGTGAGTGGGTTGGCCATGATACGGGGCGTAACGATCCTCACTATCATTTGGGTCATCCATTCGAGCATGGCCGCTTCAGCGGCGGATTCGGGCCGGATCACATCTTCCATCTGGAAGGAGGAGGTCCCAACCGTTTTTGGTTCAGCGGGTTCTACTTCGGCGTTGCTCCGTACGACATCGGTTTCGTCGGCGACTGGAACTGGAACGGCGACCCGATCGTGGTCTATGAGGACCCCGATCATCCGGGCTGGTACCTAGCCTACAACGAGAGGTTAGGGACCTACGTTCACGTCGAGTACCTCGGCTGAGATTCGTTAAGACTTGGGCTACCCGGCCGATTGTCAGTGTTGTGATATTTCCGGCGCCACGCGGACCGTGGCTGCGGGTATTCTGACGTTCATGAGTTCCGCCCTCTCCTCCAGATCGTTGAGAAACAAGAGCACGGTAAGCTCCCCAGACGTCCCCTCAATCATGCCATTGGAATCAGGCTCTACGTTTGTGAGTGAGAACACGGCGCCGGCCGGAAGTTCAGTCAACCTGTTGCCGCTTTCCTCAGTGGCTACTGCGCGAACTGCATTCTTTATTCGGTATAGTCTCATGGTTGTCCTCCAGATGCTTGTCGCACTTCATCCAGGGAGACGCTGTAACGGATGGAATGTGTCAACTAGGTTAATTACCTGCTTCAGAGACAAGCTTAAAATAAGCTCAAACAACACTCTCCCCGCACCGATAAGGCTCTTATGGACCGGCGCAGGGAGCCTCGCATCCGCGCGTATGAAACCGTGAGCTTGACGGTACTGGGGGATGCGGGCTACAGCACCCCCGCCAATGCCATCCAGCTTTCACCCCACGGGATGAGGTTGGTCCTGGATCGGCCTATCCCGGTGAACGCAGCAATAAAAGTCGTCTGTGACGACTGGCTGGGGCTGGGCGAGGTCTGTTATTGCATCGAGGAACGGGGACACTTCGTTGTAGGATTGCAGCTTGACCATGCGCTGATAGGTTTGGAAGATATCACCATAAGGAATCGAGATTTGTCCTCCGAAGAACCACTACCCGCCTTGGATGTAGTGGAGCAGCTTCTCGCGTAGCTTCCCCGCGGTTTGAACATCCGGCGCTACCACTAAGATCGTATCGTCGCCCGCTAGAGTGCCAACTACCTCGGGCAAATCTGCGTTATCCAGAGCCACTGCCAGTGCGTTCGCATTCCCTGGCGAGGTGCGCAGCACAATCAGATTCTGCGCCACTCTTGCATCCCTCAGAAACTCGGCCGCCACCGTCGCCAAATCCGGCCCGCTAACCGACTGCGTGACTTGGCGGTAACCTTCCGGCGTCTTCAGCAGCCCGAGTTCGCGGATGTCGCGCGACAGTGTCACCTGCGTGGTGCGGATCTCGAAACTTTCGTTCAGGTCACGCGCCAGATCTTCCTGAGTGAGGATTCGTTTGTTACGAATCAGTTTCAAGATCTGGCCCTGGCGGAAAGTCTTGTTCATGGTTGCCAGCCGCGAAGCCGAGCTTCGGCCTGATCCAGTGCGTCCGAGACCGCCGCCGGGCCGGTGCCGCCTGGGAGTTCGCGCGTTTTCATGCCTTCCGCGGGGTTAAGCAGACGCGACATTTCAGGAGTGAATTCCGGCGCGAATGCCGTCAAGGCCGAGGGCGTCCAATCTGAGGGTTTCTTGCCTTGTTTGACGCTTTCAAGCACCAGCCGCCCCACCAACTGGTGCGCCTGATGAAACGGAACGCCGGCGCGCGCCAACGCTTCGGCCAGATCGGTGGCTACTACCCAACTCTCTTCAGCCGCAGCGACGGGCCGCGAAGAGTTGAGGCGCGTGGATTGGATCACTGCCTCCATCATTTCGAGCGACGCTGTCACCTGCGCGGCCGCATCGAACAGCGGCTCTTTGTCTTCCTGCATGTCACGGTTGTAGGTCATCGGAAGGCCCTTCAGCGTGACGAACAACGAGCTTAAATCGCCAAAAACGCGCCCGCTTTTTCCGCGGATCAATTCGAGCGAATCCGGGTTCTTCTTCTGCGGCATCAGACTGGAACCGCTGGTGACACCGTCGCCCAGCTCCAGCCATCCGAACTCATCGCTCGAATAAAGAATCCAATCCTCGGCCAGACGGCTCAAATGCAGCATGGTGACGGAAGCTGCGTAGAGGAAGTCGAGCGCGAAATCGCGATCGGCGGAGACATCCATGCTGTTGCGCGTTACGACTGCAAAGCCCAGGTCGCGAGCGATGGCATCGCGGTCGAAAGGGAATCCGCTTCCGGCCAGCGCGCCCGATCCGAGCGGCATGACGTTCACCCGCGCACGGGCCTCGAGAAAACGCTCACGGTCGCGCGCGAACATTTCGAAATAAGCGAGCAGGTAGTGCGGCCACAGCACGGCCTGGGCGCGCCTCATGTGGGTATAACCGGGCACCAGGGCGTCCGGATACTTGCGGGCCATCGCGACCAGCGCCGCCATTACAAGCGCGAGCTGATGGACAATCGAATCGATTTCCTCACGCAGCCACAGCCGGATATCGAGAGACACTTGCTCATTGCGGCTGCGTCCGGTGTGGGTTTTATCCGCCAGCGCGCCCACGCGATCTTTGAGCTTGCGGATCACCAGCGTGTGGACGTCTTCGTCCGATGCGCCCTCAAAAAATCCAGGCTGCTGGGCGTCCACGCGGATCTGTTCAAACGCGGCCACGATCGTCGCGCATTCCTCCGCCGTAACGATCCCAACTTGCTGCAACGCGCGCGCGAACGCCTGGGAGCCGCGGCAGTCAGCATCCAGCAATCGCTTATCGAAATGGAGCGAGCCGGAAAATCGTTCGAAAACCTCCGACGGTCCGGTCTCGAATCGCCCGCCCCAGAGTTTCATGTGGCTGCCAGCTGTGGCTTTGTGCTGGTTTTCATTTGCGTTTATTTGCGTTTA